>JAICNG010000060.1 GCA_025931335.1 Gemmatimonadaceae bacterium | reverse complement strand
TGGTGACGGGCCACGGACAGCCGAACTGCTGAACGGACCCGTATAACAACCCGAATTGCCCGAATTGCTCCCGGCGCCGCGCAACCCTCCGCACACAAGCCCAACGGCACATTGTTGTTACTAGACAGCCGAGTTCGAGTCGCAAGAGGCAATTCGCGTAATTCGTGTTGTTATTCGGGTCAGTTGGCAGTTTCAGCTGTTCGTGGCCGCTTGGGGACCGCAGCCAGGCTTCAGACAATCCCGATATTCCGAGAGGAACCCCAAAAAAAGCATTCGCAGTTGCAGTTCTCTGTGAGTCTCTGTGTTGTCTCTGTGCCCTCTGTGTCAAGGCTGTTAGGGCTCGTTGCGCGATGAATGGGTACCACTCGGTGCGAGACGAACCCGACCCTCACCGCATGCGCGGAATGAGCACATCGACCACGAGCGGTCGGTGATCGGAGACTCTCGTCACCGGCACGTCCGCCCGCGCGCAACGCATCGCGCCACTCAGATAGAGATAGTCGATTCGCTTCACCGCGGAATCGGCTGGGTAGGTCAGGCCGGCTCCCGCCCCACATTCCGCGAACGCGTCGCGCAGCCCCACGCCATGAACGATCTGCTGGACGGCGCTCTCCGGCGTGGAGTTCATGTCTCCCCCGAGCAGGACGAGCGCATGTGCTTGCCGAGCGGTCCTGACCGTCGACGCGATCACCTGCGCCTCCTGTCGTCGCCAGTTGTCCTCGCGGGACGCATCGATGTGCGTGTTGAACAGCGCGATGGTGCCGTACGGTGACCGGATGTCCGCTCGCAGAAGCCCCCGCGGCTCACGAGAGCCGCCTGCTCGCGTTTGCGGTGGGTCGACCGGCAGGCGATGCAGCGTGTCGAAGGTGATCGGCCAGCGGGACAACGTCGCGACGCCGTACTTGCCGCCGTCGTAGTCGAGCGCGCTCCCGAACGCGACGTGCAGGCCCGTCCCCACGGCGAGCACCGCCGGCTGGTCGACGACTCCCGATCGGCGAGTCCCCTGATCGACTTCCTGAAGGAGAACGAGGTCCGCGCGAGTTTCACGGATCAGTGACACGACTCGGCCGAGATTGTCGACGCCGTCCGCGTCCTTTCCCGCGTGGATGTTGTAGACCAGCACGCGCACCGTGTCGGCCTGCTGAAGGTCGCCCGCGGATCGCGTCTGAGAGGCGCACCCGATGGCGGACCAGAGGAGACCGACGACAGCCGAGATCGCGCGGACAGGACGGGACACGCGCGGAATCTACCGGCGCTTACCCGCCCCGCGGCAGAGCCAGGATGAATGTCGAGCCGGCGCCGAGCGTGCTCTCCGCCGTCAACTGACCGCTCATACCGACGGCGAGGTCGCGGCTGATCGCCAGGCCGAGTCCGATGCCATCGTTCCGGCGCGTCACGCGCTTGTCGACCTGCACGAACGGCGAGAAGATCGTCTCGAGGCGGTCGGCGGCAATGCCGACCCCGGTATCTCGAACGAGTATCCTTACGCACTCAGCGTCGAAGTCGCAGGACAACGTGATGCTCCCGCCCGCGGGCGTGAACTTGAGGGCGTTCGTGAGGAGGTTGATCAGGATCTGGTCCACCTTTCCGCGGTCAGCGTGCACGGTGAGCGCCGGATCGCAGCGAAGGTACGTGTACGTCAGGCCCAAGGCGCGCACCTGTGGCGCGATCATGGTCTCGAGCGAAAGCAACGCGGGATGGACCTTGACCTCCGTCAACTCGTACTCGACGCGCCCTGTCTCGATGCGCACGTAGTTGAGCACGTCATCGATGAGCCCGACGAGTCGCTCCTGTGCCTCGCGGATGCGGCCGAGATCCTTCAGTTGTGCCGGGTTCACCGGCCCCCGGAGGCCCATCTCCAGCAGCTCCGCGTACCCGCCGATCGCGTTGAGCGGCGTCCGAAGCTCGTGGCTCATGACGGCGAGGAACTCCGACTTGGCGCGGCTCGCCGTCTCCACGGTGCGATAGGCATCTTCCAGCGCCGTGCGAGATCTCTCCTCGAGCTCCATTGCCTCGCGTCGCATGGTCTCGACGCGCTTCTCTTCCGTGACGTCGCGCTGGACACACACCCAGTAGCGCTCGCCGGCCACATCGAGCGGGCTCAGACGCGCGCGCGTGCTGAAGAGCGTGCCGTCCTTTCGCACGTTCTCCCATTCGCCGATCCAGCCGCGGCGTTCGTCGATCTGTTCGCGACTGGTCGCGCTGACGCGACGGTCCGTGGGAGGGGGATAGGGTTTCTGAACCGGCCCGCGCCGCCCGACCATCTCGCCCGGGAGATATCCGAACATCGCGTCCTCGGCGGGATTGGTGTAGATGATCGTCCCGTGAGCGTTCGTGATGCTCACACCTTCGACCATGCTTTCGAGCACGTGGTCGTGGAGCTTGAGCTCCGCGCTCGAGGATTCGAGCGCCGCGTTCAATCCCTGCAGAGCGTCCCGCGCCGCGCGGGATTCCGCCAAGGCCTGTTCGGCGACGCCCCTGGCCGTTTCGGCCTCGCCGCGTGCCGTATCGGTCGCGCGATGGAGCCGCGCGTTGTCGATCGCCATCGCGCCACGCCCCGCCAGATCCTCCGCGAGCAGGATATCCGTGGCGCCGTACACGCGGTCGGCATCCGCCGTCAGGAAGGTCATGGCGCCTAACGTCTGACCGCGCGCGATGAGCGGCACGATCATGAACGACATCGTGCCCAGCGTACGCAGGAGCTCCAGGTGCTCGGCGTCATGCGATGCGCGGACGAGCTCCGCATCGGCCACCTGGAGCACGATCTCGGTGCGTCCGGTGCGAATGACACGCGGCGCGCCGAGCAAGTCGGTCGACGCGGGCGGGTAGCGGCGGTGAAGCTCGCGCGCGAGCCGCTGCTTGGCCGGGTCGGGATGAATGACCGACAGTCTGCGGATGGTCCCGTCGGGCTCGACGACGTCGACGATGCACCACTGGCCGAACTGCGGAAGCGCCAGCTGCGCGACTGTCGCCAGCGTCGTCTCATAGTCCAGCGAATCGGCCAGGCATCGCGTCGACTCGGCGAGGAAGGCGAAGCGCGCTTCGGCCTCCTCCAGCGGGTCGTGGATGACGAGAACGGGGCCGGACCCCATCATCCCGTCGTCATCGGCTCGCCCGTCGGCGCCTCGATCATCGAGGTCCGCGAGGCGGAGGCGGTGTTTGGCTTCGCGCCCCGTCACGACGCGCTGGCAGTCGCGAGCAGCACCGAATCGATGGCGTGGATTACGCCGTTCGCGGCGCGAAGGTTCGTCTTCACGATCTGCGCATCGTTGACTTTGTAGTACCCCTGGCGGACCGTCATCGTCAGCCTGCGTCCATCGACGGCGGTCGCCGTGTTCGAGACGCGCTCTCGAGGGGCCCGCACCTTCGACGCCACGATGTGGTTGCTGAGCACCGACCGCAGCCTGGGCTTGTCGGCGAGCAATGACTCCAGCTCGGCAGCGGGCATCTTCGCGAACGCAGCATCGGTGGGCGCGAACACGGTGAACGGGCCCGTCTCGCTCAGCAAGTCTTCGAGGTGCGTGTCGTGGAGGGCCCGTGCAAACGTCTTGAAGTGGCCCGACGACGCCACGGCCTCGACAAGCGTGGCCTTCGGACCCCAGCGGGGGAGGCGCGCGGCGTCGGCGCGCGCCTGCGCATCGCGGGGTGGCTGCGGCCTGGTCGAGCCAGTCATCGAGAGAGCGGGCGATCCAGGCGCCAACGGGGAGGCCGCGGGCCGAGCTGAGGGTAAAAGCTTCTCGGCGAATTGGCGTGTCATGTCGTCGCTCCTGGAAGAAGCCATGTTGCTGGCTGCTGGACGACAGGCTCCAACGCCGCCCTGCATAGGAGTGAAAGATATGCGATGGCCTGGCTTGTGTCAAGTCTTTGCCTAGGACAAACCATGAACGGATCGGGCCATCCATGGCGGTGTTTATGGTCTGTATTGGACAAACACTTGACAAATGGCGCCCCGGACGTATATTGCTACCCAGTTAGCTGGGAAGCCATCAGGGCCCGACTGTCCAGTGAACGCGAAGGAAGGGCCCTCGCTACACAAGAGGCTACATGCTGTACACACCAGCCATGACGACACCCACACTCGGCCTGCAGCGGGAGCTTTATCGGCTGTTCGAGGGTGCCATTACGCAGGGCAGGACCGACCAGAGCGAGTGGACGCCACTGGTTGACATTCGCGAGAGTGATCGCGAGCTGAATTTCACGGTCGAGATCGCCGGTGCCGACGCAAATGACGTCGACGTAACGACCGAGAACGGCGTCCTTACCATCCGCGGCGAGCGGAGCGAGGAGTGGAAGGACGAGGGCAGGTTCCATCTCGTCGAGCGCGGCTACGGTTCGTTCAGCCGCCGTTTCCAACTGCCCGAAGGCGTCGAGACCGACAAGATCCAGGCGGACGTCGAAAACGGGCTTCTCCAGGTCCGTATCCCGAAATCAGCGATGCCGCAGCCCCGCAAGATCCAGGTGAAAGCGGTCGCCCACAGCAAGAACGGCGGCCAGCTGGCGAGCGGACGCGCCGAAGTTCGACCGGACACACCGGCTATCGCCGGGAAGGCCCGCGCGACGAAGTAAGCGCCGGTGGCACGACCACGGCGTGAAGTGCACGTATAGATCGACGGCGCGGGCCTTTGCCCGCGCCGTCTCGTGCATCGTCCCCAATCACCGCGTCCGCTATCGCCGGCCGTCGATCGACCAGCCCGTTCCCTGCTTTCGCAGCGCCGCGCGCAGCGCGGACAGGTCCGCGACCACGTGGATCCCCGCACCCTCGAGATCTGGAGTCAGCGCCGCCGCGCCTGCACCGCCAGCGAGCAGCGGCACCGACGCCGGAAGCCGCGCTCGAACGGTTCGCAGCTCGGCGAGCACCCGCTCGGGCTCTGCGCGCTGCACGACACTCACTCCCACCGCGCGCGCCCCCGCGGCGACGGCCGCCGTCGCAATCTCCTCGGCGGGCAAACCCGGCCCGAGATACGTCACGCGCCATCCTTCAGCGGCCCCCGCGGTCGCGGCGAGCAACGCTCCCATCTTGTGCTGATCCCCTGCCAGGGTCGCGACGAGGAGATTCGGGGCCCCGTGCGGCGCGGCCATGAAGTGAATGAGCCCCTCGAGCACGCGCTGAATGATCGCGGTCGCGAGGTGCTCCTGCGCCACGGCCAGCCGGCCGGCCTCCCACTCCTCGCCCATCCGCCGCAGCAGCGGCGCCACGAACCCGTCGAGAAACAGGGGCACGCCTAACGCGGCGGCCATCCGGCGCAGCAGGCTGTCCAGCCCAGGCGCGTCGACGGCTCGCGCGAGCTCGAGCGCTCGGTCGACATCTTCCTCCACCGCCGCGGGAAGCGCCCGCTCCTCCCACCGCACCGCGCGCTGACGCGCGGCCTCGTCCTCCCGCACCAGCTGGGTGAGCTCGTCGGTCCCCAACGGCGCCACCTGCCGGATACTGCGCCCGGCGAGGGTCGCCAGCCGCAGCAGCCGAAGGCGCTCGACGTCCGTATCCGAATACAGCCGCTGCCCATCGGGCGCGCGCGATGGCTCCACCGCGCGATAGCGCCGCTCCCATACCCGAAGGAGATCGGGCGACAACCCCGTCCGCTCGGCAACTACCCCGATCGGGTGCCTGCTGACCTGGAGCTCGGCAACACGCATCATGCCACTAAAATGCGCTTTTGTTCAGCCTGTGTCAATCCATGCGACTGAACATGTCATTGACATTGCCGGACAATGGCGTATACTGAGTTGGGCAATGGTTGGACGCAGACCACGCGATCGGTAGTCAGAGCATCCCTCCGCCGATGGTCGCCGCGGCGCAGCAGCCAGCCCGAGGAGCAACCATGTTGCACGCCGTCGTTCACGACCCTCCCACCCTGGGTGCCAGGGCCATCATCACGTTGCTTCTGAAGATCGCCGCTCTCACGATCTTTCTGACCGCGCTCTTCACCTTGCCCGCCTTCGCGCAGCAGCCCGGCGTGCGAACGCTGGAGCTCAACACCTTCGGGCGTTACACCGACTTTGCGCCCGCGACTCATCTCCAATCGGGCGTCGGAGTCGGTGTCCGGTTAGGCTATTTCGTCCATCCGCGCTGGGAGTTGGAGGGGGGCGTCGGATTCACACGCGTCGACCAGATGGCGGGATCGGGAACGACCAACGTGTTTCCCGTACTCCTGGACGTCACGTACAACTTCCCGATTGGCTCGAACCAGCTGCTGCTGGGTGGCGGGGCCGTGCATAACGATTACGGCTCCTTCGACGCCTGGGGCACGAGCCTGAGTGCCGGCGTGCGTCTCCCGTTCGGCCGCGCTGGCGCGCTCCGGGTCGATGGCACCCGCGAGTACATCAACGGAGGCGACACCCTCCGCCGTCATTCCAACTGGGGATTCCGCCTGGGCCTCAGCTGGATGCTCCCGAAACGCGACGTCACCAGCGAGCGCATCTCGAGCAGCCGCGGCGAGCTGGCCACGGTGTATCCGGCCCCGATGCCGGCGCTGCGAGAGTCGGATCCCGTCGCGATCATGGGCCTCGAGACTCACCGCGCTGCGCGTGACTCCGCTCGGCACGCTTCGCTTGTCCCCGCTCGCTCGGATCGCTTCGCCGTCGGCCGCGTCGCCGGGTTACGCCCGGTCGAGATTGAGGACCGAATGAGCACCACCATTTACTTCGATGTCGGCAGCTCGGCGATTCGCCCGGACGCGATTGCGGCGCTCGAAGCGAAGCTCGATCTGCTTCACGGAATGCCAGCGCTGCGGATCCGGATCGAGGGGCAAGCGGACGCTCGCGGCTCCAGTGCGGACAACATCACCCTGGCGTGGACGCGCGCGGGAGCGGCGAAGCGCTGGTTGACCGAGCGTGGAATCGGCTCCGAGCGAATCGTGGCGGTGGGCTTCAGTGCCTGGCGTCCGATCTGTGAGGACCCTTACGAATCGTGCTGGTGGCAGAACCGGCGCGCCGAGTTCGTGATCGTCGCCGGCGCTGGCGTCGAGGTGCAGGACAAGCCATGAGGAGCGCGATGCCCTGGCGCGGCGACGACGCGCATTGGCGCCGCATGGAGCTGGAATTTCTCCTTCACTCGAGGCCGCGCATGTCCCATCACCTGGTTTCCCTCCAGACGCTGTACACCCGGTTTGACTCGATCGCCCACCGCGGTGCTCCGGGCGACACCGAGGCGGCGCATGACGCCGTGCAGGACCGGCTCGCGGTCAATCGCGCCGTCGCCGCATCGAACGGGTGGACGGCTTTCTCCCTGGAGCGGTCGGGAGGATTGGGACGCCTGCGCCTCTGGGGCGTGGCGCCGTCGAGTGAAGGCCCCGAAGTGGTGCCTGACTGGGTGCCACGCGGCGAGTAGATACTCTGTTCGGCGGTCTGTCCGGTCGTTCGGCCGGCTCCGCCGGCATCACATGTGAGGATTGTCGTTATGCGTACCAACGGTACCGTGAAGTGGTTCAACGATGCCAAGGGATTCGGCTTCATTACTCCCGAGGGCGGGGCGCAGAAGGACTGCTTCGTCCATCACTCGGCCATTCAGGGCTCGGGATTCAAATCGCTCGCCGAGGGACAGCGGGTGGAGTTCGACCTCGTTCAGGGCCAGAAGGGTCCCGCGGCGGAGAACGTCCAGAAGGTCGCGAGCTAGCCATCGGAAACGGGACCGCCTCGGTCGCGCCGGAGCCGACTAGGGGCGGGCCGCCGTGAATCGAACACGCGGCGAGCCGCTCGGCGCGCGCGTGGGACACACGCCGAGTCGGCTCCAGTGGCGTCGCAGCACCGGCCACAGGCGCTGATTCGCGAACGCCAGCGCCAGTGGGTCCACGCGATCCACTTCCCGATTCAGCCGGAAGTAGATGGTGCCGACCAGTCCACACCCCAGGGCCGGCCCGCCACTCTTCGACGGAGTGCCGACCGCGAACACGAGCGTCGTCGCCACGACGGGGTCGACGTTGACGATCGCATCCCATGCACCGAACCCATGGCCGTTGGCCGAGACGGGATCGGGTGCTCGTCGATAGGACAGTCCGGGAGCGTTGAGCGTGCCGGTTTTGCCCAGGAAGGTGACGTTAGGTCCCAGGGCGCGCCTCACGAGCGTCCCCGTGCCGGCGGCGGTACCGGTCTCCCCAACGCCGCGCAGTCCGGCCATGAACGCCGGATACCATCGCTGCGCTCTCAACCCGTGGCTGGAGGCGGGCGTTGCGCCGGTGTCCGCCGGCACGAACCGCAACAGGAGCGTGCGATCACTCACCAGCCGGCCAAATGCTTGAGTGAGATCGATCGGAGTCAGGCGCGCCTCTCCCGCTCCGATCGCCACCGCCGCCAGTCGTCGCAGCGTCGAGCGGCGTCCTTGAACGACCAGCCCCACGCGCGCCCGTTCGGGCCACAAGCCACTCGGCACCCGCACCACATTGCCGGCCGCGTCGGTGAGACCTTCCCACACCGTGGAATCCCCGGCGTCCACGCTCGCTTCCTCGAGCGAGGTGGTAATGCCGAACAGATCGTCGAGTCCATGCGAGAGTACGCTCGCGAACAGCGACTCGGGGTGAATCCCGAGGTCCCGCTCGAGCGGGATTCGCGGCTGTCGCCCGGTTTCCTCTCGCGAGTTCAGGCGGAACGCGCCACCAGGCCGATACTCGAGCGCGAGACGACGATTCGTCCTTGGCTGCAGCGCGGCGCTGACGAGCATCGCGGAGTAGACGTTGCTCGAGCACTCGAGGAATCGACGCAAGTCGATCCACCCGATGGGGCACCGACCACCGGTCTCGAATTCGCTCGACAGCGGATACCCCCAAAGGTCGCTGATCCGCCCGCCATCGTTTCGTATCTGAAGAGACGCAAGCTCCGGAAGCGCGGTGAGAGCGGCCGCCGCAAGCAGCGGCTTGATGGCGGACCCGACGTTCACGCTTCGCAGCACGCTGCTGGGCGCGTCGGCATAGCGGTGATTGACTTCCGGGGCCGCGAGGATCTCGCCACTCGTGAGGTTCGCGATCACCCCGACCGCGAACGACAGGTCGCGAGCCTGCGGCTGCTCGTCGACGAACGCCTCCAGCGCGGCTTGCAGCTCGCGCGAGAGCTGCTCGTCGAGGCTCAGCGGAACGACGCGTGGGGTCGAGAGCGCGGACATCAGCCCAAAGCCGCTCGCCGAGACCATCTGCCGCGCAATCGGCGTGTCCCAGTCGGAGTTCTGCCGCCACACAACGCGGCCATTCACCCACTGGGTACCGGCTAGGATGCCGGATACGGTCTGCTCGAGCGCCATCGGCTCGCCCGGCTGACCGAGAATGCGCGACGGCAACCGGAATAGGCCGCCCCGCCGAATCGACAACGGCTGGCGGTGCGGCACGAGCTTCCCATCGTAGAACACGCTGTCACGACGGAACATCTTCAGCGTGCCCGGCTGCCCGCGCCGATCGAGCGCCATGAGGATCTCGGGGCGCGCCGACCCCGGCTTCCGGCATTGGATGCCGGCCGAGTCCTGACGCACGAGAAAGGCACAGCCGCGACGGCCACCGGGTGTCGTGCCGCGTCCCGCGAGCGTGACGGTCGTGTCCAGTCCAACGAAGGCGAACTGCTCTGCCGCTCGACGGGCGGTGATCATCACCTCTCGCCTCGACTCGAAGGGCGACGCGACGCGCATCCCGGTCGTCGCCGCGCGCGAGCTCAGCGTGCTTCGGTAGCGCTCGCCTGACGAGTCGTCCACGAAGCGCACCCGCGTTCGGAACACCGAGGGATTCTCCTTCTCCCGCAAATCGACGAGCGGGCCGAGGCTCATCCCCCGCCGCGCGAATCGGTCTCGCACGTCACGCACGCGCCGGCGCTGGATCGCGTTGTACCGCTGCACCTGGTCGGCGACGAAGCCTCCCTCCCGAAGCGAAGGCGACTGCCCCGTATCCACGATCGCGAGCGTATCGAACCGCACCGTCAGGGACTCGCCCGCACGCCGGAGCCGAACGGAATCCTCGCTCACCGCAATCGCTCCGCGGAGTGAGCTATCGCTCGGCTCCAGTCCGGCGGCAAGCTCCTCTTCCAGTGCGCGATACAGCAGCGGCCCCCGCGCGCGCTGATCATAGGCCGCCTCATACAGCTGTGCGACGACGAAGCCGAATGCGCCGAGCACGCCGCAAAGCACGGCGGCGGGAATGAGCAGCGAGAGAATGCGAAGGCGGCGCGTCACGTGGCTCGCTCCCGGTTACCGGTGATGAGCGACGTGTCGAGCAGCACCGCGAGGATGGCCGTGATGATCCCGCCGACGAACGTCACGTCGCTCCACGCATTGAGACCGAGGAACGGCATGTTCTGCCCGGTGAGCGGCACCATCGCCAGATTGGACGCCGCGACGTAGACCGCCGGGACGGTGATCAGGAGGATGCCACCGACGAGCACCGCGACCGCCGTATCGTCCGGGCGGTTCGCGTGAGGTGGGGCCCGGTAGATGGACCACAGCACGGCGAGCGGCACGATCGCCATCACGATGTACGCCGCGAGCACGGCCAGCCCGCCAAGGAATCCGTGCTCGGCGATGAGATACACGGAGAACGCGTTTTCGGCGTCCGACACGGCGGCGGGCACCCCTCGTCCGATCACGGTCGGCCCCGCCAATCCATGTCCGGCGAGTCCGCTCGCCGAGTACGCCCGTCCTCCCCACACCTGTTCCAGCGCCGGCACGATCTCCTCGCGCGCCGGGCTCGGCCCGGCCCGGGCGAGCACGCGCTCGAGCAGATCGGGGTGGAAGGCGGCGAGCCCGCGCACGACCGAGCGCCTCACCGGGTCGGTGAAGCCCGGCACGTGCCGGAGTGGTCCGCCCAGCGACGCGAACGCCGCGTCGGTCTCGTGCGGCGCCTGCTCCGTGGAGAGCTGCGCGGCGTTAGGCGAGAGCGCGGGCCAGGCGAGCACCGCGCCCACCACCGCGAGCACGCCCACTGCTCCGGCGAGACGCGTTGGGACTCGATCGATGCCCACCGCCAGCAGGAGCGTGACGAGCAGTGGCAGGCCGACGACGAGCACGAGACCGAAGTCGATGGTGACGACGAGGAACATCGCGGCTAGGAACACGCCGGCGACGGTGAGCGCGCGCACGACGTGGACGCGCGTGAGCGACGCGCCCAGGTGATGGCCAAGCCGAACCGCGAGCAGGAAGAGGAAGAACACGCCGACGAATAAAAGCGTCGGCCCCTCCACCCAGAGCATGGCGAGGTTGAGCGCCGTCAGCAGCAGGAGCACCATCGTGACCGCGCCCCATCGGGACGGGACCGTCCCACCTTCGTCGGTGGCCGCGGTCGCGGACGCCGAGCCCAGGCGGGTGACGAAATGCGTCAACACCGCCGCGATGAGTAACATCGCCGTGATCGCGATCGTCATCACGAGCGCGACGTCGCGCACGAGGACGCTGAGCGGAATACCGAACGTGATGAGCGCCAGTGCTGCCCAGCGTGCTTTGTCGTGCTCGAGGTCCTCGGACGAGAGCACCGCGCCAGCCGTATCGACCGACCGTCGCGTCCGCGGATGGGCGGTGAGGTATTCGACGAGCACCCACGCCAGCAACGTGAGGGAAACCACCCCGGCGGTTCCCGCGAAGGTGCCCGGCCGCTGGTACATCACGAGCGCGAGCCCGGCAACGAGCGTAAGCCATCCCTTCCATCCGCCTGACGAGCGCGGGACGACTCTCGCCCACCGCCCCTCCGCGACCACGGCCAGCGCCGTGACGCGGGTGCGGATGCGCACGCTGCGCTCCAGTCGGTAGAACCAGTTCAGCACGCGCGAGCCCCAGGCGTCCCACCGGAGCAGCGCGGTCGTTATCACGATCAGTACGACCCAGAGGCCGACCGCGGTGTCGGCGCCCCTCGCGTGGTAGGGCGCCGCGTAGCTCACGCGATATCCAAGCGCGAGTCGCACCCCGAGCAGCACGACCGCGAGGCTCGCGATCGCCCAGGCCGCATTGACCGCGACCGTGTCCTGCTCGATCAGCTGACGCACGCGACTCGACCGGGCGATGAGCGCGCCGGCGCCGAACATCATGAGCGTCAGCCCCATGAGCGTGAGGAGGAGCGAGGCCAGCTCACCGCTCTCCATCTTGAATACGCGGAATCGATACCACGCCTGATCCCTGCCTGACGAGCGCGCCGGCACGAGCAGCTCCTCGCCCGTGGGTGCGGTGAATTCGCGCTCCGGCGTCACCACCACGTACCGGTCGCCCGCAGCCGCCACGCGCGCGAGAAACGAGAAGCGCGCGGTGTCGAGCCCGAAGCCGGCGATATCGAAATGCGGGATCGTCGGGGGAAGCGAGCGGCTACTGATGAGCGTGCACCGCTCGATCGGTTTGCACACCTCGTTCGCGGGAAGCCACCCGAGCCGCGGGCTGGGACCCCGCCCAAAGCCTACTGTCAGATCACTCGCGCCGTACGCACTGCGCCGGCGGGCATCGACGGAGAGAACCCACGCCTGGCCTCCTGCGCGAACACGAAGCGAGTCGCCTCGTTCGATCGCCGGAAGCGGACTTTCCGCCGACGTGAGGCGAAACTCCCAGGTGGGAAGGAGACCGAACGGGTCCGTCCATCCCAGCCGTTCGCGCGGTTGCGAGACGAGCACGATCGCGAGCTGCGAGGCGAGAACGGAGTCCGGCACGCTGGGCCACGCCAGGTCCGCGAGACGCACCCCGCCGCGAAGCCGCGCCATCAAGCGACGATTCCGCACGACGGTGGCCGGATCGCCATTCGTGAGCAACAGCGGGAGCCGTACATCGTTCCATACCAGCACCGGGGTTCCGCCCGCGCGCTCGAACGCAAGGCGATGCCCGCCGGTCACGATCACCTCGGGGGAACGGCCGCTCAGCTCGTCCCCCCACACATGAGGCCACGCTCGCCGACGGATGCCTAACCAGTGGAGGAAGCGCGATGCCGGCGATCTCAGCCGTTCCTGCTGCTCCAGCGCATCGATCCCCCGCATCTCGCGGATGGCCAGCGTGCCATTGGGGGCGAGCGCGAGCGCGAGACGCCAGCGAATCGTCGGATCCGCGGCACGCTCGAGACGCACATCCACTGAATCGTCGACACCGACGGTGAGCGCGCGTTGCGGCGTGCTCGGGAGCTGAACCCCGAGAAGCTCCAGGCGCTCGCTTCGCTGACGCCGCAGCTCGACGTAATAGCTGTGAATGACGAACAGCCACGACGTCACGACGAGCAGAGTCCATGGCCCCACCGGATGACCAGGAAAGAACCGGCGCCTGACGGGAGCGATGGCCACGCAGAGAGCCAGCAGCAGCAGGCACAGAAGGCCGATCGGAAACCACTGCCAGGTG
Source organism: Gemmatimonadaceae bacterium (assembly GCA_025931335.1). GTDB lineage: Bacteria > Gemmatimonadota > Gemmatimonadetes > Gemmatimonadales > Gemmatimonadaceae > JAICNG01. The sequence goes on along the minus strand of JAICNG010000060.1, from coordinate 8,410 downwards.
GGCTTCCAGACCGCGAGGGCGGCGAGCGCGACGAAAAGGAGCAACGTGATGCGTGTGCCCTTCCCCTGACGCTGCGATACGAAAGCCCACGCGTGCTTCAGCATTGACCTCGGCCGGATCAGCGATCTAGAGTCGCTACGTCGGTGGGGATCGCGTTGTTTCCACCAGGCCCTTTCTTGGATGTCAGCAAGCGGTGAATGGTTGCTCCGATGTCCGGCGGAGACCAACGTTCGGTCGCCGTGCACTTTTAACCACTCCGTCGAATGCCTTCTTTCGATTTCAAGAAATTGTTACGTGCGACCACCGATCGCGCCGTCCGCTACCTCGAAGGGCTCGACAGGCGTCGCGTTTCGCCCAGCGCCGAGGCCATCGACGGAATTCGTGCGTTCGATGTTCCGCTGCAGAACGAGCCGATCGACCCGGAGCTGGTGCTGGACGAGCTCGACAGGATCGGCTCCCCGGCAACGACGGCGATGGCGGGCCCGCGATACTTCGGGTTCGTCGTCGGCGGCTCGCTTCCCACCGCGCTCGCGGCGAACTGGCTTGCGACCGCGTGGGATCAGAAGACGGCCTTTGCGAGCGCGGCGCCGGCGACCGCCGCGCTCGAGCAGGTTGCGCTCAAGTGGCTGCTCGATCTGCTCGGGCTGCCGAGCGGCTGCGCGGGCGCCTTCGTCACCGGGACGACGGTCGCGCACGTCACCGCGCTTGCCGCCGCGCGCCACGCCGTGCTGCACAGAGCGGGCTGGGATGTCGAGGCGAATGGTCTGTTCGGGGCGCCGCCGGTCACGGTGGTGGCCGGGGCCGAGGCGCACCCTTCACTGTTCAAGGCGCTCGGAATCGTCGGACTCGGCCGCAATCGCGTGGTGAGAGTTCCCGTGGATGACCAGGGACGAATGCACGCCGATGCGCTTCCATCGATCGCGGGGCCGACGATTCTCTGCCTGCAGGCGGGAAACGTCAACACCGGCTCGTTCGACCCCGTTCACCTGATCGCGCCTCGAGCACGGGAGGCCGGCGCGTGGGTTCACGTCGACGGCGCCTTCGGTCTGTGGGCGCGCGTAGCGCCCGCGTTCGCGCATCTCGCTGAAGGCATCGAGCAGGCAGACTCGTGGGCGACGGATGCGCACAAGTGGCTCAACGTCCCCTACGACAGCGGGATCGCGTTCGTCCGCGATGCGGACGCGCTCCGCAAGTCGATGGCCGTCACCGCCGAGTACCTGCCGGCCGCGATCGAGAATCCCTCCGACTACACTCCCGAGTTCTCGCGGCGAGCGCGCGGCGTCGACATTTGGGCCGCGTTACGATCGCTCGGCCGCACTGGCCTCGCGGACCTGGTCGAGCGCAACTGTCGTCAGGCACGCCGGTTCGCGGCTGGCCTCTCCGCGGCGGGGTTCGAGATCGTCAACGACGTGGTGCTCAACCAGGTGCTCGTCTCGTTCGGAACGCCTGACGAGACCAGGCGCGTCATCGCGGCGATTCAGCGCGAGGGCACCCTGTGGGCCGGTGACACGGTGTGGCAGGGGCACACGGCGATGCGCATCAGCGTGAGCTCATGGGCTACCACGGATGAGGACGTCGACCGCAGCATCGAGGCGATCACGCGCATCGCGCGGACGACGCAGGCTACGGCTGCCGCGAGGTAGCGCGAACACCGGAGCTGCCAGCCTCTCGCCATTCGCCGAGCGCCCGCTGCACGCGGCCGTAGCCTTGCTCGATGTCGGCGCGGTCCTCTTCCAGGCCGATGCTCCGTGCGGCCGTCTTGCGAATCAGGTCCGCGTGCCACCCAAGGAGCGCCCGACGCCGCGCGCTCGTCGTGCGGGGCACCAGCTGTTCCAGAACGCCGAGCAGCCGCACGAGGACACTGGCGTTGCCGGCGGCGTGTTGGCGGATCTCGTCCAGGGCCTCCTTCAGCAAGCTCTCGAAGCTCGGTCCAAGGGCAACGACGCGCAGCGCTCCATCGACTGTTCGGTACGGCTCCGCCACACGTCGCGGCGCGAGGTGCGCGAGCACGCCACCGAGATGGTCGACGGACGATACCGCGGTCGTCGTGTCGTTTATCCCGGGTGAGAGTGCCTTGAGGGCAATGTCGACAATCTGCCGAATGCCGAAGGCGGCATCCTGATCGACGGTCCGGTACGAGCTCACGGTGAACAGGGTATTCACCGCCGCGCTCTCGTCGTCGGAAGCGCGAGCGCCGGTGAGCGACACGAGCGGTAGCCCGTCGAAGACGAATTCACCGATGCCGCGCTCCATGCGAAGGATGCACCGTCGCTGTCGCGCGAAATCGAGCAGTCCTTGCTCGTCGACCCGCTGAATGTACCCGGTGCTCATGGCCGGAACGACCTGCCACTCGCCGTGATCCAGTGCTGCCTGACCGTGCGCCGACGCGTCAGGAAGCTCTTCGCCAAGCTGGTCCGGGAAGAGCCGATCCACTGCATCGGTCGTCTCGCGGCTGATCCGGGTGAGAATACTCCCTGCCTCGAGCGTTTCGGCGATGTGGTGAATGAAGAACACGAACAACCCGATGCCGACCACGGCGAGAACGACCGACATGAGCACCGCGATCGCCGGGATGAAGTCCAGCTCTTCACCTCCGCGAATGGTGCGGAGCACGACGAGACAGTAGACGAAGATCCCCGCCAGACCGCCCAGCACGATCTGATTCGGGCGATCGCGCATGAAGTTGCGGAGAACGCGCGGTGTGTACTGGCTCGATGCCTGCGCGACCGCCACCACCGTGATGGAGAAGGTCACGCCCGCCACCGTGATGATCGAGCCAGCGATGGTGGCGAGCAGGCTCCGCGAGCCATCCACGCCGGCCCCGAACAGGCGCGGGAGACGCGCGAGCGCCTCGCGGTCGACTCGCGCCGAGACGTCGACCATCACCACGGCGAGCAGGATCGCGCCGAGGATGATCAGCCCCGGCACGAACCAGAGGCTGCCGGTGAGTCGTCCCCAGAGATCCCGCAGTCTCGCGCTCACCGGGAACCCGGCGCCCGGCCGTACTTCCGCATTGCCGCGATCAGGCGGTCGTGCGGCAGCGCATACACGCGAAGATCGTCGGCGCCCGTCATCGTTTCGGCGGCGAGCATGGCGTGAAGGATCGCCTCCTCCGTCGCCTGCACGGTGGCGTAGAAGAGAGGATTGATGCGGGCGTTCGGCAGCATCGCCGTCTGGACGACACCCGTGTCCGCCGCCGCGCGAGCGTTCGCGGTCGAGAACGCGACGAAGATGTCGCCCGAGCTGTTTTCTCCCTTCCCACCCATACGCCCGACGGCGAGCGACGCGCGCGTGACGATTCGCTTGAGCTGGTGCGGCAGCAGCGGCGCGTCGGTCGCGATGACGACGATGATCGAGCCGGCCCCATCATCGTCCTCGGGCGGCGTCAGCGCGGGAGCATCGCAGCGAGGGAGGTTTGGCCGGATGGTTCGATCGCTCGAGGCGACACAGGACATGAGATCAGTGATCTCCTCGCCGACGGGGACGCCGGCGACACGCAGCTCGCGTCGCGCGCCGTAGTTGCACTGCACGAGAACGCCGACCGTCCATCCCCCCGTACGTGCGTCGATCTTCCGTGACGCGGTGCCGATTCCGCCCTTGAAGCCGTGACAGCGCATCCCGGTTCCTCCACCGACGTTCCCTTCTTGCACCGCCCCGCCGCGCGCGCCGTGGAGCGCCTGCACCACGTGCTCGGCCTTCACGTGAAAGCCGTTGATGTCGTTGAGGCCGCCATCGTACGTCTCGGCGACCACGGGCAATCCCCATGGCTGTAACCCCGGGCGACTGACCTGCCACTGCAGAATGGCATCGCGCACGACCCCAACGCTGTGGGTGTTGGTGATCGCGATCGGCCCTTCGAGGATGCCGCTCTCCTCGAGCCAGGTGGTGCCGGTCATCTCGCCGTTGCCGTTGAGCGTGAACCAGGCGCCGAACACGGGATCGCTGCTCGCCCGCCCTCGTGGATGAACGACGGTGACCCCGGTGCGCACGGGCCCGCGGCCGACGACGAGCTTCCCTGATCCGGAGACGAGCGTCGTGTGACCCACCTCGACGCCGGCGACGTCCGTGATGGCGTCGAGCGGCCCCGGCGTGCCGCCGATGAGGGAGGAGAGGCCGAGGTCGGGAGCGCGGGCCTGGGTGAGTGAGGAGGGCGGGAGGAGGGTCGCGACGGAAAGGAGGAGGAAGAGTGCGGGGAGCGGGTTCATGGTTGGCCTCGCCTCTGGGTGCGGTGCATGGATGTCACAGTCGCGCGATCGAAGATGCACTCTTGATTCCTCCCGCGCCTTGGCAAGCGAATGACCAACGAGACAGCGAGGGCACACAAGGACGCGCTCACCGGTCAGATCATCGGAGCCGGGATTGAAGTGCATCGACAGCTTGGGCCGGGGCTACTGGAGTCGGCCTATCGTGAGTGCTTATGCCACGAGTTGCGGCTGTGCGGCCTGACACTCGAACGCGAGAGAATCGTTCCTCTGATCTACAAGGGGGTTCGCGTTGACGTCGGCTACCGAGCCGACCTTATCGTCAACCACCGCGTGATTGTCGAGCTCAAGTGCGTCGAGCGTCTTGCGTCCATTCACACGACACAGGTCGTCACGTATCTCAGGCTTTCCGGACTTCACGTCGGCTTACTCATGAACTTCCACGTCCCGTTCCTCAGGGACGGCGTCGTGCGGGTCGTGCTCTAGTCGCGCGACGAGCCGTTACAGCGTTATCACAGAGGACACCGAGACGTAGCACAGGGACTCACAGAGGAACTGCAACTGCGAAGGGCTTTTCCAAAGCATTGCAGTTGCAATTCCTCTGTGAGTCCCTGTGTGCGTCTCGGTGTCCTCTGTGATACGCTGTAACGGCTCGTCGCGCCAAGGTCCTACCGCTCCGGCTCGAGGATCCTCCGAATCTCGTGCCGCACATCCATCAAATGGTACCGCGTAACCCGATCTCGAACCCGAGGCAGCGCCGCCGCGATCTGCGCGTCCAGCGCCGTCAGCTCACCGCGCAGCAGGGCCCGCGCATCGGACGACTGTCGCGGGCCCGCCTGGGCGCCCGGGCCCCCCGGACCACCGGGGCCGGCCGGCTGCGTGCGCGCCGTCGGGGGATTGAGCTTGGCATCGAAGAGCTCGATGTAGGCGCGCTGCAGATTCCTCCGCACCGCGTCGATCGTGCCGCCTGACGAGACCTCCGCCCAGATGCCGCGGCGGACGTCGGTGAGCATGTCGGCCAGCCCGTACACGTCACGCCCCACTCGCGCGAGCGCCTCGAACTCGATCATGCGATCCATGCGGTTGTCGTCCAGCAGCCGCGTCAGCACGCGCGTTTGCGCGCTGCGAATACGGTCGAGCGCTCCCTCGACCTCGATGCGCCGCAGAATGTCCTCGTCCATGAAGTACGTCGGCGTGCGGAAGGCGTTCTCATTGAGAAAGCGCACCGCCTCCTGCTGGCGCGCGCGCGAAAGCGGGGTGAACCGCACGCCCTCCTGCGCGGTCGTCTTCTCGCGCGATTCGACGGCACCGACCACCGCCGCCACGTGCCCGAGCTCCAGCGCCCACTGGTTGAGGAGGCGCTCGTAGAGCAGCTGGAGGTCGGCGTAGCCTTCGAGCGGGCGCTGCGTCGCGGGAATCAGCTTCGGCACCAGCCGCTTGATGTTGCGCAGTCCCAGCGCCGTCGAGCGCACCGCGTCCGCATCACCGACTGCCTCCGTGTTCTCCCCGTAGTCGGAGCCAAGCGAGTTCGACGTCGAGAAACGGAACCAGGGCACGGTGTCCTGCATGCGCGCCCACCGGTCGAGCGTTTCGCGCTCCTCATCCGGCGTGTTCGCGCCCGGGATGGGCTTGTACCCCCACATCGTCACGAAGCGATCGTACGGCCCGATGTCGGGAATGAGGTGGCCGAGCGGGATGGAGTCTTCCGGCTGCGCGACGTAGTTGAAGCGCGAGTAGTCCATCAGCGTCGGCGTGTGCCCCCAGCGCGCGACGAAGCTCCTGCTGCGGACGCTGTCCGCGGGGTACATCGAGCTCGCCTTCATGTTGTGCGGGTAGCCTAACGTGTGCCCGACCTCGTGGGCGACCACGTACTGGAGCAGCCGGCCCATCAGGGAGTCGGGAAGCGGGAGCCGGTTCGCACGGGGATCGAGATGTCCCACCTGCACCCAGTACCACGTGGTCAGCAGCTGCTGGACGTTGTGGTAGAACTGAATGTCCGATTCGATGATCTCGCCGGTGCGTGGGTCGTGTATGTGCGGACCCGATGCGTTCTCGATCGTCGATGGAAGCCAGCGAATGACCGAATACCGCGCATCCTCCGGCGACCACTCCGGATCCTCGGCGGGCGAGGGCGCTTCCTTCGCGACGATCGCCTCCTTGAAGCCCGCCGCCTCGAAGGCGCGCTGCCAGTCCTCGATGCCGCGCTTCACGAACGGCACCCACCGGCGCGGCGTCGCCGGATCGACGTAGTAGACGATCGGCTTCACCGGATAGCAGAGCGAATCGACGCGACGCTCGCTGCACTCGAGCCGCCACCGCGTGATGTAGCGCCGAGTCGTCGCGCGCTGATCGGGGCGGCCGTAGTCCTGCTGGCGGATGCTGAAGAAGCCCACGCGCTCATCGTGCAGCCGTGGCTTCATCGGGGTGACGGGAAGACGCACCATGCTCCAGTGCATGAGCACGCTGGCTGCTCCCGGGCGCACCGCGGCCTGGCCGAACGGCCCCGGGGTCGGCGCGGGGGTGGCCTGCCCCGGCTGCTGCGTGGGAACGGCGTACGTCAGCGTCGCCTCGACCTCGATGTTCTCCGGAAAGGCCGCCACGCGCTCGATGAAGCTCCGCTGCGCGTCAGCGGCGCCGCGCAAGCGCTGTCCCGGTCCGAGCTCAGGCGGCGGATTCGTGAAGAGACGGGAGACATCCACCACGGCGGCGCTGTCGGGCCCATACGTCAGCACGTCGAAGCTGGCGACGATGGGGCTGTAGTTCGCGGCCTGTACCGCCTGATAGATGGGCAGCGACGTGTCGGCCATGACGTCGAACGAGACCGTACGCAAGAGCACCTTGTTGTCGCGTCGCTCCCACCGGATGACACGATTGCCCACCGCCTGGCCGCCATACCCCACGCCGAGCGTCGTCCGCGCGATCTGTGTGACGAGGAGGAAGTCACGTCCGAGCTGGGATCGCGGAATCTCGTAGAGCAGGCGATCGCCACGGCGGTGCGCCTTGAACAGCCCGGCGCGGGTCGTGTAATCGCTGGTGACGACGCGCGCGTAGGGCTGCGGCCTAACGGGGGCTCCACGCGCTCCCCCACCCGAGGGTTGCGAGCTGTCTCCCGGGGTTTCCGCGGCCTCGGCGACGCCGCCGGGAGGCCGCCGGGTGGGTGTTGGCTCCGGTGAAGGACGACATCCGGCGACCGCGACGGCGGCCGCTACCGATGCGAAGGCGATGACGACGTGGCGCATACTCAACGGGGGAGTGAGGGGGTCCGAACCGCACGTGCATGGGATACGCGCGTCCACGAACAATCGCTGTCGCCCGGGTGATTGTGCAACTCGTTGGACAAGGGGACGTCTTCTCGATGTGCCGGGCGAGGACGCCACCACGGTCTGGCGACACTATCCTTATCGCAAGTTCAAGACGCACAACGAGTCCAAGCGGCGATCGGCGCGGGGCACATCAACATCGGCGATGATGACGACAACGACGAAACCACCTACACCAGCGCCGACATCAAGCTGCGCTACTATCCGTCCGCCGAGGGGCCGACGAAGTTTTCGGCCGGGATCGCGTTCGGGTATTCGCGGGTGACCGCGAGGACCCCGGAACCGCCGGCGTCATCGAAGACGAGTTCGACGCTCTCTCGATCGGCATCGACCTCGGCTATAACTGGCTGCTCGGGCGCACGCGACAGTTTCTTCATCGCGACCGGCATTGGTGCGAAGCGCCTCTTCCCGCTCGGCGAGGATGACGATGACGACGAGACGTTCGGCTATCCGACGCTGAGGCTGTCGATCGGGTACGCATTCTGAAGGGACGATGAGGAATGAGGGCTGAGGAGTGAGGAACTCGATGCGCAAGAAGCAACTCGATCGATTTCCTCAACTCCTCAGGCCTCGTTCCGCATTCGGACTTAGCGCCCATGTCGGTACACCAGCTCGACGAGCTCGTCATACATCGCGTCGGCCTGCGCGTCTCCGGCGCGGATGGCGGTCGCGGCGCAGTGCTTCAGGTGGTTTCGAAGCAGCTCACGGGCGACGCCACGCAGCGCTTCGTGCACCGACGACACCTGTGTGAGGATGTCGGCGCAGTATCGCTCCTCCTCCACCATCTTCTGTAGCCCGCGCACCTGACCCTCGATGCGCCGCAGGCGCTTCGTCGTCCGGTCCTTGATATCGGGATCGACGGCGACGGCCTTGCGCCCCGTCCCGTGC
>JAICNG010000172.1 GCA_025931335.1 Gemmatimonadaceae bacterium | reverse complement strand
GCACCCGCTGGAGCCGTTGTCAAACGCCGCTGTGGTTGACGTTTCTCTGCGTCCTCTGCGTTCTCTGCGGTAAAATTGCCGTTGCCGTGCTGTCTTTGCCGTCGAAGAATCCGTGTTGATGCGAGGTTGCCGTTCGGACGTCGCTGCGGCTCCGTGGACCCCCCTGCACTCAGGACCTCAGACGCAGTTCACTAGTATTCTCCACTTCGCCAATCGTTCGGCTAAGCGTTCCGGCCGTCGGCGGCATCGAACGATGGACCCGATCTCGGAGCGACCATGAAAAGGCTGGCGATAGGCATCACGGCGGCGATGCTCGTGGCTTCCATTGCGGCGTTCGCGTCCGGCGGCTGGGCCGTCGTCAGCGTCGCGAAGGTTCCCGATGCATGGATCGCGGGGAAGCCACTGCAGCTCACCTGGCAGGTGCGTCAGCATGGCGTCACGCGCATCGACGGGTTGCGCCCCACACTCGAGGCCCGCTCGGGTTCTCACCGGGTGGAAGGCCGCACGTGGGCGTTCAACGAGGACGGTCAGCGGGGCTACCGCGGGACGATCACCTTCCCCGAGCCCGGGGAATGGCAGGTCACGGTCCACAGCGGTTTCGGCCGGAGCCGCGCCGTGCTTCTCCCGTGGCGTGTCGTGGACTCGATCACGCCGGTTCGCGGGACGGTGGAGGCGCACCTCGAGACCGCCGGGCTGCCCGTGTTCTCGGAAGCGGAGCGCGGCCGCCGGCTGTTCGCCGCGTTAGGGTGCGTCACGTGCCACGTGCATCGTGAGGTCGGTATCAAGGGCGAGGTGAGCGGCTACGCTCCCGAGCTCACCGATCGACGGTTCGAGGCCGAGTATCTCGCGCGGTTCCTCGCCAATCCGTCGATCAAGCCGCCTACGGATGGCAAGCGGATGCCGAATCTCGGGCTGCGAGACAAGGACATTGCGCCGCTCATCGCGTTCATCAACGCCTCCTCGGGCAGGCGCGTCACCACCCGTTAGGTCCGGCGGAATGAGCCATCGGGAGCACCGCAGCTTGCGGGTGCTCCCGAAGCTGGCGATGTTGGCGGCGCCATGCCGACCATCACGCTGCTCCCGAGACGCGGCGCCCTGCTGACGCTCGCGGGGCTGCTCTGCGGCTGCGACGCGCGTCCCCACGCAGGCGGTGATGACTGGCCCGTCACCGGCGGCGAGGCGGGCAACAGCCGCTATTCATCGCTCGATCAGATCAATCGCGACAACGTCGCGGATCTGCGCGTTGCCTGGACCTTTCATACGGGCGACGCGCCGCCCGGCGGCCGATCGGAGATTCAGGCCACGCCGATCGTCATCGACGGCGTGCTCTATGCGACAACGCCCGCGCTCGCCGTCGTCGCCCTGCGCGCCGACAGCGGGAGGTTGGTGTGGAGGTTCGACCCGTTCGCGAATCGCGAACGCGCGACGCACGTCAACCGCGGCGTCGCATACTGGGCTGACGGTCGCGATCGCCGCATCTTCTTCTCCGCGGGCCGGCGGCTGTACGCACTCGACGCCACCACCGGGCGCCCGATTCCCACGTTCGGCGACTCCGGCTGGGTGGACCTCGCGACTGGGCTCGGGCGCGATGTCGACGACGCCTTTCTCGTCGCCACGAGTCCGGGGGTCATCTACCGCGATCTCCTCGTGCAAGGCACGCGCGTTGGCGAAGGCGAAGGCGCGGCGCCAGGTCACGTTCGCGCGTACGACGTTCGCACTGGCGAGATTCGCTGGACCTTCCACACGATTCCCCGCCCCGGCGACGTCGGGTACGACACGTGGCCATCCGATGCGTGGCGAACGGCGGGAGGCGCGAACTCGTGGGCGGGGATGAGCGTGGATGTGCGCCGCGGAATCGTGTACGTGCCCACCGGGTCGGCCACGCCAGACTTCTACGGCGGCGCTCGCATCGGCGCGAACCTGTTCGCGAATTCGCTGCTGGCGCTCGACGCGAGCACCGGCCGACGGCTATGGCACTTTCAGACGGTCCACCACGACCTGTGGGATCGCGATCTCCCCGCCGCGCCCAACCTCCTCACCGTCACGCGAGACGCGCGACGCGTCGACGCCGTCGCCCAGATCACCAAGAGTGGGTTTGTCTTCCTGTTCGACCGCGAATCGGGACGATCGCTCTTTCCCATCGAGGAGCGAGCGGTCCCCGCCTCGGACCTCCCCGGCGAGCAGGCATGGCCGACGCAGCCCTTCCCCCTCGCGCCGGCGCCGTTCGCTCGCCAGACGATGACCGACGCGGATCTCGCCGACCTCTCGCCTAACGCCCATGCCGCGGCGCTGGGGCGGTTTCGCGCGCTGCGATCGAACGGGCTCTTCACGCCGCCGAGTCGTGACGGGAGCATTGTGTTGCCGGGCTTCGACGGGGGCGGGGAGTGGGGTGGCGCCGCGGTCGACCCCGAGACCGGTGTGCTCTACGTCAACGCGAGCGATGTGCCGTGGATCGCGGCGATGCGCGAGGCGGCCCGGCTCCCGCCGCCGGGAAGCCCGCCGCGAACGGGCGCCGAGGTGTATGCGGCAGCCTGCGCCAGCTGCCACGGCATCGATCGCCGCGGGAACGATCGCGCGCTGTCGCTCGTCGGTGTCGGCACTCGGCTGTCCACGGAGCAGATCCACGAGGTGCTCGAGCGCGGGCGTGGGTTCATGCCCTCGTTCGCCAATCTCCCCGAGGCGGAAAAGGAGGCCGTGCTCGCCTACCTGGTACGTGTGCGACGAGCGCGTTCGGTGCCGCGGGTTGACCGCCCTCCCGGCTGGCGGCCCCCGCGCCCCACCGCGCCTTACGAGTTCGTGGGCTACGAGCGCTGGAGGGACTCGAGCGGCCTACCCGTGATCAGGCCCCCGTGGGGGACGCTGACGGCGATCGATCTCAACACTGGCGAGCACCGCTGGCGAATCCCACTCGGCCAGCATCCCGGGCTGAGCGTCGCGCCCGGCAGGGCCGCCACCGGAACCGAGCAGTACGGCGGCCCTATCGTGACCGCCGGCGGGCTCGTGTTCATCGCCGCGACGCTCGACGCGAAGTTCCGCGCATTCGACACGGCGACGGGACGGCTGTTGTGGGAGACGCCGCTGCCCGCCGCGGGGTATGCCACGCCGGCCACCTTCAGCGTTGGCGGAACGCAGTACGTGGTGATCGCGGCCGGCGGTGGCAAGCTCGGGACGGCGTCCGGCGACGCCTACGTCGCGTTCGCGCTCCCAGCCCGTTAGGCGCGCTGGCGGCGGGACCGGGCCGACGGGCCGGCGCGCTCGAAGAACATCGCCGGGGGAACGCCGGCGAGCCCCGCTTCGTCGATCCACGCCTCGAACCCCTCGCGGAGCGCGCGGCGGGTTGCCGGCGGCAGGCGCTCGAAGCCCGCCACCAATCGCTCCTGCACCGTGACTGGCGCCCGCGTGAGCACTTCCCGTCCCTTCGGCGTGATCGCCCCTACCCGGTGCTGGTGCAGGCCCGCAGGCTACCGCGCGGCGCGCACTCCCACTTCGTCCAGGTGCCGCAGAAGGTCCGCCGGGTCCTGGTAGACGCGATAGGCGCCCGCGCGCTCCAGCTCGTCGACGCCGTAGCCACCGGAGAGGAGCCCCACACCAAGCGCCGGGGCCCGCCGCGCCGCGAGCAGGTCCCAGACGCTG
>JAICNG010000064.1 GCA_025931335.1 Gemmatimonadaceae bacterium | reverse complement strand
GCGCCCGGTGCCCAGGGTGAGCGGGGCGTCGAGCGTGAGAAAGGGTACGTCCGCTCCAATCGCGGCCGCGAGGTGCGCGAGGCGCGCGGCACCGAGCGGCGCGGGGGCGAGTGAGTCGAGCGCTCGGAGTACCGCGCCGGCATCGGCACTACCGCCCCCCAACCCCGCGCCGACGGGAATTCGCTTCTCGATCTCGATGGCGCACCCGCTCGGCCACCGCGCCGCGGCCATGTAGGCGTGCGCCGCGAGGAGCGCGAGGTTCTTCTCCACCGGTCCCACGGTCTCGTCAGGCGCGCCGTCGCGCGTCACTCGCAGCAAAACTCCGCTCCGCAGGGTTCGCACGATCACATCGTCGGCGAGCTCGATGCGGGCAAAGATGGTCGCCAGCTCATGGTATCCGTCGTCGGCGCGGGCGCCCACCCGGAGCGCGAGATTCACCTTGGCCTGCGCGGGGATCCGCGCGGCCGGGATACTCACGTCGTGCGCTCCGTCGCCGTGCCGAGATCGCGGAAGTGCAGTCCAAGCCGTACGAAGTAGTAGGCGCCGATCACGGTGATGGGGATGAACGACAGCAGGTGAAAGCCGATGGCCCACGTCACGGCGAGCGTCGGATCGACGCCATAGAGTCCCAGCCCCTCTCGTCCGAGCGCCTCGAACACGCCGAAGAAGCCGGGCGCCGACGGCACGGCCACGCCGATCGCGATCAAGCCCTGGAGGACGAACATCGCGCTGAAGGGAACGGCGATGCCGACCGCCTTGCATGCGATCCACCACGCGAAGGCATTGGCGACCCAGTGGGCGATGGTCCAGCCGAGCACCGCGACGAACCGGCGTGGCGAGCGAAGGACGCTCAGTCCGGAGGCGAATGCAAGGAGCACATCAGCGCCGCGCTGCTCCAGGCGCGGGGCGACGCGCCGGGCCAAGGCCTGATACACGGTAATGATCGCCCGCGGGAAGAAGACGATCAGGTACACCACGACGAGAAAGAGGGCCGCGGCCATCGCGCCTAACGTCACCCAGTGCGCCACGAGCTGCCCGGCCACGCGCTCTCCGCGCGGAAACGCCGGATCGAGCATCGCGACGAGCATCAGCGTGAGGACGACGAAGGCATCGAACAGACGATCGACGGCGAGCGACGCGAACGACGCCGAAAAGGGGATGCTCGGGCGCTCGCGCGTGAGCGCGAACGCGCGAGCCAGCTCCCCCGCGCGCGCGGGAACGACGTTGTTGACCATCATCCCGATCGCCGTCGACCGCCACAGCGGCCCGAACGGGATCTGGTCGTCGATCGGCGAGAGAATCGTCTTCCACCGCCGGGCCCGCAGCGGGAAGATCAGCGTGCCGACGATCGTGGAGAGTAGAAACAGCGGAATGCTCGAGGCCCGGAGCGCCTGCGCGACGTCGCCGAAGTCGACGCCGCGCAACGTGAAGGCGAGCAAAAGGACGCTCAGCAGAATGCCGAGCGCGCCACGCCATCCGAATTTCATCACGGGTCCGGGGGCGGGTCAGTCGACGAGCGCGAGGTCGAGAAGATCGTACAGCTCGTCGATGACATCCTGCGAGGGGGAGCCCCCGCGCCGCCGCAGCTCATCGCGAAGCGTCCGCGCCCGTTCCACCGCCGCGCGCCCTCGGTACAGGAGGTCCTGAATCGGGACCACGGCCTCGTCAGGCAGCGGGGTGGGCTCCCGCAACGGCTTGTCCTCCAGGCGTCCCAGCGTCTCGATCCCGCGGTCGAGGAAGTCCTTCAGCTCCTGACCAGTGGGGGTGGCCGACCGGCTCCGGGAGGGTGCGGCCGAGGCGGCGGCGGGCTGCCGTGGCCGCCCGAGCTGGTCGAGCTCCCGTGCCAGGTCACCGGCCTGCGCCCGCGAGTCGGCGAGCAGGGCGGCCAGCCTATCGAGTGACTCGAGCACACGCGGCTCGAGCGAGGTTGCGGTCGCGGCCGCTTCGTGCGAGATGCGCGCCACGCGCGTCTCACCGAAGCTCACGGCCGCCGCTTCCAGCGCGAGCAGCGCCACGCGAAGCTCGCGTCCCAGCCGATCGCGCGATGCCGGGTCCTTCGCCACGCGCGCATCGGCCACGAGCCGTCGAAGATGCTCGGCCTGGCTCACGACCTCCATGCGAAAGCGCTCGGCGGGCGTCGTCGGCGGGTTTGGCGATGTCGAGACCAGGTGCGGCCCGGTGTCGCCGTGGAAAAGCGCCGTGATCGGCACGATGTGGTCCGCGCGCGGCGCCTCCTCCGCCAGCGCCGCCGCTGCCGCCGCGAATTGACGCACCTCCGGTGAGCCGGGATCGGGCCGGCGTCCGCCGCCGAGCTCCGTCGAGATGCGCCGCAACAGCATCGCCGCCGCCGTGAGGAGCGCGAGCTGCTTGACACCGGGCGTGGTGCGCACCCCGAGCTCCACCGGTTTGGCCGCGCGCTCGATGGCGTCGACGACCTCCGGCAACGGCGGCACGTCGCGGATGGACGCGACACCGCGCAGGGTGCGCACGTGGCGAAGCGCGCTGTCGAGCGCGTCACGATCGCCCGGGCGGCGCACGATCTGCTCGAGCGCATCGGCGATGTCGCCGGTCTCGGCGACGAGGAATGCGCTACCGCCTCCGGAACTTGGGGTCGGCGTGCGCCGGGGAGCGTCGGGCGCCAGGCGCGCGAGCTCGGCCGTTCGCGACTGCGCGCGGCGCTCGTCGGCGGTGCTCCAGTTCCGCACCGAGCGGATGAGGAGCTTCAGGTCATCCACCCCGGCGACGAGCGCCGCGTGGAGCCCCTGGCTCCACGTCACCTCGCGGTCGCGCAACGCGCGGGCGACCCGCTCGATGCCACCGGCCACCTCGGCGATTCCGTTCTGGCGCGCCATCGTCGAGCTGCCGCGAAGCGTGCGGGCGTGTCTGAGCAGCACCTCGATATCGGGTGCGCTCGTCGCGGCGCCGCTGATGGCGGCGTCGAGCCGATCGATGGAGTCGTTCGCCTCGAGGATGAAGAAGTCCAGCAACCCGACCGGGGACGTCATGCTCCTAAGCCTCTATGTGAATACACCCGTTACGAACTTCTGCAGACGTCAGGTATCAGACGTCAGGTATCAGTAGTCAGCAACGACAACGGCGTCGCGCAGTGGAAGTTCCTGAATTCTGATACCTGACGTCTGACCCCTGATGTCTGCAGAAGTTATCGCCCCGCCGCCCGCATCGCCTCTCGCATTTCGTGCACCGCCTTCTCCAGACCGACGAAGACGGCGCGACTCACGATCGAATGCCCGATGTTCAGCTCTTCGATCTCCGGCACTGCCGCAACCGGACCCACGTTGCGGACGGTCAGCCCGTGTCCCGCGTGAACCGCCAACCCCGCCGTCGCCGCCTGCCGCGCGGCGTTCCGTAGTGCGTCGATCGTACGCGCCTCGTGCGGGGCGTGCGCATACCGGCCCGTATGCAGCTCCACGGCGTCGGCCCCCACCTCGCGCGATCGCGCAACGGCATCGGTGTCAGGGGCGATGAACAGACTGCTACGGATGCCCGCGCGTTTCAGGCGCTCGATTCCATCGCGGAGCGCGCGAGGGTCGCGGGCGACGTCCAGTCCCCCTTCGGTGGTGATTTCTTCGCGCCGCTCGGGAACGAACGTGACCTGATAGGGTTGAAGCGAGACGGCGATGCCGAGCATCTCCTCGGTGAGCGCCATCTCGAGGTTGAGGACGGTGCGGACCGTGGCGGCGAGGCGGCGGACGTCGTCATCCTGGATGTGTCGTCGATCTTCGCGGAGATGCGCGGTGATGCCGTCGGCGCCGGCGCGCTCGCACTCCTGCGCGGCCGCGACGGGATCGGGCTCATCGGCACGACGCGCCTGCCGAAGCGTCGCCACGTGATCGATGTTGATGTACAGTCGTTGATGGGTTGCTGGCATGTCTGCTCCCCAGTAGGTTCCCGCTCACAAGTACGCTGGAGACACTCCGTGAAGCGTTCGCTCATCGCGTTGGTGATGGTTCTTGCCGCTTGCGGTCCGAAGACGACCGGTCCGCTCACTGGCGCCCCGGCGCCGCGCACGGCCATCGAGCAGTTCCTCGCCGCGGTGCGCGCACAGGACCTCCAGGCCATGTCGATCATCTGGGGATCCGAGAAAGGCCCGGCGCGCGATCTCATCGAGCGGCGGGAGCTGGAGAAGCGCGAGCTGATCATGCAGTGCATGCTTGGCCACGAGCGCTTCCGGATTCTCAACGAGGGTCCCGGTCAGGCCGGCAAGCGAATCTTCCGCGTGGAGCTCACGCGCGGCCCGATCACCCGCGCCACCAACTTCACCGCCACGCAGGGCCCGTCCGAGCGATGGTACGTCGAGAGCGCGGACCTCGAGCCGGTGAAGGACCTCTGCCGTAACATGCCGACCGGCTAGCCGCCACGAGGAACGCTGCCGCTCCACCGGGCGTTAGTCCTCGGTGAGCTCGACGAGCACGCCGCCCGTCGATGCCGGATGGAGAAACGCGATTCGCTTCCCTTCGGCCCCCATCCGCGGGGCCTCGTCAATGAGACGGATGCCGCTGGATCGACACCGGTCCAGCGCCGCGTCCAGGTCGTCGACAACAAAGCAGATGTGGTGAATGCCCGGGCCTCGTCGCTCGACGAACCGGCCAACCGGCGAGTCCGGTGTGGCGGGTTCGAGCAGCTCCACGAGCGCGTCTCCCGCGGCGAGGCCGACGATGGCCGCCCCGTCGGCGTCCTCGAGGGGAACGCTGGGGAGACCCAGGACATCGCGGTAGAAGGGCAGGGAGTCGCCAAGGGCACGCACGGCGATGCCGATGTGCGCGATGCGTGTGCCGCGGCGGGTATTATCTTTCATGCAGGACTCGCGCTCCGGTGCGAGAACGACGTGACAAATCTGGCCAGCGGGGGGACCGCGTGGAACCCCGCGTTCAGTGGAGGAAGGGGATGTCGAATTCAGTAGCAGTGACGGACGCGACGTTCGGTACCGAGATCGAGGCACACAAGGGCCTGGCCGTTGTGGATTTCTGGGCGACCTGGTGCGGCCCGTGCCGGATGATCGCGCCGATTCTCGACCAGCTCGCATCAGAGTACAACGGGAAGGCCAAGGTGGCGAAGGTCGACGTCGACACCAACCAGCAGACCGCGATGCGCTTCAACGTCCGGTCGATCCCGAGCATTCTGTTCTTCAAGGACGGCAAGCACGTCGACACGGTCGTCGGTGCGGTGCCGAAGTCGCATCTCGAGCGCAAGTTCGCCGAGCACGCGTAGCGCGCCGGCGGCGCTCGCGCCATTCTTCCGCCTGGACGGGCTCCCGTCCAGGCGGTTGTCGTTTTCCAGCCGACGTCGCGAATCCCCACCCTCGTGACCGATGCGCAGACCGGGCGGCTCTACGTGGTGAGCACGCCCATCGGCAATCTCGGTGACATCACCGTGCGGGCGATCGAAACGCTCCGCGAGGTGAGCGTCATCCTCGCCGAGGATACCCGGCACTCGCGTACCCTGTTGGCGCGCCACGACATCACGACGCCGGTGGAATCGTATCGCGAGCATAACGAGGCGCGAGCGACGCCCGGCATCGTCGCCCGGCTGCGCGCGGGGGAGTCGTTCGCGCTGATCAGCGATGCCGGAACGCCGCTGCTCTCCGATCCCGGGGCTCGCCTCGTCCGCGCCGCGATCGACGCGGGCGTCGTCGTGAGCCCGCTCCCCGGCGCGTCGGCGCTGTTGGCGGCGCTGACGGGCGCCGGACTGGACGCCGAGCGGTTCACCTTTTTCGGCTTCCTGCCGCGAAAGGGGCGGGAACGCACGGCGGCGCTCGACACCATCGTGGCGCTCCCGCACACCGCGGTGGTCTACGAGGCGGCCAACCGGGTGGCGGACACGCTTCGCGACCTCGCGGCGCATGGTGCACGGGGGCGTGACGCGGTGGTGGCACGGGAGATGACGAAGCAGTTCGAGGAGTTCCGACGCGGAACGGTTGACGCGCTCGCCGAGTATTATGGGGAAGGCGCTCCGAAAGGCGAGGTGGTGCTGCTCCTGGCCGGGGCAGCGCCGCGGCAGCTCGATGAGGGGGCGCTCCGGGAGCACGCCCAGCGCCTCCGCGCCGGGGGCGCATCCACTCGCGATATCGTTCGTCTACTGGTAGAAGATCACGACGCTCCACGCAACCTCGCCTACCGCCTCGCTCACGAATGATGCTCGCCCGCGCGCTCGCCGCGCTCACGCTCGCCACGCTCACCGCCGCGACGACGCCGACGCGCCTCACGGTGGCGCGCGTGCAGTACGACGGTGGCGGGGACTGGTACGCGAATCCATCGAGCATCCCCAACCTGCTCGCGGCGATCGCCGAACGGACCACCCTGCCGGTCGAGCGTCGCGAAGCGCGCGTCACACTGCTCGACGATCGCCTGTGGGATTACCCGTTCCTCCACATCACGGGCCACGGGAACATCAAGCTGACGGAGCTCGAGGTGGAGCGCCTTCGCGAGTATCTCATGCGCGGCGGCTTCCTCCACGTGAGCGACAACTACGGGCTCGACTCGAGCTTTCGGCGCGAGATCGCGCGCGTGTTTCCAGAGCGATCGCTTGTCGATGTGCCGCTGAAGCATCCGATCTACAACCTGGTGTATGAATTCCCGAAAGGTTTACCAAAGATTCACGAGCATGACGGGAAGCCGCCACGAGGGCTCGGTATCTTTCTCGGCGATCGCCTGGCCGTGTTTTACGACTACGAGGCAGACCTTGGCGATGGCTGGGAGGATCCGGACGTCCACAAGGATCCCCCGGAACTGCACGAAGCCGCGCTGCGGATGGGGGTGAACCTCTTCGTGTACGCGATCACCAGCAGGCCGGTCTCGTGACCGTCGGCCAGATCGTCGCCCGCGAGCGCTCGCGCTTGCGCTTCGCGCTCGTGACGCGTGGCGTCGCGATCGCGGTCGCCATCGGGCTCGCGCTGCTCGCCGTGAGCACGATCGCGCTCGGTAACGCCCGGTGGATCACGCGACCGTCGGCGCCCCTCGGCGCCTGGGTGGTGGTGACCGCCGTGCTCGTCGCTCTCCTGGTCATGTCGTGGCGCCAGGGGCGCCGGCGCGCCTCGGCGTCGGCGATTGCCGCCGCCATCGAGCGCGAGCGTCCGCTCCGCGCGGGATCGCTTCGCGGCGCGCTCGAGGTCGACTCGTCAGGCCCGCTCGGTCAGCTGGCGGCGAAGCGCGTCGCCTCGCAGCTGGCGCGCGCCAAGGGTCCGCTCGCACCGGCGATGCAGCGGCGCGCGACGCGCTGGAGCGTGCTCTCGGCGCTCATCGCGATCGGCTCGCTGGCCACGGTTGCCGTGGCGCGCGACGTCGCCCCCGATGGATGGCGCGCGATGCGTCACCCGGTGCAGGCGTGGAGTGGCGACCTGCTTCCCGCGCTCGTGATCCTCGATCCGCCCACGCACGTGTTGCGCGGCGAGGAGGTGCGGCTCAATGTCGCCGCCCCGGAGCGCCGAACGATTCAGCTCCACGCGCGCGCGACAGGACGTCCCTGGAGCGCACATTCACTTCCGGTGGACGAGGGGACGGCGACGATGGTGCTCGGTCCCGTGGATGCCGACGTGGCGCTCGTCGCCACCGATGGGCGCGCGGCGAGCGACACGGTCGTCATTCATGTGACCGATCGCCCGTTCGTCGGCGACGTCGCAATCAATGCGACGTACCCCGCCTATCTTCGTCGCGCGCCGGAGGTGCTCGCGATCGGGGAGCCGCTGCGCGTCCCGCGGGGGACGGCGCTGCAGGTGCGCGGGCGGGCGTCGACGGCGCTCCGCAGCGTGGCACTCGCGCGTGAGGGTGACACCATTCACCTTACCCCCGACGGCCACACGTTCGCCGGCCGGTTCTCGGCGCAGGAGAGTGGCCGCTGGGCATGGCGCGCCATGGGAGCGCAGGGCGCCATCGCCGATGTACCCGCGGCCCTCGAGCTGACGGTGCTCGCGGACTCGAGCCCGCGCGTCGAGATCACCGCGCCGCGCACCGACACGATCGTCGCCGCGGGTGACCGCATCGAGCTCCGCGCCGAGGCGAGCGACGACCACGGCATCGGGTCGATCGTGCTGCGGAGCTGGCGGCGACAGGCGTCGGGACAGGAGCTTCCCGAGGTGACGCAGGCGCTCGTGGCGCCGAGCGAGCCGCGCTGGTTAGGCACCATCCCGCTCGATCTCGCGCCGCGCGGCCTCGAGCCGGGCGATGCGCTGCATGTCATTCTCGTCGCCACGGACGACTCGCCCTGGCGCCAGCGCGCCGAGAGCCGCGAGCTGATTCTGCGCGTGCCGACGTTGGCCGAGCGGCGCGAGATGGCGCGCGCGCTCGCCGACTCGACAGCGTCGCGCGCGGCCGCCGCCGCGAAATCGCAGCGCCAGCTGGAGCGGCGCACGGAGGACGCGGCCCGGGCGCGCGGGCGGCGCGATCAGCGGCCCGCGAACGCGCGCGATCGCGACAAGGCGTCGCAACAGCGAGGCATGGAGTACGAGGCCGCCGAGCAGGCGGAGGCCCTCGCGAAAGAGCAGCGAGAGCTGGCCCAGCAGGTGGACAAGCTGCGTGAGGACGCGCAGGCGCTCGAGCGTCAGCTCCGGGAGGCCGGCGCTCTCGACACGTCCCTCACCCGCCAGCTGCGTGAGGCGCAGGAGCTGCTGAAGGACGCTCTCACGCCCGAGCTCGCCCGGCAGCTGGAGGAGCTCTCACGCGCCGCGCAAAAGCTGTCGCCTGACGACACGCGGCGCGCGCTTGAGAATCTCAAGGAGCAGCAGGAACGGTTGCGCAAGCAGCTCGAGCGGAGCGCGGAGATGTTGAAGCGGGCCGCCCTCGAGGGGTCCATGCAGACGCTGCGCGATGAGGCACGCGAGCTGGCGCAGGAGCAGCGCGCGACGGCCGATTCCATGGCGCGCGGAAAGGAGTCTGCTCGGCAGAGCAGGCAGCTCAGCGATCGCTCGAAGAAGCTGGCTGACGCGGTGGAGCAGCTGGCGCGCAAGCTGGAGGAGCAGAACGCCGAAGCGGGCCCGCCCAAGCTCGAGCAGGCGGCGGAGGAAGCGCGGAAATCGGCGGAGGCCATGCGCGAGGCTGCACGCCAGCAGGCTGGCCAACAGGGACAGCAAGGGCAGCAGGGTCAGCAGTCGCAGCAGCGGCAGGACGGGGCACAGAAGGGGGCCGTGGGGGCACGCCAGGCGGCGGAGCACATGGAGCAGGCGGCCCAGCAGCTGTCGCAGGCGCGCGAAGGGCAGATTCAGGAGTGGAAGAACGAGCTCACCGGCGAGCTCGATCGCGCCATCCAGGAGATGATCCAGATGGCGCGTGAGCAGGACGCGCTCGCGCAGAAGGCTCGCGAGGGCGCGAGCCAGAGCGAGCTTCGCTCGGAGCAGGGCGCGCTCCAGCAAGGCGTCGAGCGGGTGGGCGAGAAGATCGAGAAGGCCGGCCAGCGGTCGACGCACGTGTCGCCGCAGGCGCAGGGTGCGCTGGCGGAAGCGCGGCGTCGCGTGCAGCAGGCCACCGAGCGAACGGCGGAGTCGCAGCGGGGAGGCACCGACGCGGCGCCCGCCATGCAGGAGGCCGCGCAGGCGCTCAACCGCGCGGCGGCCGCGCTCGTCAAGGATCGCGAGCAAGTGGGTCAGGCGCAGAGTGCGTCAGGATTCGCCGAAATGCTCGAGCGAATGCGCGAGATGGCGAAGCAGCAGGGCTCGCTGAACGCACAGGCACAGGGGCTGCTCCCCATGCCCGGGCAGCGCATGAATGCGCAGGGCCAGGCGCAGGCGCGCGGCATCGCGGAGCAACAGCGCACCCTCGCCGATCGGCTCGACGATGCGGGGAAGAGCAGCAGCTCCGGACGTGCATCCGAGCTCGCTCGTGAGATGCGCCAGATCGCCGAAGCGCTCGATGCGGGCCGCGTGGATCAAACGCTCGTCGAGCGGCAGCAGCGCCTCTTCCGTCGCCTGCTCGATGCCGGGCTCACGCTGGAGAAGGAAGAGCGCGACGATCGCGGCGAGCGCGAATCGCGATCTGCCACCGGCGCTGAAGGGACGTTCACGCCTCCCGCCGACGTGCGGTCCCGTCCGACGACGCGGTATCGCGAGCCCACCTGGAGTGAGCTGCGCGGGCTCACCGCCGAGGAGCGCCGGGCGGTGCTCGAGTACTTCAAGCGGATCAATGCGGAGTCGGAGCGCCCGTAGGCTCGGGCTCGCGCTCTCGCTGCTGCTCGTCTCCCTCGCGCGCGCGGGCGCGCAGCAGGTCACCGGGGCCGAGCAGCGCGGGCTGCTGCTCGAGCAGGATGAGAAGTTCCGCGAGGCCGCCGCCGCCTATCGAGCGGCGCTCGCGACGGCGCCCGGCTCCGTGATGGCGCTGCTCGGTCTCGAGCGCGTGTACGCGCAGCTCGGGTGGCCCGACTCGCTCGTACCCGTGCTGGAGCGCGCCATCGCTGCCGCGCCGCGAGAGCCGGCGCTGCGTGCGGCGCAGATTCGCACGTTGCGATCGCTGGGGCTCACCGACCGCGTCCACCAGGCGTTCGAGCGCTGGACGCGCGACATGCCGGGCGATGCAGGCCCCTATCGAGAGTACGCGAGGCTCCTGCTACAGGATGGACAGCTGCGCACCGCCGACTCGGTGCTGCAACGTGCGCGGACGCGGCTTGGCACCGGCCGTGGGCTCGAGCTCGAGCAGGCCCAGCTGCGGGCCGCGATGGGCGAGTGGGCGCTGAGCGCGACGTCGTGGTACGAAGCGCTCGAGCGCGCGCCATATCTCGAGCAGGCAGCGATCCTTTCGCTCGTGGCCACGCCGCTCGAGATGCGTCCCGCGGTGCGGCGCGATCTGCTCGCCGCGGGACGCAACGTTGCGGCGCGACGCGTGCTCGCCGCGCTGGAGCTCCACTGGGGATCGCCGCAGGACGCATGGCGGATGCTCCGCGATCTGCCTCGCGACACGGCGACCTTCTCGGCGTGGAGCGAGTTCGCGCGGCGCGCCGAGGAAGCGGAAGCGTGGACCGTCGTGCGCGCCGCGCTCGAGGCGCTCCTGCGCGCGCAGCCGACACCGGACCTTGCACTGCGCGCGGCGCGGGCCGCCCTTCACGGGGAGGATCCGGAGGCGGCGCTCGGGCTCGTCGGGCTGGCGGAACGCGGTCTCGACTCGGCGGAAGCGGCGGTCGTCACGCTTCCCATGCGTCTCGAGGCGCTCGCCGCGCTCGGCCGCGCGGCGGAGGCGCAGCGGACGCTGGATGCGTACGCCGCGCACGCCACGCCGGAGCTGCAGCGCCGCCAGCGGGCGATCGTCGCGTGGGCGTGGGTGCGTGCCGGCGATGTCGCGCGGGCCCGTGCACTGCTCGGCAACGATGCCACCGCCGAGGCGAGTGAGGTGACCGGATGGCTGTCGCTCTACTCGGGCGATCTCGCCGGCGCGCGCCGCACGTTGCGCGTCCGCGGGCGCGCGACGCCCGAGCTGGTGACGGCGCTCGCGCTCCTGGCGCGGACAAAGGCAGACACCTCGGCGGCGACCGGCAACGCGTTCCTCACGCTCGCGCGTGGCGACACGCTGCGTGCCGCCGTGGCGTTCGAGGAGGCCGCGGTATCGCTCGACGATGCGCGGACGCTGCTGATCGCCGTGGCGGCACGGCTGCATGCCGCGACGCGGGACGACGCGCGAGCCATGCTGCTGTGGAGCGAGCTCGCCACCAGGGATGCGGAGGCGCCGGAGGCGCCGGAGGCGAACCTGGAATGGGCGCGGGCGCTTCGCCGGGCCGGCAAGCACGCCGACGCCGTCCAGCGGCTCGAGCACCTCATCCTCACCTACCCGAATAGCGCACTCGTGCCGCAGGCCCGGCGCGAGCTCGACCTCGCCCGCGGCGCGATCCCACGCGCGTCGTGAGGTTATCTTTCGACATGGTCACTCCGCGTTCGCGGCTGATCGCTGCCGCCCTGATCCTCCTTGGCGCGCTCGTCCCGGCACGCGCGGCCGCGCAGTTCCTGCTCGTGCCGATGGACGACGAGCAGCGCAACCATCTCAAGGCCTACGGCCTGACGTACAACGCGATCAAGGATGGGCTCCGGGCGGAGTGGTTTCTCAACTACCGCGGGGGATCGTTTCTCCTCCCCGACGCCGCGGACGTGCGCCGCCGCGCCGGGCTCGACGGGGTGACGGTCGAGCCGATGTCGGCGGCGCGCCTGGGGGCGATTCGGGCCGAAATCGCCGGTGGCAACATGGATGCGATTCCACTCGAGAAGGCGCCGAGGGTCGCGATCTACACGCCACCGAATGCACCGCCGTGGGACGATGCCGTGACGCTCGCGCTTCGCTACGCCGGCATTGAGTACGCGACGGTGTTCGATGAGGAAGTCGTCCGCGGCGACCTCGCGAAGTACGACTGGTTGCACCTGCATCACGAGGATTTCACCGGCCAGTTCTCCAAGTTCCACATTGCCTATCGAGGCGCGCCCTGGTTCATCCAGCAGGTGCAGAGCGCGCAAACGCTGGCGCAGCAGCTGGGGTATCCCAACCCCCCGGCGCTCAAGAAGGCGGTCGCGGAGCGGATGCGGCAATACGTGGACAACGGCGGGTTCTTGTTCGCGATGTGCGGAGCGACGGAAACGCTCGAGTTGGCGATGGCGGGCTTCGATGTCGACATCGCCGGGAACTTCGCCGATGGGACGCCGGTCGACGGCAACGCCGACGCGAAGATGCGATGGGTGCGCTCGTTCGCGTTCGCGAACGCCCATCTGGAGCAGTCGCCGTTCGTGAATGCGCAGAGCGACATCGATGGACACCAGGTGAACGTCCCCGGTCGCCGGCAGCCACTGGGGACCTTCACGCTGTTCAGCTTCAGCGCCAAGTTCGATCCCGTGGAGACGATCCTCGTGCAGAACCACCGCACGGTGATTCCCGATTTCTATGGCGTCACGACGAGCTTCATGCGCCGCGTGCTCAAGCCGGGCGTGAGCGTGCTCGCGGAGGAGGAGGGCGCGCCGTGGACGAAGTACCTGCACGGCAACTACGGGAAGGGAAGCTGGACCTACCTCGGCGGCCACGACCCCGAGGATCCACAGCACGGCATCGGCAACCCGCCGACGGACCTATCGCTGCATCCGAACTCGCCCGGCTACCGGCTGATCCTGAACAACGTGCTGTTCCCGGCGGCGAAGAAGAAGCCGCTGAAGACCTAAAGGTGTCGAAGGGGTCGGGGGGGTCGAAGGGATCGAGGGGCACCGCCCCGACACCCCCCTCGCGACTCGCGGCGTCGCAGGTGATAGCCGAGCCGTCACCGGAATTCGGTGTCCGCGATCCGCAATCCCGTCCTCGCATCGGGAAGGCCGCAGGCGCCGCGATGCGGGCCGCAATCAAGCTCGCGGGGGGAAGAGAGGTCTGCTTCGTCGCGCAGCTCGATGAGGACGGGTGTGTGTGCGCCGCGCGCGTCGTGTCGCGGGGCGACGTGCGGAGCGTCATCGCGTTGCCGGGGGTGGCACAGCGCGGCGAGATGCTGCTCCACAATCACCCCGCGGGGGAGCTCGAGCCGTCGGACGCCGACCTCGACGTCGCCGCGCGCATGCACGACGGCGGGGTCGGCTTTGGCATCATCGACAACGACGCTCGCGAGCTGTACGTCGTCGTCGAGGTGCCGCGCGCGGCGGATCTCGCGCGGCTCGACGCGCACGCGGTCAGCGCCGTGCTCGGGCCGGGAGGGCCGGTGGCGGACCTGCTGGACCCCTACGAGGACCGGCCGACGCAGCGCGACATGGCCGAGGCCGTCACCGCGCTTTACAACGACGGCGGCATCGGGCTGCTCGAAGCGGGCACCGGTGTCGGCAAGTCGTTAGGCTATCTCGTCCCGGCGCTCCGCTGGGCGGCGGCCAACGGCGAGCGGACGGTGGTCTCCACGAACACGATCAACCTCCAGGAGCAGCTCGTCGGCAAGGACCTGCCGTTCCTGCAGGGCGCGCTCGATGACCAGCCGGTGCGCTACGTCCTGCTCAAGGGGTGGCGCAACTACCTCTGCCTCTGGCGCCTCGAGAACGCGAACGCCGCCGGCGGCCTGTTCGACGCCGCGCTCGCCCGCGAGCTCGAGGACGTGCGGGAATGGGCGGCGCGCACGACGGATGGGTCGCTCGCCGACCTGGCGACGCCGCCACGCCCCGAGGTGTGGGACGAGGTCGCCGCCGAGCCGGACCTCTGTGGCCGCCTCAAGTGCGATCACTTCGACAAGTGCTTCCTCTTTCGCGCGCGCCGTGCCGCCGCACAGGCGGACGTGATCGTGGTGAACCACCATCTGCTCATGTCCGACCTCGCGGTGCGACGGGCCCAGCAGAACTGGAGCGACGCGGCCGTGCTCCCGGCGTATCGGCGTCTCGTCATCGACGAGGCGCATCACGTGGAGGACGCGGCGCAGTCGCACCTCGGGACGACCGTGACGCGACGCGGTCTCGTGCGGCTGTTGAACCGACTCGATCGGCGCGGGAAGGGGCTGTTGACTGCCCTCACCATGCGCCTGTCGGCGCAGCGTGACCTGCTCAGCGCGGCCAGCCTCGATCTCGTGAACGCACGGCTGGCGCCGGCCGTCCACGGCGCGCGCGACAAGGGGAGCCGTGTGTTCGACATCCTCGAGGCGATGCTCCGCCAGCGCGGCGAGTCGATCATGCGCCTCACCGAGGAGTTCGTCCGGCATCCGGTGTGGTCCGCCGGCCTCCGGAGCGCCCTCGATGATGCTCTGGGCGAGATCGCCCTCCTGGAGGATGGTCTCCGCCTGGTGCGCGAGCGACTGGAGGCCGACTCGGCGCGGCGCGACGCGGTGGCATCGTTGCTGGCGGAGATGCGTGGCGTCACGCGCCGCCTCGAGGCGTTAGGCGACGGGCTGCGCCGGACACTCGAGCCGCCGAAGGACGCCGAGCCCTCGGTGCGGTGGCTCGAGCTGCGGGGGCGGGAGGCGAATGTGGCGGCGACGGTCGTCCCGCTGGACCTCGCGCCCATTCTGCGCGAGGATCTGTTTCGCCGCGTGGACACGGCGGTGCTCACGAGCGCGACGCTGGCCGATGACAGCGGCTTCCGCTTCCTCGCGACCCGATTGGGTCTCGACGATCCCGCGCTCGCGCCGACGACGGGCATCTACGCCTCCCCATTCCAGTATCCTCGGCAGGCGATCCTGGCCGTTCCGACCGACATTCCGGCGCCGAACGCCGATCCGGCTGCACACCTCCAGGCGGTCGTTCGCATCGCGCTCGACGTCGCGGACGCGAGCGATGGCGGCATCTTCGTGCTGTTCACGAGTCATCGCGACGTTCGGCTGACGGCGACCGAGGTTCGGGCGCGCGGCATCGAGCGACGGTGGCCGCTGCTCGTTCACGGGGACGATGGCCGGGACGCGCTGCTGCGCCGGTTCCGCGAGTCGGGCCGCGCGGTGCTGTTAGGCACCGCCTCGTTCTGGGAGGGCATCGACGTTCCCGGCCGCGCCCTGCGGGGACTGGTGCTCGCGAAGCTGCCCTTTCGCGTGCCCACCGAGCCGCTCACCGCCGCGCACTGCGAGGAGATCGAGAAGCGCGGCGGGGACTCGTTCCGCGACTACATGCTCCCCAACGCGGCGCTGCGCCTGAAGCAGGGCTTTGGCCGGCTCATCCGCACGGGCACCGATCAGGGGGTCGTGGTGCTGTGCGATCCTCGGGTCCTCGCCAAGTCGTATGGGCGAGGGTTGCTGGCCGGATTGCCCCCGGCGCGGCGCGTTGTCGGGCCGTGGGGGAGCATCATCGAGGACATTCGTGGCTTCTATTCCGAGTAGAAGGCCATGACATCCGAGCGCGGATCGAAGATCATCTGCGTCGGCCGGAACTACGTCGAGCACGCGAAAGAGCTGGGGAACGAAGTCCCCTCGGCGCCGCTCATCTTCATGAAGCCGCCGTCCAGCATCATCGCGAACGGGGAGGCGATCGTGATCCCGCGCGCGTCGAGCCGAGTGGAGTACGAGGGCGAGATCGGTATCGTCATCGGCACCCGCGTTCACGGGGTTGCCGAGCGCGACGCGACGCGGTGCGTACGAGGTGTCGTCGCGCTCAACGACGTCACGGCGCGCGACCTTCAGAAAACCGACGGTCAATGGACGCGAGCCAAGGGCTTCGATACGTTCTGTCCGATGGGCGTCGAGGGTGTCGCGCCCGGCGCTTTCGACGGGCTCGCCGTCGTTACCCGGGTGAACGGCGTCGAGCGCCAGCGCGCGACGGCTGCCGAGATGGTGTTCGGCATTCCGCGGCTGATCGCGTATATCTCGGAGATCATGACGCTCTTTCCCGGCGATGTCATCGCCACCGGGACGCCGTCGGGAGTCGGTCCGCTCGTCCCGGGCGATCTGGTCGAGGTTGAAGTGCCCGGTGTCAGTCGCGTCGTCAACCCTGTCCGCGCAGAAGCCTAGTGCCTACGGCCGCCGCTCGCGTTCGTTCGCTGCCTGAATATCCCCTCGCCGCCATCCCGCAGCGGAAACGCGAGCTGCTCGCGAGAGGTATCGACGTCATCGACCTCGGTGCCGGAGACGCCGATCTCGCGCCGCCCCCGGCCGTCGTCGATGCGCTCGACCGCGCGGCGCGCGATCCCCGGATGAGCCGGTACGGTTTCGGCCTCGGGCTTCCGGCGTTCCGCGAGGCGATCGCGCGATGGATGACGCAGCGCTTCGGGTTCACCTTCGATCCCCTCACCGAGGTCGTGCCACTCATCGGCTCAAAGGAGGGGATTGCCCACACCGCCTTCGGGTTCGCGGAGCCTGGCGACGTGTGCGTCATTCCCGAGCCGGGATACCTCGCCTACCTCGGGGGCGCGATCCTCGCCGATGCGACACCGCACGTCGTCGCCTTGCGCCAGCGCCAGGGGTTTCTGCTCGAGCTGGACGAGTTGCCGCGCGACGTGCTGGCGCGAACGCGGATCGTGTACGTCAATTATCCGAACAACCCGACGGCGGCCACCGCCCCGCGCGAGTACCTGGAGCGCCTCGTAACGCGATGCCGGGAACTCGACCTGCTGCTGGTGTATGACAACGCTTACTCCGAGCTTGCGTATGATGGGTATCGGCCGCCGAGCATCTTCGAGGTGGAGGGCGCGCGCGACGTCGCGATCGAGTTCCACTCGCTGTCGAAGACGTACAACATGACGGGGTGGCGTTGCGGGTGGGCTGTGGCGCGACCGCAGCTTGCCGGGGTCCTTGCGAAGGTGAAGTCGTTCATCGACACGGGAGCGTTCATGGCCGTGCAGGCCGCCGGAATCGCGGCGCTCGAGAGCTGGAAGGAGTTTCTGCCTCGCAATCTCGAGATCTTCAAGGCGCGCCGCGATGCGGCCGTTTCGGCATTTCGCGCCAACGGTTTCGCGTGCGACGTGCCTCGGGCGACAATGTATCTGTGGGTCTCCCTGCCCGACGGCATTCCAAGTGCGGCGTTCGCGGAGCGTCTGATGAGCGAGGAAGGAGTCATCGTGCTTCCGGGCGCGGCGTTCGGTGCGGGCGGCGAGGGGTTCGTCCGCGTGTCCTTCATTGTGTCCCCCGAGCGGCTCACTGAGGCCGCCGCGCGAGCCGGGCGTGTGCTCGCGTCCTTTGGGGCATCGGTCACGTGAAGCCTCGCGTCGACGGCTCCGTCGCGGTCTCCATCGCGATTCACGTCGCCTTCGGCGCGTTCCTGCTGTGGCTGTTCGCCATTCCGTATCCGCTACGCGAGATTCTCGAGCGCACGCGCCCCCGCGTGCCGCCCGAGCAGATCAGCTTCATCTCGATCCCGAATCGCGGCGAGACGACTCCCGGTCGGAGTGGAGGTGACGGGCTGCCCGAGCGTCCCGATGCGACGCCGGCCCCCGCCCGGCCACTCGTGGCGCCGTCGGCGACGCCGTCGGCTCTCCCGCCAGCCCCCGCGACGCGTGAGCCTGAGATTGTCGGGGGGAGCGGCCCTCTCGTGGGTCGTGGCGGGCCGGTGCGTGGCATCGTGCCGTCGTATTCCGATCCTCGTGTCTGGACCGATCCGAATGCCCGCGTTCTGGCGCTCCCGCGCAGTCTCTCCGCGCAGCTCGACAGCATGCTCGTGACTGGCACGCAACGAGTGCGTGACTCGATCGCGCTCGCCAGCAACCAGCGCAAGCCAGGCGACTGGAGCTGGACGAAGGATGGAAAGAAGTACGGGTGGGATGCCGAGGGCATCCATCTTGGCGGCGTGACGATTCCCAATGAGCTGCTCGGGCTCGGCGCGGCGCTGGCGCAGGGAGGGCTCCTCGATGGCGTCGCGTCGAATCCGCAGGTTGCCGATCGGGCGCGCACGATCCGGGCGATGACGCAGGACATCAACTACAACGCCCCGCGTGCGATGAACGAGGAGGAGTTCCGCACGGCGGTGAAGCGCATTCGCGAGCGGAAGGAGCGGGAGCGGCGCGAAGCGCGCGAAGCGAGCGAGAAGAAGGCGAAGGAACAAAAAAGCGCGGCGCCGTAGCGCCGCGCTCGTCAGGCAGCGACCGGTCCGCTGCCCCCGTCGTCGACGATCCGCATCTCGTTGAAGGGCCGGAACACGCCGCACGCGACGCCCAGCACCGAAAAATCGCTCTCCTTCGTCACGACGATCTCCGACTCGGCCGGGTTCGCCGGCTCGAGCACGATTTTGCCGTTGCGGCGCCGCAGGGTCTTGATCGTTGCGTCCTCACCGAGACGCGCGGCGATGATGTCGCCCTCCTTCGCCTCGCCCGGCTGGAGGAGCACGTAGTCGCCGTCGAGGATCCCGCGCCCGATCATGCTGTCGCCTTTCACTTTCAGGAAGAACACCTCGGGGCCGGGGAGGAACCGGCGGTCCATCGTGATGAAACCCTTGCGATTCTCCGGGAGCAATGCCGGGTCGCCTGCGGCAATCTTGCCATAGTACGGCACCGGTTGCGTGCGCTGCTTTGCCTCGTGTCCCAGGAGCTTGACGCCGCGCGAGCGCGAGGGATCGCGCTCGATGTAGCCCTTGTCGGCCAGCGACTGCAGCAGCTCCGATACGGTCTTCGTCGACTTGATCTGGAACTGCCTGCCGATCTCGCGCACACTCGGCTGATACGTGTTGTCGCAGAGAAAGTCGAGCAGATAGTGGTACACCCGCTGCTCAATCGGGGTTAGCGGCTCGGGCATGAGGGCCTCGGGCATGAGGGGAGAAGCGGCGAGAGAGCGTCTCCCGGAGACGTTCGAGGGAACCTACCACGCGGCGTGCGGGGCGGTCAACACTGCGATGTTTGTAACGACGTGGTATCAGGCGGCCTCGGACCGACCGTCCAACCATCGCAGCGCATTGTCGAGCCGGCGCAACGCCAACTCGCGCCCCATGGCGACGAGGACCTCGAAGATGCCCGGGCTCACACTCATACCGGTGAGCGCAACCCGCAGGGGCTGGAAGACCTTCCCGGCCGCGATGCCGCGCGCCTCGGCGAGCTCGCGAAGCGTCGCCTCCATCGCCTCCGGCGTCCATGGCGCCACCTTGGCGAGGCGCTCGCGCGTGGCGCGGAGCAGGTCGGCCGTTCCCGCCGCGTCCTTCCAGTGCTGCCGCGCGGCCTGCTCCTCATATGGGATCTCGGCGGCGAAGTAGGGCGCAGCCTGCCGCACGATGTCCCCGACGGCCCGCGCGCGGATCTTCAGCAGGTCGATCAGCGACAGATACCAGTCGCGACGGGCACCGAGATCCGCGGCCGATGCGATCTGCGCCTCGATCATGAGCGGGGTGACCAGTGGCTCGAGCTCGACGGCGGGCGTACGGCTCAAGTGCTGTCCGTTCATCCACTCCAGCTTCCTGGGGTCGAAGATCGCCGCTTTCTTCTGGAGCCCATCGGTCGAGAAGAGCGCGACCATCTCGTCCAGTGTCATGACTTCCCGATCGCCCCCGGGCGACCATCCCAGCAACGCGAGGAAGTTCACCATCGCACTGGGGAGAATGCCCTGGTGGCGATAGTCGCCGACGGCGGTCGCCCCGTGCCGCTTGCTCAGCTTCTTGCCGTCGAGGCCGTGAATCATCGGGACGTGGGCGAACTGCGGCACGGGGGCCCCGAGTGCCGCATAGAGGAGAATCTGTTTGGGCGTGTTCGAGATGTGGTCATCGCCGCGCATAACGAGCGTGATGCGCATGGCGATGTCGTCCGACACCACCGCCATGTTGTAGATCGGCGTCCCATCCGATCGGAGAATGACGAAGTCCTCGATGTCCTTGTTGGGGAACGCGATCGGTCCGTGGACGAGATCCTCCCAGCTCGTGTCGCCATCCGGCACGCGGAATCGCACGGCGAACCGAGCGCCCGCGGCGGCGCGTCGGGCGACCTCGTCCGCCGGCAGGCGATCGCAGCGCCGGTCGTATACGAAGCTCTCCTTGCGCGCCTCGGCCGCCTTCCGGCGCTCGTCCAGCTCCTCGGGCGTACAGAAGCATCGATAGGCATCGTTGGCGCCCAGCAGACGCTCGACGTCGCGCCGATGGCGCTCGAGGTTG
>JAICNG010000170.1 GCA_025931335.1 Gemmatimonadaceae bacterium | reverse complement strand
GACCTCGGTCAGCCGAAAGCGGCCCGCCGCGTCGGTGCTTGTGTGATGCACCGTTCCCTCGACGGCGACCTGAGCGCCTACGACCGGGGACCCCACCGAATCGACGACGATCCCCGCGACTACGGCGCGCGCGTCCTGCGCGGCGCCCGCATCAGGGGCTGCCGCGACGACCAGCGCGAACGCGATGCACCCGAGAGCGCCGCGCCGCGCCACGCTATCGATCGCGCGAGCGGGAATAGCTCCTCCTTGATGCCATCGTAATACCCCCGTGCGCGCTGTCTGTGTCAAGCGCAGCGCGGCCGGCGGTCACCGTTCGAGCCCGAGCGCCTGCAGCCATTGGGCCAACCCCGGGAAGCCCGGAGCCAGCTGCCGCAGACGAAGCGCGGTCGCGCGGGCGTTCGGCATGTCACCCGCAAGCCCGTACGCCAGAGAGAGTTGATGAAGAGCTTCTGGCTGGCTGGGCTCCAGCGATAGCGAGAGCTTCAGCATCGCGATGCCGCGCGTGAGGTCGCGCCGTCGGAGCGCGATCCCCGCCAGCGTATTCGCTGCACGTGTCGTCGGCTGCAGACGCAGGGCGCGCTCGAGTGCCCCCTCTGCTTCGTTCTCCTTGCCGGCGGCCAGCAGGACGTGCGCGAGCAACCGCAAAGGCTCCTCGAACAATGGCGCGTCCCGCACCAGCCCGCGGTACTCGGCGGCGGCCAGTTCGAACTCCCGCTGGCGCTCGTACTCCGCCGCCAGACGGAGCTTGCCCGCCTCCCAGGGCGCTCCACGCGAGACTTCGAACGCGAGGCTGTCGAAGAGGTCCGTTGGCCGGTAGGTGGTGCGGTAGTCGCTGCGACGGGTCGTGGCCACGAATGGCCACCGCGACGTCAAGGTGCGTACCGTGTGCCGAACGATGCGCTCATCGAACGCGGTCAGCTCCATCGCGGCGAAGTACTCCGCGGGCGATCGCAGACGGTCGAGCTGGGCGCGGCGGCCGCCGAATCCCGCATCGCGCATACTCTCGAAGAACACGCGCCCGATAGTCGCGTGACCGGTTCGGTTCGGGTGCACGTGCTCGAGAAAGAACTCGTCCCCCGGCGCGCCAGCCGGCGCCTGACGAGCGGCCGTCTCGGCGACGCCCACGTAGCGCGCCCCGGTCGCTTTCGCGACCCGGTCGATCACCAGATTGAACTCCGTGGGAGCGCGAAAGCGCACGACGTCGAGGTCGCGGGCGCGGATGTAGAGCATTTGCGCGAGCGCCAGGTCCCCCATGGCTCGCGCGCGCCGCGCATCGAGGTACACGCCCTCCGCTCGCGATGGGCCGCGGTTCGCGCGCGCGACGAGCGGGCGCTGATCCCGCAAATTGCTCGCGAGGCTGCCGATGAAGACGGGCACGTTCTCGTCACGAAAGATCCCTGCGAGCCGCGTGAGATTGCGCTCGAACTGCCGCACGCCGCGCCGGTAAAGCTCGCTGTCGAGTGGAATCTCCCGCTTGCCCGCGAGCGCTTCCATCAGGCTGGCGTCCTCGCCCCCGCCCGCCGAACCACCCGACGCGGGTCGCCAGAGCGCGTGGCGCAGCGCCAGGACGATCCGCGACTGAGCATCCAGAGATAGGCGCGCTTCACCATCGGGGAGCTGCCGACGACATTTTCACTCGACGCCGCCCCGAGCGCTCCGTAATACTCGTTATGCCCGGCGTAGATCACGACGGCGTCGGGCGACTGTGCCGCCACTTCACGCGCGATGTCCACGAGCGCGTAGCTGTTCGTGGCCGCGATGCCGAGATTGATCACCTCGACCGAGTCGGTCGGGAGCACATCGCGGAGCATGTCGCGCAGCACCCGCGAGAAGGTCCCGTTGCGCGGGTAGGGGAAGCCGGCGGTCGAGGACTCCCCGAGGACGAACACCCGATACCCGTTGGCCGGCTTCCGCGCCGCGAACGGCTCCATCATCGGCGCCGGCGGCACGCGCTCGCGCGCGAACCATCGGCGCCCCACGGTGCGGTTCGCCACGAGATAGCGCCCGTCGCCCACCGGCGCGGTCACGAACAGCGGCAACGCGCCCTCGGGCCACACGGCGCGCGCGATGACCTCCGCCAGTCCAAGGAGCAGAACCGGCGTGAGCAGCGTGATCGCGAGAAAGACCCAGTATTTGCGAGCGCGCACGGATCGGATCGACCAGCGGGAGACGACGAGGCGGGACCGGAACATATCACGCTGGCCGGGACGGTCACAGCCCTCGCTCGGGGCCGGATGCACCGCGGGCCCCGTCGGTCGACGAGGCCCGCGGAACTACGAACGACTGCGCCGAGCGGTTAGGCCTGCGTCACGACGCACGCCGCGCGATCGAACTCCGGGTTGTTGTCCTCGGCCTGCGGAATCGGTGAGTTGACATCCGCGCCGTACGTCCCGGGCTTGTGATACGCGCCGGTCGGGAAGACCGTTTCCGCGCCGCGGCTGTACTGCCGAACCAGGCGGCGCAGGTCTCCGAGCCGGTGGCTCGTTAGGTACAGCCAGTACGCCCGCTCCTTGAACAGCTGATCCTGCTGGGCCGCCGGCGTCGCCGCCGGAAGGAGTGCCGGCAACGTGCGCGGTTGCTGGTTGGCGTCCACGTATCCGCGCAGCCGCGCCAGCGCCGCGTTGGCGCGGAGGTCGTTGAGAATCAGCAGCGCCGCTGGGTAATCGCCTCCCCGCAGCTCCGCTTCGGCCTCGATCAAACGCGCCTCGACTCCATCGGCGATGATCGCCAGCGAGTCGCGCTTGCCGTGCTTCGTCTGTATCCACTGCGGAGTAATGCCATCGAAGCCGACTCCCGCGCCGGAGCGGCGCACGTTGGCCACGCGCGGATCGTTGTTCGCGTTGGCCACGTCCCCCTCCGAGCGGAACGGAAGCCCGTTCGTCCCCTCACGATCGGGAACGCCAAACCGCGCGACGCTCGCCGTCGTCAGCCACGTGCCATTGTTCTGCCGGCCCGTGACCTCGGAGTGCTTGAAGAAGTACTGGAACGTAGTCGGCACCTCGGCCTCGCCGAGGTTGGCCCCGGCTTCGGCCGGACGGTCGAGGTCGAGCAGCGCACGCGCCCGAACGATGCGCGCCAGCCGCGTCTGCGTGGTCTTGTTCGCGGCGCTTCCCGTCGTCGCCGTGTTGAGCCCGATCGCCAGCGCGCTGTCCGCCTTCCGGAGCGCGAGCTCGAAGATCTGGGTGGTCGTGAGCGCCGCGCCGTACTCGAACACGCCCGGCGACACCTCGCGGCTGATCGGAACGGCGCCGCAGTAGTTCTCACCCATGAGAATCAGCGACAGGGCGCCGAGGTTGAGCGCTTCAGCCAGCCCGATTTCCGCCGGCGCGAACTCGCGATAGGCGTCGCTCGTGCGATCCGCGGCCGCCCGTGCCTGCTGAATGGCGTAGTACGCGTCGCGCAGCGAGCCGTTGCTCTGGTATTGCTGCTGACGCTGATCGACCTCGATGCGCGTCGGGAACGTCTCCGTGTTGAGCAGCTCGTCCGAAATGAGGCCGGCAAGCGTCACCTGGTTCAGGTCCAGGCCGAGGCCGGTCGATTGCACGCCGCCGTTGTAGGCGGTGCCGAAATCGCCGATCACGCCCGCCAGCAGCGAGGGCAGCGCCTCCACGCCCTGCACCGCCGGCGGCAGCGCGACGTCGATGTCCTCCACTTGCAGAATCCGGTCGGGGCTGCACGCCACTGCGATGACAGCCAGCAGCGCGGCCCGCGCCGTTCGTGTATATGCGCTCTTCGTCATTGTCGGTTATCTCCGGGTATTCAGGTCGCTGGTGGTTGTCAGAACTGCACCGTCAGTCGGGTCGAGAACACTCGGAG
>JAICNG010000113.1 GCA_025931335.1 Gemmatimonadaceae bacterium | reverse complement strand
CGTTTGACCCGAATCCTCGCTTGACGCAATTCCGGTGACGCCGGAATCACTCCCGACGTAAGCGAGGATTCGTTCAGAGTCGTTCGCATCAACTGCGAGCGCCCCCGGCCCCTGGCCCACCCCTGCCCCCTCACCCTACGGTGCTCGACCCACCCCGTACTTGGCCAAGATCTCCCTGACCCTCCCGAGCGGAATGGCCTCGGCCCTGACCCCGCTCCCCTCGACCGTCGTGGCGGTGAACAGCGAGTTGAGGATGGCCTCCTCGGTGGCCTCGATCACCGCCTGGAACAGCGCCGACGCCTGCTCGTTCGCCAGCTCGGTGGTCGTTAGGCGCTCCGCGTTCCAGGGCCGGCGCACCGCCGCCGCCGTCGAGAACGCGATCGCGTAGTCGCCCGAACCACTCGATGCCGACGCGCCGGTCCGCGCGAGGCCCATCATCGTGCGGGCGGCGAGGCGACGCAGGTTGCGATCGGAGAGCGGCGCATCGGTGGCGACGACGATCATGATCGACCCATCCCCGCGCTCGGTCGCATCCCGGTAGGCGTAGCGCCCGAGCTCCTTCCCGACCGGGGCGCCCAACACCTGAAGCACGCCCCCGAAGTTCGACTGCACCAACACGCCGACGGTCCAGCCCCCGAGCGATGACGGAAGGACGCGCGACGAAGTACCGATGCCGCCTTTCCATCCAAAGGCGGTCGTCCCCGTGCCAGCGCCCACGCTTCCTTCCGCCACCGGGCCCGTGCGCGCCCCGTCGAGCGCCTGCCGCACGGCGGTCGTGTCGACCGGGCGACTTCGAATCGCGTTGAGGCCACCATCGTTCGTCTCCCCGACGACCGGGTTGATCGACCGAACTCGCTGCATTCCCGGTCGCTCGAGCATCCACCCGACGAGCGCGTCCGCCGCGCGCCACACACACAACGTGCACGTCAGCAGAATCGGCGTTTCGAGCTCGCCGAGCTCCCCGACCTGCGTCACGCCAAGCAGCTTCCCGAATCCGTTGCCGACGTGCATCGCGGCCGGCACCCGCTCGAGGAACGCGTTGCCCTCGTGAGGCAGGATGGCGGTCACGCCCGTTCGCACGGAGTCACCCACGATCAGCGTCGCGTGGCCAACGCGCACCCCGGCGACGTCGGTGATGGCGTTGACCGCCCCCGGACGGAAGATGCCGGGCGCGACACCGAGCGCACGCGCCCGGGCTCGTCCCGGCGCCAGCGGGGCGACGTCCTGCGCCAGCGACACCGGTGCGGCGAGCGTCAACGCGAGCATCGCCAGTGTGACAGTTCTCATCGCGCCCCCCGGCAAGAAGGTCGTGTACCAGGATTCCCGGTCCCGAACGCCGGCATGCGAAATCCGGCATCTTTGCAGCTTCCCGACATCGGTTGCCTCCCTTACAACTGCTGCGTTCGACCTACACGCTCTGTTGACAGAGTGTCGCTCACCGTCGCATATAAGCCACACAATCAACCCGGATTTCATCCCGCGGCAATACAAGTCGCCGCGGCCCCACCCTTTCGCGGGAGGCGATGTGCGAAAACCTACCTTGTGGGCCATTGCTGCAGCGGTGTTCATCCTGCTCCCATCAGTCGCCGATGCGCAACGCCGCATCACCGGGCGCGTCACAGCCGAGGGCGGTGAGCCATTGCTTGGCACGAGCGTGCAGATCGTCGGCACGCCGCTGGGCTCCCACACCAACGAGCGCGGTGAGTACGCGCTGAACGCACCGGCCGGCGCGCTCTCGCTTCGATTCCGCCGACTCGGCTACAAGGGCACCATCGTCGCGGTCGCCCCCGACCGAAACGAGGTGAGCGTCACCCTCGACCGCGACGTGCTCCAGCTCGAGGAGCAGGTCATTACGGGTGAGGCGACGTCGGTCGCGCGGCAGAATCTCGCCAACGATGTCGCGACGGTCTCCGTGGAGGACCTCACTCGCGCGCCGGCGCCGACGGTCGATAACGCGCTGCAAGGCAAAATCGCCGGCGCCACCATCTCGACAAACTCGGGCGCGCCAGGCGGCGGAATCCAGGTGCAGTTGCGGGGCATCACGACGATCAAGGCGTCGATCGACCCGCTCTACGTCATCGACGGCGTGGTGATCTCCAATGATGCGATCCCGTCAGGCGCCAACGCGATCACCGCGGCGGCCGGCGGCGGCAATGCGTCGAACCAGGACAATCCGGTCAACCGCGTCGCCGACATCAATCCGAACGACATCGAGCGCATCGAAGTCCTGAAGGGGGCCTCGGCATCGGCGTTGTATGGAGCGAAGGCGGCGAACGGCGTCATCATCATCACGACCAAGCGGGGCTCGAGCGGTCGCACCCAGTTCAGCGTTCTGCAGCGCGTGGGCGTGTTCGACCTCTCGAACAAGCTCGGCTCGCGCGACTGGACGCTCGCGGATGCCATCGACGCGTTCGGCGGCACCCCGGCGCGCGACGCGGAGATCACGCGCCAGTTCAACAACGGCAAGATGGACATCGAGGAGGAGCTCTACGGCGCGAACGATCCCTCCTATGAGACCATCGTCAGCGCGCGCGGGGGGTCCGGGCTGACGAGCTTTTTCGTCTCCGGCCTCCTCAAGCGGGACGCCGGCATCCTGAAGGGCACCGGGTACACCAAGCGGTCGCTCCGCGCGAACCTCACCCAGGGCATTGGGAGCCGCCTCACCCTCGACGTGACCACGAACCTCGTGCACGCCCTCACCCAGCGCGCCCTCAGCAACAACGACAACAGTGGCACCAGCTTCTACATGGTGCTGCCGTTCACGCCGAGCTTCGCCGACCTCAAGCCAGAGAACGGCGTCTATCCGAACAACCAGTTCGAGCGGAGCAATCCGTTCGAGACGCGCGACAAGCTCACCAACGACGAGAACGTCTACCGCTTCATCGCGTCGGCGAACATGCGCTGGTCGGTCATCGCGAATGAGCGGCAGAGTTTGACCATCAGCGGCATCGGCGGCGCCGATCAGTTCAGTCAGAAGAACGACATCGTCTCGCCACGCGAGCTCCAGTTCGAGCCGCAAGACGGCTTGCCGGGCACGATCGTGCGCGGCAACGCGACGAACGTCAACTCGAACTTCGCGCTCACGGCGGTGCACCAGTTCTTCCCCTCGTCACGCGCCTTCTCGACGACGACCTCGGCCGGCGTGCAGCAGAGCCGCGTCTATCAGTCGATCGGTGTCGTCACGGTGCGTGATGTCCTGTCGGGACAAGGCAACATCGACCGCGGCTCCAGCGCCGACGTCTTCGAGGACCAGAAGCTCACCAAGGACTTCGCGTTCTTCGGCCAGGAGGAGATCCTCGCGCTCGACGAGAGGCTCCTGCTGACAGTCGGCGGGCGTGCCGAGCGGAACAGCAACAACGGGGATGACGAGAAGTTCTTCCTCTTCCCGAAAGCGTCCGCGTCGTTCCGTCTCCTCGACCTCGGCACCCTGCTGAACGAAGTCAAGCTGCGGGCGGCGTGGGGGCAGTCCGGGAACCAGCCGGTCTACGGCATGAAGTTCACGAGCTACCTGTCCGGCGCGTACGACGCGAGAAACGCCTTGCAGACGAATCTCGTCGCCGGCGACGCGGACATTCAGCCGGAGCGGCAGACGGAGATCGAAGGTGGGTTCGATGCAACGCTGTGGGGTGGGCGTTCCTCGCTCACCTTTACGGTGTACCAGAAAACCATCGATGACCTGATTCTCGAGCGCACGGCCGCACCGTCCAGCGGATTCCAGACGCAGCTCTTCAACGGTGGCCAGTTGCGAAACCGCGGCGTCGAGGCCGAGCTCGCCGTCACGCCGCTCCAGAGCTCCACCCTGACGTGGATCTCGCGCGCCACGTTCTCGCGCAATCGCAGCGAGATCACCGAGCTGCCCGTGCCAACGTTCCAGACGGGCGGATTCGGCACCTCGCTCGGCGCGATGCAGATCGAGCAGGGCAAATCGGCCACACAGATCGTCGGCAACGACACGGTCGGCGGCCAGCTCGTCACCCGCCAGTTAGGCGACGTGATGCCTGACTTCCAGATGGGCTTCTCGAACGAGATTACGATGGGCGCGTTCCGCCTGTTCGGCCTCCTCGACTGGAGGAAGGGCGGCGACATCATCAACCTCACCGAGCTCCTGTACGACGCCGGCAGCAACAGCGAGGACTACGAGGAGGGCGCCCGCCGCATCACGGACTGGGCGGTGCGCGGGCTCACGCGGCCCTTCATTCAGGACGGCTCGTTCGTGAAGCTGCGCGAGATAACGCTGAGCTACGCGCTGCCGGAGAATCTCGTCGGCACCCTGTTCCGAGGACAGGCACAGGGCGCGCGGATCGAGGTGAGCGGTCGCAACCTGTACACCTGGACCGACTACCGCGGCCTCGATCCTGAGGTCTCCAACTTCGGCAACCAGGCGATCGCGCGAAACATCGACGTCGCACCGTATCCGCCGAGTCGCAGTTTCTTCTTCTCCCTCGGCGTGGACTTCTGACCATGAAACCACACATTGACCACGCCAACCTCACGACAGGAGTCAGACGCGTGATGCGCCGTTCCCTGCTCGTGCTGTTTCTTGGGGCCTCGATGACGACCGCGTGTCAGGACACGACGGTCCCGAACCTCAACGATCCGATCATCGACGATTTCATCGCGAATCCGACGCCCGCGCAGGTGCAGGCGATGGCGTACGGCCTGCTGTTCGGATCGCGCGCCGACGTCGGCCCGGTCATCCGGGACGCGGAGATCATCGGCCGCGATGCGTACAACCTCGACCCGGCCGACCCACGCTGGGTCGATCAGCTCCTCGGGCCGAACCTGGACGACGCCGACTTTGGCGCAAACCACTGGCTGCTGCGCTATCGCAACATCAAGGCGGCCAACATTCTCATCGAGTCCGTCGAAACGTCGGCCGAATTCAGCGATGCGGAGAAAGCCGCGACGAAGGGATT
This sequence comes from Gemmatimonadaceae bacterium, assembly GCA_025931335.1. Classification (GTDB taxonomy): domain Bacteria; phylum Gemmatimonadota; class Gemmatimonadetes; order Gemmatimonadales; family Gemmatimonadaceae; genus JAICNG01. The sequence continues at coordinate 5,805 of JAICNG010000113.1, read as the reverse complement.
CGCGAGAACCATCAAGGGGCTCGATCTGCTGTACCTGGCGGAGACGCGCGGCGCTCTTGGCATCGCGGCCGATGCCGGGCGCTCGGTGGATGACCTCGAGCCCATCATCTGCGCGCCGGCGGCCCTCACCCGCATCGCGGCCGTGCTCGACAGCGCGTACGCCGACCTTCAGGCTGGCGGCTCGGCCTTTCCCTTCGTGGACACACCAATCGAAGGGCTCGAGAGCTTCAGCACCCCAGCGACCTTCGCGCGCGTCAACCGCGCGCTGAAGGCGAAGGTGGAGATCTATCGCGGGCAGCACGCGTCCGCGCTCACCGCGCTGGGACAGTCATTCATCTCGACCACCGCATCGCTCGATCTCGGTGCGTACTTCGCGTACAGCCTGGGAGCGGGCGACATTCAGAATCCGCTCTATCAGGACACGGCATCGACCAACTTCCGTGTGCACCGCTCGGTGGTCACGCAGGCCGAAGCGGGCGATATGCGCCGTGCCGCAAAGGTCGCGACGAGTGAGGTCCGAACCTGGCCGAGCGAGCCCAACGTCACCTCGGAGTATGTCTTCACGGTGTACGATGGGCCCACGTCGCCCGTCCCGATCATCCAGAACGAGGAGCTGATTCTGCTCCGCGCGGAAGCACGATGGTTCGGCGGCGACAAGCTCGGAGCCGTCGGCGACATCAACTTCATCCGCCAGACGGCCGGCGGGCTCGGTCCAAGCACGGTGACGATCGCGAGCACGGATGCACAGTTCGTCGACGAGCTGCTGCGCCAGAAGCGCTACTCGCTCTTGTGGGAGAGCACCTCCCACTGGGTCGATGCGCGGCGTTTCGACCGGCTGGGAACCCTTCCGCGTGACGGGGCGGCGCACGTCGTACACGCCGCCTTCCCGATTCCCGAAGACGAGGCGTTGGCGCGCGGAGGAAGTGTCGCCTGTCAGTAGCATCACGATGATCAACCGTTAGGCTGGCAGAAGCCCCCGGGATGCACTACATCCCGGGGGTTTTTGGCCCTCGGCCCCTGGCCCTTGACCCTGCTCAATGCCCGGTCACTCGTTCCAGGACCTCCTCCTCATCTTCGGCCTCGGCGTGCTCGTCGTGGTCGTGTTTCATCGCGCCCGGCTACCGCCGATCGTCGGTTTCCTCGTTACCGGGCTGATCATTGGTCCGTTCGGGTTCGGGCTCGTCGACGGCGTGGAAAACGTCGAAGCGCTGGCGGAGATCGGCGTCATGCTCCTCCTCTTCACCGTCGGCATCGAGTTCTCGGTCGAGGAGCTGTCGAGGGTCCGCACCTTTCTGATCACGGGCGGCGCCTTCCAGGTCTCACTGACGCTGGCGGCGACGACGGCGGGCGCCCTCGCGTTCGGAGCGCCACTGCCGCTCGCGATCTTCCTCGGCATGCTCGTGGCGCTCAGCAGTACGGCGATCGCCACCCGGATGCTCGCCGACCGCAACGAGCTCGACGCGCCTCACGGGCGCGCGGCGATCGGCATCCTGATCTTTCAGGACCTCATCGTCGTCCCGATGGTGCTGCTGACCCCCTTTCTCGGCGGCGCCGGCGGCGACCTGACCGACCTGCTGGTCGTCGTCGCGAAGGCCGGAGTCTTCATTGGCCTCGCGATCGCCGCCGCACGATGGGTCGTCCCGTGGCTGCTCCACGTCGTCGTCGCCACGCGAAAGCGCGAGGTCTTCCTCCTCACGATCGTCCTCATCTGCCTCGGCATGGCGGTCGCCTCGGCGCAGGTGGGACTCTCGATGGCGCTCGGTGCATTCATCGCCGGCCTCATCCTCTCGAAATCGGAGTACGCCCACCAGGCGCTCGGCGAGGTGCTGCCGCTGCGCGAGGTCTTCAACTCGTTGTTCTTCGTCTCGATCGGCATGCTGTTCAACGTGCGCACCCTGATCGACCACCCCGTCCTGATCATCGGCGCGCTTATCGCCGTCGTCACGGTCAAGACGGTCATCACGTCGGGGATCGTGATGGCCCTCGGGCATCCGCTGCGGATCGCGCTCATGACGGGGGTGCTCACCTCGCAGATCGGTGAGTTCTCCTTCGTCCTGTCGAAGGTCGGCAGCGAGGCCGGATTGCTCGGCGGTGAGCTCGCGCAGGGGTTCATTGCCGTCGCCGTGGGATCGATGATGCTGACGCCGCTGCTCGCGCGCCTCGCCCCGCGCGTGTCGGCTCGCGTCGAGCGCTGGCTGCCCGGCACATACGTTCGCGGGCGAGCGGTGACCGTCACCGTGCGCGGCGAGCTGCCCCGGCTGGACGATCACGTCATCATCGTGGGCTATGGCGTGAACGGGAGAAACCTCGCCCGCATGCTGAGCCGAACCGGCATTCCGTTCATCGTGATCGAGATGAATCCTGACGCCGTGCGCGCGGAGCGGAAGCGCGGGCGACCGATCATGTACGGGGACGCCACGCGCCGCGAGATCCTCCAGCTGGCCGGCATCGACCGCGCTCGCGTGCTGGTCCTGGCGATCTCCGACGCGGGGGCCACCCGGAGCGCGGTGGATCTCGCGCGGCGCCTCAACCGGCAGCTCCACATCGTCGTGCGCAGCCGCTACGTGCAGGAGATGGCCGCGCTCCTCGCCGTCGGTACCGACGAGGTGGTCCCCGAGGAGTTCGAGACGTCGATCGAGATCTCGTCACGCGTCCTGCGACGCTATCTCGTGCCGCGCGACGTCATCGAGCGACTGATTCGTGAGGTGCGCAGCGATTCGTACGAGATGCTCCGCACGATGTCGGACACGCACTCGCCCGCGGCGGGGTTCGACCGGTTCCTGGCTGATCTGTCCCTCGAGGTGTATCGTGTGGAGCGCAGCAGCGCGATCGTGGGGATGACGCTCGCGAGCTCCGGGCTTCGGGAACGGGGCGTCTCCGTCGTCGCCATTCAGCGACGCGACGCGACGATGCGCTCGACGCCCACCGGCGCCGACACGCTGGAGGAGGGCGACGCCGTCCTCCTCCTCGGCCCGCCGGAGCGACTCACCGACGTCGCTCCGTTGTTCCGCGCGGCCGACGCGGCGTGACCCCTCGCACGCGACTCCATGCCTCGACTCGCGCTGATCCTTTCCGGCGCCGCCTCGCTCGGATCGTTCGAGGCAGGCGTGCTCACCGAGCTGCTGTGGACGCTGGAGTACGAGTGGCGACACGCTGACGCCTCGCGTCGCTGGACCCTCGACATCGTCACCGGTGCGTCCGCGGGCGCGATGACGGCGGCGCTCGTGGCGCGCGCCGTCATGGCGGACCACCGTGCGGTACGCTCGCTCCACTCGGCGTGGGTGGAGGAGATCGACATTCGAGAGCTGTTGCGCGACCCGCCGGCCAATGCACTGATGGCGAAAGAGCCCATCCGCGCGATCGCCGCGCGCCACTTGTCCGCGCCGCCCGCCGACGCGACGTCGGCCAGGCACGCGCCCGATCGTCTGCGGATGCGGTTCACGCTGGCGAACATGACGGGCGTGGACTGGCGGTACCCCTTCACGGACCCGGGAGACCACGGATTCGTCGCGACGTTCTTCGCCGACGGCGTACGCTTCGACCTCGACCGGGCCAACGTGCGCGATCGTGACCTGTGGGAGCGCATTCGCACGGCCGCGATCGCATCGGGGAATTTCCCGCTCGCCTTTGTCCCCGAGCTGCTCATGCGCGAGGAGCGGGACTTCCGCGATCACGCCCTCGCATCGTTTCCAGGGACGTTCACCTATTGCGACGGCGGCCTGTTCGACAACGAGCCGGTGGGCGAGGCGATCGATCTCGCGCTCGAGCAGGACGGAGGGACGATCGCACCCGACCGCGCCTTCATCCTCGTCGACGCGAATCTCAATCGCTCGCGCCACGCGCCGACGTTCACCGAGCGAGAGCCGCTGCTCGCGAACGCGACCCGCCTCGCCACGATGGTGCGCGGAGAGGCGACCGTCCGCGACTGGCTCAAGTCGCAGCGCGTCAACAACGAGGTCGCGTGGCGCGACCGCGTGCTGAACGATCTCGTGAGCATGGTCCGCGACCATCGACTGGATGACGCGGCCGCGTTCTCCGCGGGCCTGCACCGCACCGCGTCGGAGATCGTGGCGACCAAGCGCGCGATCTTCCCGGACCGATATCCGCCGAGCTACCTGGACAAGGCACTGGAGCGCACGCGGCACACGCACAGTGGGCGCCTGGTCGGGTTGACCGCTCTCCAGCAGGAGATCCTCGTCCGCGTGATCTTTTTGCTCAACAGCGTGGCCGGGCTCGACAGGAAACAGCAGCTGAGGATCGGGATGATCTACACCGAGCCGCGCCTCACGGCGGGTGACACGTTAGGCGCGTTCGGTGGGTTCTTCCATCGTGACTGGCGCGAGCACGACTATCGGCTCGGCCGCCGGGCCGCGCGCGCCCGGCTGCCCGCCCTGTTGTCGCTCGACGACCCACCGCCCCTCGAGCCGGGCTTCGAGCACGAGTACGAGATTCCCGCCGAGTGGGAAGGATTCAAGGACGCGACGCTGCGGGACGCCGAGATGGCGCCCCGCCTGGCGCTGCGCGACATGCTCGTCACCCGCGCCCGCGGCTTCGTCGAAGCCCAGGCCATCGGCCCCCGCTGGCTCCGCTGGATCACGCGCCCCGCCGCGAAGGCCGCCGTGGCGAGCGCGGTGAAGGCGAAGCTCGATCGGGCGCTGGGGCTGGACTGACGATGGCGAGGGTGCTCCAAGTGCTCAACGTGCTCGAGGTGCTCGAGGGAGAGGCAGTTCCCTTGAGCACCTTGAGCACCTCGAGTACCTCGAGCACGTTGATCCTGTGATCGACATCCTCCGCGCCGACATCACCACGCTCCGCGTCGACGCCATCGTCAACGCCGCGAACAGCGCGCTCGCGGGCGGAGGCGGTGTCGATGGGGCCATTCACGCGGCGGCTGGGCCCGAGCTCGCCGCGGAGCTGCGCCGCCACCACGGGTGTGCCACGGGAAGCGCGGTGCTCACTCGCGGCTATCGACTCCCCGCACGGTTCGTGATTCACGCCGTCGGCCCTGTCTGGCGCGGCGGCGACCAGGGCGAAGCCGCGCTGCTCGCAAGCGCCTACGAAACATCGTTCCGACTCGCGCGCGACGAAGGCTCCATCCGCACCATCGCGTTCTCGGCCATCTCGACCGGCGTCTACGGATTCCCCAAGCCCGCGGCGGCCGAAATCGCGCTCGGCGCGATGATGGCGCACGAGGAGGAGTTCGAGCGAATCGTCGCATGCCTCTTCGATGACGCGAGTGCTACACTCTATCGGGAAACGCTCGCTCGCTTGCGCGCTTGACCGATACGACAGTCCGAGCATGGATAGATCGACTCGTTGGCTCATCGTCGGCGCCGGCCCGTCTGGCCTGGCCGCGGCGCGGGCGCTTCGCGCGGCGAACGTCCCGTTCGACGTCGTCGAGCGGCATCGCGATGTCGGGGGCATCTGGGATCTGGAAAATCCCGGCACGCCCATGTACGAGAGCGCACACTTCATATCGTCCAGAACGCAGTCGGCGTTCGAGAGCTTCCCGATGCCCGCCGCGTACCCGGACTATCCGGCACGGGCGCTCATCCTCGACTACGTGCGCGCGTTCGCCGATGCGTTCGACCTGCGACCGCATATCGAGTTCGGCGTCGAGGTCGCGCACGCCGCGCCCACCGCGGATTCCACGTGGGACGTGACGCTCAGCAGCGGTGAGCGCCGGATCTATCGAGGCGTGATCGCGGCTGTGGGCCACAACTGGGACCCGATCGTCCCGAGTTATCCCGGCACGTTCTCCGGTGAAGCCTACCACTCGGTTCGATACACCTCGCCATCCGAGTT
>JAICNG010000052.1 GCA_025931335.1 Gemmatimonadaceae bacterium | reverse complement strand
GCCGGTCGGTCCCCGCGGACGGCGCGCCCAGAGCGCGGAAAGAGTCGAGCCGCTGGTGCCGGCGGACTAGAGGAACGGCAAAGACGTCAGACGTCAGAAGTCAGATTTCAGAATTCAGGAAAACCTGCGGGAAGCCCATTCGTGACTTCCCGTGGGCGGTTCTGAAATCTGAAATCTGACTTCTGACGTCTGACGTCTTTGCCGTTGCCTTCCCTAGCATCCTCCCTCCGGACATGCGATGTTACCCGCGCTCGCCGCGCTCCCTGCGGCCACGTCCATCGACTCGACGCAGGAGCAGTCGCGCGTGAAGGCACTCGTGAAGGAGACCGCGGGTCCTGGCTTCAAGCTGAAAACCGTCCCCGAGCCGACGATCCGCGACGACGAAGTGCTCATCCGCGTCCGCTGCGCGGGCGTCTGCGGAACCGACGTCCACATTTACGAGTGGGACGACTGGGCGCGCGGCCGCGTGAAGCCGCCGATCGTCGTCGGCCACGAGTTCGCCGGCGAGGTCGTCGCGGTAGGCTCGCTGGTGCGGGATGTCACCGAGGGCGATCGCGTGACGGCGGAGGGCCACATCGTCGACGGACGCTGCCTCCTCTGCCGCACCGGGAACGCCCACGTGTGTCCGCACACGAGCATCATCGGCGTCGACCGCGATGGATGCTTCGCCGAGTACATCGCGATGCCGGCGGTGAACGTGTGGCACCTGGATGACAACGTCTCGTTCGAGGTGGGCGGCATTCACGATCCGATGGGCAACGCCTTTCACACCGCGTTGACGGCGGAGATTCCGGGGGCGACGGTGCTGGTGACGGGCTGCGGTCCGATCGGCCTGTTCGCGATCGGCATCTGCAATGCGGCTGGCGCCTCACGCATCATCGCCAGCGATGTGAACGACACGCGCCTCGCGCTCGCTCGCCGGATGGGCGCGGACGACATCGTGAAGCCCCACGAGGCCGAGGCGGTCGTCAAACAGCACACGGCGGGGTTGGGCGTCGACGTGGTGCTCGAGATGTCGGGTGTCCCCTCGGCCATTCATCAGGCGTTCGCGCTCGTGCGCGTGGGCGGCCGGGTACAGATGCTCGGGATCCCGGCCAAGCCGATGGAGGTGAACTTCGCCACCGAGGTGATCTTCAAGGGGATCACGATCTACGGTGTGGTGGGCCGCCGGATGTACGACACCTGGCACCAAATGACCCGCTTCCTCCGCTCCGGGGAGTTCGATCCAACGCCGGTGATCACGCACCGCTTTCCCCTCGAGTCCGCCGACGAGGCGATTCGGGCGATCAAGAGTGGGGAAGCCGGGAAAGTCATCTTTGAGGTCGGGTGAACGCGATTGCGGACTGCGGATTGCTGATCGCCGGTGACGGGGTCACCTTCGCAGCGGAGTCCAACACGCAATCCGCAATCCGCAATCCGTCATCGTCCTCTCCATGAGCCTCAATACCCGCTTCACCAGCCAACTCACGAGCGCGCTCGACCAGCTGCGCGCCGACCGTGTCTACAAGCGGCTGAACCACATCGAGTCGCCGCAGTCGGCGCGCGTGCGCATGGAAGGGCGCGGCGACGTGCTCATTCTCTCGTCGAACAACTACCTCGGGCTGTGCGACGAGCCGTCGGTGATCGACGCGGGGCACGAGGCGCTCGACACGTACGGGGCAGGCACCGGGAGCGTGCGGTTCATCTGCGGCACGTTCACGATCCATCGCCAGCTCGAGCAGGCGCTCGCGCGCTTCGTCGGGACGGAATCGTCGCTCACCTACGTCTCCTGCTGGAACGCGAACGAGGGGCTCACCGCGACGATCGTCGAGGAGGGCGACTTCGTGATCTCCGACGCGCTCAACCATGCTTCGATCATCGACTCGGTCCGGCTCGCCAAGGCCATCACGAAGTGCACCACGGCGGTGTACAAGCATTCCGACATGGATGACCTGCGCGCCAAGCTCGCCGCGAACCGAGGCGCGCGGCGCAAGCTGATCTGGACGGATGGCGTGTTCTCCATGGAGGGCGACATCGCGCGCCTGCCGGAGATCCTCGAGATCGCTCGGGAGCACGACGCCATTGTCGCGATGGATGACTCGCACGCCTCGGGCGTCCTGGGCGCCACCGGACGCGGTACGGCGGAGCACCACGGCGTCTTCGGCGAGGTCGACATCATCACATCGACCCTCGGAAAGGCGTTAGGCGGGGCGGCCGGCGGCTTCACGGCCGGCTCGGCGGTGCTCACCGACTACCTCACTCAACGCTCTCGCCCGCAGCTCTTCTCCAACGCGCTCCCGCCGACGGTCGCCGGCAGCTCGCTCGCCGCGGTGCGCTACATCGAGACGCACCCCGACCGCGTGCGGCGCCTGCATGACAACGCGCGCTACTTTCGCTCCGCGATCACCGAGGCCGGCTTTCAGCCGCTCGCGGGCGACACCCCCATCGTGCCGATCATCGTCGGCGAGACGTCGCTGGCGATCCGGATCAGTGACATGATGCTCGACGAGGGCATCTTCGTGACCGGCTTCGGCTACCCCGTGGTGCCGCAGGGCCACGCCCGCATCCGGTGCCAGGTGAGCGCGGCGCATACGCGGGAGGACCTCGATTTCGCCGTCGAGACCTTCTCGAGAGTCGGGCGGAAGGTTGGGCTCTTGAAGTAGGATTGCGGAGTGCGGATTGCGGACTGCGTGTAAGACCTTCTGCCAGTTAGGTGTTGCACGCAGTCCGCACTCCGCGCTCCGCAATCAGACTCGGCATTTCACCTCGATGACGAGCCTCCTCCAGCTCTCGACCTCGTCGCCGTGCACCCGGTCGACGTACGCACTGCAGCGGCCGCCCTCGAGCATCCACGGCACGAGCCAGCGCGAGATGTCCGGAGGCAGGTGCCCGATCACGTCCCCCCCGGGCGCGTGCACCCAGACCCACGGGTCATCGGTGCCGGGAGGATCGGGAACGAGAATGAGGCGATCGCCCGCATGCAAGCGGTGAACGACCTCCGTCCGCTGGCCAAAGACGGTGCCATGGACGGCGGTGCGGAAGTGATCGTTGTGCGGGGGATATGGCGGTGGCTCGATCATCTCGCTCGGTCGCGCCCGTCGTAGCGAGCGCCTCGCTCCCAGGGTACCTTCGCGGACGCCGTGATTCGGTCTCCCTCGCGCGCACCTCGAACCTATGACGACTCACTATCTCTCGCCGCTTCTCCTGGCGGCATCGCTGTCACTCGTCGCTGCCCGCCCCGCCACGCCACAGGCGCCAGCCCCTCGGGAGCATCTCGGATTCGAAGTCGGCGCAGACCGGCAGCTCGCCGACTGGGGGCAGATCGTCGACTACTTCTCGAGGCTCGCGCTCGCCTCGCCGGAGGTCGAGCTGGACACCCTCGGACCCACGACGCAGGGACGGCCGCTCGTCCTGGCGACGATTACCTCTGCCGCGAACATGCGCAAGATCGACGCGATACGGTCCGCGCAACGGAAGCTCGCCGACCCGCGGTCGCTCCCCACCGAAGAAGAGCGTGTGCTCATCGCCACGCAGCCGGCCGTCGTCGTGATCCAGTGCAACATCCACTCGACGGAGATCACCTCGGCGCAGATGGCGATGGAGCTCGCGCACCGCCTCGTCACGATCGACACGTTGCGCCGCGCGCTGGACGACGTCGTCGTTCTGCTCCTTCCGTCCGCCAATCCCGATGGCGCGCAGATGGTGGTCGAGTGGTACCGGCGGAATCTCGGAACGCGGTGGGAGGGCGGTCCGATTCCGTGGCTCTACCACCCATACGTGGGGCACGACAACAACCGCGATTGGTACATGGTCACGCAGCGCGAGACCCGGCTCATCACCGACCTGCTCTACCGGCAGTGGTTCCCCGAGGTCTTCTACGACGTGCACCAGATGGGGAACGAGGGCATGCGGCTGTTCGTCCCGCCGTTCGTCGACCCGATCAATCCCCACGTCGACCCGATCATCGTCCGCGGCATCGCCCACATCGGCGCCGAGATGGCGCTGGCGCTCGAGGAGCGCGGCAAATCGGGCGTCGGCGACCAGGCCATCTACGACCTGTGGTGGCATGGCGGTGCGCGCTCGACGCCGACCCGCCACAACATGGTGGGCGTGCTCACCGAGGCGGCGAGCGTTCGCATCGCGACCCCGATCGAGCAGGACACGTCGAAGCTCGCCGGGCATTTCCGCGGGCTGTCGAAATACGAGCGCCGCATGAACTTCCCGAACCCCTGGCCCGGGGGCCGGTGGACACTCCGCGACATCGTCGAGTACGAGCTCATCGCCGCCGAGGCGCTGGTGAAGATGCTCGCGCAGCAGCGGGGGCAGTACGTCGGCAACTTCGTTAGGCTCGGCCGCAAGCAGGTGGCGCTCGGGAAGAGCGGCTCCCCGAAGGCGTACGTGATTCCCGTCAATCAGCGCGACCCGTCCGCTGCCCGCCGCCTCGTCGAGGTACTCACGGTCGGCGGCGTGGAGGTCGACTCCGCCGATGACGTCACGGCGGACGGACGCTCCGTTGGACGCGCGTACGTCGTGAGGCTCGATCAGCCCTACCGTGCGCACGCCCTCGATCTGCTCGAGGCGCAGCGGTTTCCGAAGCTGGAGCGTTGGCCGGGCGGGCCCATCGAGCGTCCTTATGACGCCGCCGGATGGACCCTGCCACTTCAGCTGGGCGTGAGCGTCGTGCCCGTGGAGCGCGTCTCGTACATCGCCCCGCGCGCGCGGTCGGTTGGCGTCGTCGGAACGGACTCGTGCGGCCCGGACGTGAAGCTGAGCCGGGTGCTGCTGCACGTGTCGAACACGGCCTGCTTTCGCCAGGTCATCAGCGCGCTTCGCCGGTCGAGGCCGGTGGAGGTCAGCGGCACCGGGGGGACGTATCAGGTCGATCGACTCCCTCGCATCGGCCTCTACAGGCCCTGGACCGCGAATATAGACGAGGGCTGGACCCGCTGGGTCCTCGAGCAGTTCGAGATCCCCTACACCTCGCTGGTCGACTCGGCGGTCCGAGCAGGCGGTCTCCGTGACCGAATGGACGCCATCCTCGTCACAGACATGAGTCTGCGTGACTTGCGGCAGGGGATGTCGGACTCGGTCGTTCCCCCGCCGTATTCGGGCGGACTCGGTCGTGAAGGGATCGAGGCCTTGAAGGCATTCGTGAACGCCGGCGGCACCCTCGTGCTGCTGGATCGCGCTTCCGAGCTGGCGACCGCGGAGCTTGGCGTAGACGTAGGGCTAGTGAAGGTGCGGCCGCGCCAGGACGACTGGGAACCACCCTCGGATGACGCGCTCGAAGGCACGGCGCACGAGCTCTATGCGCCGGGATCGATTCTGCGCGTGCTGGTCGACGCGACACAGCCGGTGGCGTTCGGGATGCCGGACACCGCCGCGGTGTACTTCACGAACTCGATGACGTTCGACGTTCCCTCGAATTCGCCCATCCGGGTGATCGCACGGTATCCAGACCGCGGCGACGACATCCTGCTGAGCGGGTTCCTCGAGGGAGCACCGGCGATCGCGGGGAAAGCCGCCGCGATCGTGGCGCCCGTTGGACGAGGCCGGGTAGTGATGTTCGGATTTCGCCCGCAGTACCGTGGTCAGTCGTACGGCACGTTCAGAATGCTCTTCAACGCGCTGCTCTCCGGCGGAGGTCCCGCCGGCCGGCGCTGACGTATCCCCGCAGGACATCCTTCCGAACGAGGTCCCACAATGCGTACGGTCCGCTGGCTCTCCCTCGGCCTCGCGCTCGCGACGGTGCTCCCGTCGGTCGCGACGGCGCAGGAGGGACGCCTCTTCAAGAACGCCTGGTTCTGGGGCGCGAAAGGCGGCTTCACGTCCTTTTCGACCGATCGCGTGAAGAACGCCGTCGCCCCGACGCTCGGCGTCGAGTGGCTGATCACGCGCTCGCGCGGCGGCCTGTACGTCTCGTATGACCATTCGTTCTTCGACGAGCAGACCGTGGTCTTCACGCAGGCATACGGCCCGCACACGATCCGCATGGAGAACATGCGCCGCGTGACGCTCGCCGGACTCGCCTTCCCGTTCAACATCGGCACGCTGCGTCCGTACGGGGGCGTGGGGCTGGCGATGAACTTCATCCAGAACGTCTCGCCGGTGGATCCATTCACGTCGACCGATCAGGAGACGCTGGTGGCGCGTCGCGCGATGGACACGAAGGACCGCGCGGCCTTCATCGCCATGGGCGGTGTGCAGCTGCAATACCGTCGCTTCTCGGCGTTCGGACAGGCGGCGGTGATGCCGGCGCAAGCGCGCTTCATGATGAACTCGCGCCCGGTGTACATCCTCGAGGGTGGCATCCGCTGGAACGTCGGCACCTCGATCGACAGGCCGGACTGACCCCTGGCCCAACCCCACCCGGTACCCCCGGGCCAAGGGCCAAGGGCCACACGTTGAACGAAAGACGCCCTCGTCGGCTTTGCCGACGAGGGCGTCGTCGTTTGGCGATGCCTTACGAGCGACCCTTGACCCGCCCCCTGGCCCCTGGCCCCTGGCCCCTGGCCCGGTCTCTCACCGAGACGAACCCCGACTCCGCGACGTACCATCGGAGCGGCCAGTCGGCCGCTTTCGAAACCCCGATGCGCGGGGCGGTGACGATCGCGTCGTCGGCGTAGGTCGTGCCCGGCGTGATCATCAACGGAGGGGCTTGCAGCGGCACGCCGTTGTGCCGCGGGCCGATGCCGAGGGCGGCGCAGAGCTTTCCAGGGCCGTTCGTCAGGTCGCGATCGGTTTTCGCCGCCGGGCGGCGCGCGCGCATCAGGCGCAGCCCCTCCAGCGGCTCGACGGCGCGCACCAGCACGGCGCTCGGCTGCCCGTGGTCGCGCGTGACCGCGTTGAAGCACCAGTGCACGCCGTAGATGAAATAGACGTAGGCAATTCCCGGTGCGCCGTAGAGCGGACGCGTGCGCTCGGTGAGGCCCGGGCCGGCCGCGTGACAGGCGGGATCGTGCTCCCCGAGATAGGCCTCCGTTTCGACGATGCGGCCCGCCGTGATCCCCTCCGGCGTGCGGCACCACAGGACGGCGCCGAGAAGCTCCCGAGCGACGATCTCGGTGTCGCGGTCGAAGAACGAGGGAGGGAGCGCCTCGCTGACACGAGAACGCCGCGCGGGTGGCGCGGCGTTTCGGGTCATCCTTCGCCTCCGGTCGCGGCCGGCTTCTTCGCGCGCCCGCGGGGCGGGCGGCGACGTTTCGCCTTCGGCGCCGCCGCGGCTTCGGCATCGGCCGCGCCGGCGGTCGTCTCGCCCTTCCCTTTCTTCGCGGTCTTGCGGCCGCGGGCGGGGCGACGGGGCTTTTGCGCCGGGCCCTCGGGAGCGGCCTCGGGGACGATGGTCTCGGCCGGTGCTCCGAGCCCCAGCTCGGGCTCGCGGTCGATCGCCTCGTCAGGCACCGCGGGGGCGCCGAAGTCGACGACGCCCAGCGACAGCAGCTCGGGCGGCAGTTCCACCGCGCCGCTGGCCCTGCCGCCACGTGAGCGCATCCCGCGGCGGAACGATGCTGCCGTGGCCGCCGACCGCCCCGCCTGGCTCTGCGAAGGCGTCGGCACGGCCGCCGCCAACTGATCGGCGATCGGCGCGACGTCCGCCGCGGGAGCCAGCTCCCAATCATCGCCGCGCTTCCGCAGGTCGACGACGTTGGCGTCATGGGCATCGCGAAGGATGCGCACGAACATGCGCTCGTTGAGCGACTCGCTGTCGCGGCCCAGCAGGTCGCGCGCCTTGCGCCGCACATCGCTGGCGAGCACCGGGGTGTCGGCCCCTCCGGTGAGGATGTCGACCGCACGGCGGACGAGATCGAACGCCTCGTCTCTCGTCAGGCGCTCTCCGCCGGTGCCGATGCCGTCGCGGGCGATGTCGACTGCCTCGGGACGCCGCTCCTCGGCCGCCGGCGCCTCCGCGGCATCGGTCGGCGCGGCCACGGGTGTCTCCACGCGAGGCTCTTCCGCGCGCGGCTCGCGTTCGCGATCGCGCCCGCGCCCACCTCGCCGGCCTCGTCCACGCTCCTCGCGGCCGCGACCCCGGGGACGATCCTCCCGCGCGCGAGCCTCGCCGGGCTCCGCACGAGCAGCGGGACGGGCGCCATCGCCGTCAGGCACGTCGATCTCGAGCTGCCCGTTCTCGAGCTTGGTCATCTTGAGGAGCCCGCGCTCCGCGGCTTCCTGCGTGAAGCGCGAGAACTTCGAGTGACCCAGCGACTTCTCATCGAAGTTCGCGTCGATCTCCTGCATCACCTGCTTGAGCCGATCGGAGCGCATGACGTCGCCATTGCGCTTCATTCGGCGGATGGCTTCCGTCACGAGCTCCCACGGGTCTTTCTTCACCACCTCTTCCTCACCCGACTTCACCAGTCCGGCAAGGGCGTTGTAGCTGTAATACTCGTCGCAGTTCATCACGAGCAGATCGCTCGACGATTCGCGAATGCCGACGCCGATGACGTACTTGCCGTACTCCTTCAGCTTGGTGACGAGCGACGCGAAGTCGGAATCGCCCGAGAGCAAGATGTAGGTGCCGATCTCGGGACGCGTGAAGACGAGCTCCATGGCGTCCACGGCGAGGCGAATGTCGGTCGCGTTCTTCTTCGACGACCCGTACGCCGGCGCCATGATCATGTCGATCGACGATTCGGCGAGCGGAACGATGTACTGCGGGTAGCGCCGCCAATCGGCGTACGCACGCTGCACGGCGACCTTCCCCTTGATGATGTCCGACGAGAGCAGGTTGCGAAGCTCGTTGCCGAGGTCGGACCGGATCCCCATCGTGACATTGTCGAAGTCGATGAGGAGCGCTGCGTTAGGCGCGTGGGGGGAGAAGGTGGCCTGGATGGGGGCCGCGGACATCGTGTGCGCCTGGGGTCCGCGGTGGATGGGGGTGGCGGCCACACGCACGGGCGTGGCGGACCGGGGGTGTCGTGGCTTCATGTCGTCATCATCGTTGTGGCTGTGTGACCGTGCGCGACCTCGCGCTCGATCTCCCGTCGCTTCACCTCTCCGCTCCCAATGGACGGGGGAGGCTTCACGAAGCGAACGAGATCAGGATGTTCTGACGACGCATGCGCAGATCCGCTCTCCCAGAGAATGTCGTGGGGGACACCGATCGCGCAGACGTCGTGCAACTGCGGGAGGCGGCTCGAGCTGATCGAAGGCGGGGGTTCCCCGCGCGAGTGGTCGGCCAGAGGCGCATCCCATCGGGACGATGTAATCTAGTCGAGGACGGGACGCGTCGCGAGGGGATCAGTCGCCCATCGCCTTCAGGATCACTCTTTTCTTCCGCTGCCCGTCCCACTCTCCATAGAACACACGCTGCCATGGGCCGAAATCGAGCTTCCCATTGGTGACGGGGACGATCACCTCGTGCCCGATCGTCAGCGATCGTAGGTGCGCGGCGGCGTTGTCCTCGCCGGTCCCGGAATTATGTCGATAGTGGTCGGGCGTCCACGGCGCGATCCGGTGCTCGAGCCAATCGAGAATGTCCTTCCATAGCCCTGGCTCGTGATCGTTGACGAACACCGACGCGGAGATGTGCATGGCCGAGACGAGGACGAAGCCCTCGCGAATGCCGGCCGCCGCCCGACAGGACTCGACATCATCGGTGATGTCGATGATCTCCTGCCGGTGCTTCGTGTCGAATGTGAGATACGTCGTGTGCGTCTTCATGTCGCCTGCGCCGGAGTGGGGACGCGGCGGAAGATGCGCACGATCGCACGGGAGGCAACGTCGAGATCAGCCCCGACGCACCGGACGTGCCTCCTCGGGTGGCGTGGCGCTGCTCGCGATGTCGCGCAGGCGGCTCACCTCATCGGCACTCCCGCCGCGCGCTTCCAGCGCATCGGCTGCCGCGCGCAGCGCGTTGGCGTCGGCGGACGTGAGCGCGACCGACCGTGGAAGCTCGAGCACGCGCACGTCGCCCGAGCGCCACCGCGATGGGCGCGGCGTCCCGGAGCGAGCGGCCTCGCGCTCCGCCACGTCATCCGCCCGGCGACTCGCGTGCAGCCACGCGAGCACTAGGAGTCCGACACTGGCGCCGATCATCGCGCCGATCAGCAGCCCAATCCAGAATTGCATTTCATCTCCGCGCCACGGCCGTCGACACCCGTCTCTGCAAGGGGGACGCCGCAATTCACCGCCAGGTAATCCAGCGGCCGGTAAGTGCCGGCCTCGCTCAGGGTTCCCCTACCCTTTACGCACCATAGATTGCCGGTGTTGCAGAGTGAAACTGCCCCCGCGACCCGGCGTACGGTGTGGGTGTGAAGCGACTCAGCTTCCGAACTCGGCTCTTCCTCTATCTCCTTCTGTTCGCGGTCGTTCCCGCAACCGTCCTGATGCTGGGGGGAACGCTGGCGGCCAGCCGGGCGGTTCCCCTGGTGAGCGGGACGCGAGCCTGGGAGCGCGTCGCGGAGTCCGGCCGCACGGCCATCGATCAGGCCCGGCAGGCACCCCTGACGCCGGCCCAACGGGCCGCGCTCGAGGCGCATGAGCAGGAGCTTCGGGGGTCGCTGCTTCAGGCAAGTCGCTTTGGGTTTCTCGCCGAGCGGGTGGTTCCGGTCATCGCGCTGTTCGCCCTGGTGGGCACGGGATTGCTCGCGCTGTTCGCGTCGCGCGTCGCCGGTCACCTCAGCCGCCAGATGAGCCGACCATTGAACGAGCTCGTCGGATGGACCGATCTCATCGGTCGGAGCGAGCCCCTCCCCGAGGGGGCGCCGAAGAAGCGCGGGGCGCCTGAGTTCGACACGCTGCGTCGGCGCATGCGTCGGATGGCACGTGAGCTCGAGACGGCGAGGGCGCAGGAGCGGGAGGCGGAGCGCGTGGAGGCGTTCCGCGAGACGGCGAGGCGGGTGGCGCACGAGCTGAAGAATCCGCTCACGCCCATTCGCTTCGCGGTCGAGCGACTCAAGCGGGACGTGCCCGACGCCCTGCGCGAGCCGGTGGAGGTGCTCGAGGTGGAATCCGCGCGCCTGGAGGCGATGGCGCGGAGCTTCTCGCAATTCGGGAGGCTTCCCGAGGGCCCGCCGGCGGATGTCGACATGGCGGAGCTCGCGCGCTACACGGCGCGGTCGATGGTGGCGGAGCGGGTACCGCTTCGGGTGGAGGTCGGGGACGAACTGCCGATGGTGCGCGGGCATCACGATGCGCTCGCCAGGGCGCTGTCGAACGTGCTGCTCAACGCGGTCGAGGCGTGCCGCGAGGGGGGGGAGGTGGACGTGCGCGTCACGAAGGCCCGCATGGATGGCCGCGATGCGGTCGAAGTGGCGGTCCGCGATACGGGATGCGGGATTCCCGAAGCGGCGCTCGCGCGCATCTGGGAGCCGTACGTGACGTCGAAGCTGGGAGGAACCGGGCTCGGATTGGCGATCGCGCGCCAGACGGTGCTCGCGCACGGCGGTGCCGTCGATGCGGCGAGCGCCGAGGGGCAAGGCACTGAAATCCGTTTCGTCATTCCCGTCGATGGAGGCGAGCAAGCCTTATGATGGACGAGCTACTCCCCTTTCTGTTCGCCTTCGCCTCCCTGGCTGTCGGCGCGAGAATCATCCTGCCCCTCGTCCGCGCCTACGCCAAGCGAGTGGAGAGTCGCGCCGATGCCCCACGCATCCCGGCCGAGGTGTCATCGCGATTGGAGCGAATGGAGCAGGCAATCGATTCGATCGCCGTCGAGGTCGAGCGCATCTCCGAGGCGCAGCGGTTCACCACGAAGCTGTTGACGGAAAAGGCGCGATCGTACGCGGAGGGGGCGGAGTAGCACGACAGTCCCATCTTCTTGGAGGAACGCCGGTCATGGATCCTGGAATCGTCGTGCCGCTCGGCTTCTTCGCGATGGTGGCGACCATCGCGGTCGGGGCACCGCTGGCCCGCGCATTCGCCAAGCGAATGGAGCGCGACGCGAAGACGAAGATCGCGCCCGAGGTCACCTCGCGCCTGGAGCGCATCGAGCAGGCGGTCGACGCGATCGCCATCGAGGTCGAGCGCATCTCGGAAGGTCAGCGCTTCACCACCAAGCTTCTCACCGAGCGCGCGACTGACGCGAGCCGCCTGACGGAGCCGCGGAGGCCGTCGTGATCAGCGGGGTGATGTTCCTGGCGACGGTGGCGCTGATCGCCGCGGTGGTCGTCCGTCTGATGGATCGGCGCGCCGATGGCGACCCGCGCAGTCTCCAGCGGCTGGAGGAGCGCGTCGCACGGCTCGAGGGCACGATCGAATCGATGTCGAGCGAGATGGAGCGTCTCGGTGAAGGACAGCGGTTCATGACGAAGCTGCTCTCCGAGCGCCCGCACGGCGCGTCGGGCGCGGGCGGCACCGAGCCGAGGGGCTGACCGTAGCGGCATGTCGACCATCCTGATCATCGACGACGAGCCCAATATCCGGCGCATGGTCGGAGCGCTGCTGTCGGCCGAGGGATTCACCGTGCGCGAGGCCGCCGAGGGCGCCACCGGTGCGGCGAGCGCGATCGAGGACGAGCCCGACGCCGTGCTCCTCGACCTCATGATGCCCGGCGAGATCGACGGCATGGGAACGCTCACCCGCCTGCGCGAGAAGCTCCCCGACGTGCCGGTGGTGATGATGAGCGGACGCGCCGGCTTGAGCGATGCCGTGCGCGCCACCAAGCTGGGCGCGTTCCATTTTCTCGAGAAGCCGCTCACGCCGGAAGGTGTCCTGCTCGCGCTGCGCTCGGCGCTCGAGCTGCGGCGCGTGCGTCGTGAGGCACGTGCGCTCCGTGAGGATCTCGGGATTCCGGGCCGCATGGTGGGCGACAGCCCGGGCATGCGGCAGGTTCGCGAGCTCATCCAGCGCGTGGCGCCCACCGATGCGCGGGTGTTGATCATCGGCGAATCGGGAACGGGCAAGGAGCTGGTGGCGGCCGCGATCCACAATGGCAGCGCGCGCCGCGACAAGGCATTCGTGCGCGTCAATTCCGCGGCGATCCCGCGCGATCTCGTCGAAAGCGAGATGTTCGGTCACGAGCGGGGTGCGTTCACCGGTGCCACGGACCGCCGCATCGGACGCTTCGAGCTCGCGCACGGCGGCACGCTCTTCCTCGACGAGGTCGGCGACCTGGGGGCCGAGGCGCAGGCCAAGCTCTTGCGAGCGATCGAGGCGAAGGAGATCGAGCGCGTGGGCGGCGGGAAGCCCATTCCGATCGACGTCCGGATCATCGCGGCGACCAATCACGACCTGGAGCGCGCGGTCGCCGACGGACGGTTTCGCGAGGACCTGTTCTTTCGTCTGAACGTCATCCCGATGCACATCCCGCCGCTGCGCGAGCGCCCGGACGACATTCCGCAGCTCGTCAGGCACTTCTCGGCGCTCTATCGCGCGCGGAGTGGCCGTCCGGCGCCGACGTGGAGCGAGCGGGCCCTCGAGCTGTTCGTGCGGTACCGGTGGCCGGGAAATGTCCGTGAGCTGGCCAACATCGTCGAGCGGCTCGCGATTCTGCACGCGGGGCAGGAGGTGCTGCCCGAGCACGTCAGCGCCGTACTGTCCGTGGACGGCGCGGCGGCGGTGGCCCCGAAGGGCCCCCTTCCCGACGCATCGGCGCTGGAGCATCCGCTGAGCGACATGCTCGACGAGTACGAGCGCACGCTCATCACACGCGCGCTGTCGGTCGCCGGGGGGAACGTGGCGGAAGCGGCGCGCCGGCTCAAGACGGATCGCCCGAACCTATACCGGCGCATGCGACGTCTGAACATCGGCTGGGGAGGCGGGTAACGTTGCACAGCCACAGCGACGTTGTGCTCGCCGGCGGCTCGTCGTCTCCTCGATGGCCTATTCGCGGAGCCCCCATGCGGTCAGTCGTAGTCGTCGCGCTCGTGACCCTTCTCGCGGCGCGCGCGCAGGCGCAGGAGCGGGATACCGTCCCGCGGCCTCGCGCGCCCATCGGCCTGGACGCCGAGGTCGCGCGCGACGTCGCGGCGCTCTACAACCAGCCGGCGGCGATGCGCGTGAGCGGCCGGCTCGACATCGCGGCGATGCAAACGGTGAACGGCAACGTCGCCGCGCTGCGAGGGCCGGTGACCATCGGCGGGCGCGTGACCGGCAACGTCATCGTGATCAACGGCGACCTCACGCTCGCGCCGGGAGCGCGCATCGATGGCGCGGTGTTCGTCGTCGGAGGCTATCTCGACGGCCGTGACCGCGCGACGATCGGGGGCGTGGTCCAACACTATCGCGATCCGCTGCGGTTTCGCGAGGAGGACGAGCGCATCATCGCCGAGACGGATCAAGCGCCCTTCGATGAGGACGAGAGCTGGGTGTCGCGGTGGCGGCGCCGGCGTCGCGAATCCGACAGCAAGCTCAACCTCATGACCGGCGGCTCGTACAACCGCGTCGAAGGACTGGCGGTGCACGGCGGTCCGAGCGTTCGCCGCACGACGTCATGGGGCTACGTTCGCGTCGATGCGTTCGGCATCCTGCGCACGGTCGATCACTGGGAATGGACTGCGCGCAACGTGGGGCACGATGTCACGGCCCAGGTGGGATTGGGTCG
Source organism: Gemmatimonadaceae bacterium (assembly GCA_025931335.1). Taxonomy (GTDB): domain Bacteria; phylum Gemmatimonadota; class Gemmatimonadetes; order Gemmatimonadales; family Gemmatimonadaceae; genus JAICNG01. The sequence continues at coordinate 9,763 of JAICNG010000052.1, read as the reverse complement.
GCCGGGCACCATCGCCATCGGCGCCAGAGCATTCGACATCGTGTCGCCGGTGGAATCCTGGCAGCTCCGTGACGGCGAGGTTGGCCTCGCCTCGTTCTTTCTCCACCGCGACTATCGCGACTACTGGGCGCGTCACGGCGGGAGCGCCTCTCTGGTCCTCCGCGCCGGCGACGCGTTCTCGTTCACGCCCACGTACTCGGAGGAGCGGTGGAGTGCGCTCCCCGAGCGTGACCCGTTCACCCTGTTTCGCGGCAGCCAGCAATGGCGACCGAACCCACAGACGGACGAGGGGCGGTTCCGCCTGACGAGCGCGCGGGTGACGTACGACACGCGCAGCGATGTGGACGACCCCTCGTCGGGGTGGCACCTCGTCGCGGACGTCGAGCATGGGCGCAGCGCGGCGGTGCGCTTGGCGCCGACTCCAGCCGAGGTTCGCGCGCCGGCGACCGAGCCCGTTGGGGTGAAGTACACGAGAGCCTTCCTCGACGCCCGGCGGTACAACCGAGTCTCGCCGGACGGTCAGCTGAACTTGCGCCTGGTGGCCGGCGGCTGGCTGAATGGTGACGAGCTTCCCCTGCAGCGCCGGTTCGCGTTAGGTGGCGCCGGCTCGCTCCCCGGCTACGACTTCCGTCGGCCCCCGTCGAAGGACGTCCTGCTGTGCGGCGGCGCGACGCTGCCCGGCCGTCCCGGCCTCTGTGAGCGCATGGTCGTGGCGCAGATCGAGTATCGAGGTGCCCTGGCGTTCCGCTTCAGCAGCGAGGGGGGCTTCGATGAGGAGGAGGATGAGCGCGACTGGCGCGTCTACTACAGCCGCAAGGGCGAGTGGGTGGTGTTCTTCGACGCCGGACGGGGCTGGCTGGTCGGGCCACGCAGCGGCGACCTCCAGTACAGCCGCAGCGCGCTGCCGCCCCTTTCGACGTTCCGCACCGATGTCGGCGCGGGCCTCGACTTCGAGCTGATCGGATTCTTCGTGGCGAAATCGGTCTCCGACGCGAAGATCCCGGCGAACTTCTTCGTTCGCCTGCGCCACCGCTTCTAGCGCGTGCGATCGCTCCTTTCGGCCAGCCTCCTTCTGATCGCGACGACTGCGCCCCTGATGGCGCAGCGATCCGCGCGCGTACAGATCCAGCTGCCCGCCGCTGAGCTACGAGCGATCGAGGGACCGCACGTGCGCGCCCTGAGGGTGCTCTCCGACTCGCGACTGCGCGACTTGTTGCGCAACGGCTTCCCCGCCCGCCTGCACTGGCGGGTGGAGGTGTGGTCGACGCGCGGGTGGTTCGATGATCTCAAGGGCACCGTCGAGTGGGACGTCATCGTGCGGTACGAGCCGCTCGAGCGCCGCTACGAGATCGTGCGGATCGACGCCGAGGGAAATCCAACCCCGCTCGGCCGAACCGAGAACTTCGCGAACGTGGAGGCGATCATCGAGCGCCCGCAGCAGGTGCCGCTTCTTCCGCCGCGGCGGCGCGATCGGGTGTACTACAACGTCGCGCTGGACGTGGAGATGCTGTCGGTGAGCGATCTCGACGAGGTGGAGCGGTGGCTCAGGGGTGAGCTGCGGCCAGCCGTCAGAGGGGAGAGGAACCCGGGGACGGCGGTCACGCGCGGGGTCAGGACCGTCGTCGCAAAGTTGTTAGGTGCGGAGAAGAGACACTACGAAGAACGGTCTGCACGGTTCGAGGTTTCTCCGTAGGGGCAACACCTGAAGACGTCAGGGATCAGACATCAGGTGTCAGGTGTCAGAAACAACACGCGGGGAGCCGAGACCTGGCCCCCCGCGTTGGTTTTCTGATTACTGACACCTGACGTCTGATCGCTGACGTCTTCGGGTGTTGCCCGTCAGTACCCGGGCACCACCGGCGCCACGCGATGGCGCGCGCCTTTGTGCTCGAGCAGCTCGAGCTGGTGCAGCACCGCCGACCCGTAGAACAGCTTGATGTAGTGCGCCTGCGTCGGCGTCAGGCGGCGCACGGCCCAGCTCAGGTGCACGAAGTGCGGCTCCACCGGCGCGGTGAGCGGGTGCATCCCGATCTCCTCGGCCATGTGGTTGCCCTTGCGAGTATTGCAGGGTGAGCAGGCCGTCACGACGTTCGCCCACTCGTTCGTGCCGCCGCGCGACAGCGGGACAAGGTGGTCGCGCGTGAGCGACTCCCGGGGCTTGAGCTCGGGGATGCCGCGGCCGCAGTACTGGCAACGGTAGTGGTCGCGCGCGAACAGGAACGTGTTGGTCACCTGACGACGGAAGCGCCGCGGCACGTGAATGAACCGCGTCAGCCGGATCACCGCCGGCCGTGGCATCGCAAGCCGCTCCGACCGCACGAGACGGTCCGCGTCGGCCTCGACGATCTCCGCCTTGCCATCGAGCACGAGCCGCAACGCCCGACGCATGGGAACCATGGTCAGAGGCTCGAACGAGGCGTTGAGGGCCAAACATCCCTGAATCACGCCAACCTCCGCTGGCGCATACGGAAACTCCCGCCACCGTCCTTGGGGCGGGAGTGACACGACGACACGCGCGACGTCGCGCCTCTCGGTGCCGGACGACGAACGGCGCCGATACTCCCTATTACACTGACGAAGAGAAAAACGTGCCGCAACCCCCTCACCGCCCCGCTGCCGCCACCGCCTCGGGCACCATCGTCAGCCATCCGTACGGATCGGGCCTCCGTCCGGTGGCAATCCCGAGAAACTCGTCCTGGATTGCTCGACAGATCGGCCCGGGACGTCCTTCCCCGATCGGAATGCGGTCCACCGACTTGATCGGCGTGATCTCCGCCGCCGTCCCGGTGAAGAACGCCTCGTCCGAAATGTAGATCATCTCGCGCGGCACGAGCTGCTCGCGCACCTCGAGACCCAGGTCGCGCGCAATCCGAATGACCGAATCGCGCGTGATGCCCTGGAGAATGCCTGACGCGAGCGGCGACGTCGTGAGGACACCGTCGCGGACCAGGAAGAGGTTCTCCCCGCTCCCTTCCGAGACGTACCCGAACGCGTCGAGCATGATCCCCTCGACGTAGTGATCGAGGCGGGCCTCCATCTTCGACAGCTGCGAGATGAGGTAATTCCCACCCGCTTTGGCGAGGGTTGGAAGCGTATCGGGTGCCGGACGACGCCAGCTCGAGACGCGTGCGTCGACGCCCTGCGTGAGCGCGTCCTCGCCGAGGTAGCGTCCCCAGAGCCACGCGATCACGAATGTCTCGATCGGCACGCCCACCGGATACACGCCCATGTGCTCGCCGGTGCGCGCGACGACGGGACGCAGATAGCAGTGGCGCACCTCGTTCGCCGCCACCGTATCGACGCACGCTTGGACGAGCGCCTCGGCGGAGTGCGGAATCTCCATCCGGTAGATGCGACAGGAGTCCATCAGCCGGCGGATGTGATCCGCGAGGCGGAAGATGGCCGGGCCGTTCGGCGTCTCGTAGCACCGTATGCCCTCGAACACGCTCGAGCCGTAGTGGACGACGTGACTCATCACGTGGATGGTCGCGTCGTCCCAGTTCACCATTCGGCCGTCGCGCCAGATCTTGCTGGTGGGCCCGCTCGTACGATCCGCCATGGGAGTCCTTGTCGGCTGAGGGATTCGCGGTGCCTCAATCTATGCTTTCGGGTGACTCCGCGAAACGCCCGAAGCGTGAAGCGCTTCGCCGGTCGCGCGGACGCGGGCCGCGATGCCGTCGTCGACATCGACCACACGCCCCTCGCGAACGCGAAGCTTTCCCAAAACGGCGACGGTGCTCGCCTGGGCGCCGCCGAGGGCGAACACGGCGGTCGCGACGGGGTCGGCGTGAGGGACGGCAGCGAGATCATCGAGCGAAAAGGCGGCGAAGTCGGCCGCCTTCCCCACCTCGAGGGAGCCGATCTCGCGCTCGAGGCCAAGGCAGCGCGCTCCTCCGATAGTGGCAAGCTCGAGGGCGCGCGATGCCGACAACGGAGCCGCTCCCGGACTCCGCATGCGATGCGCGAGGAGCGCGAGGCGCGCCTCCTCGAGCAGATGCATCCGGTTGTTGCTCGCCATCGAGTCGGAGCCGAGGCCGACGGTGACGCCCTGCTCGAGCCAGGCGGCCAACGGGGCACTGCCGTGTCCCAGCTTCGCGTTGGATGCCGGACAGTGCGCGATGGCGCACCGCGCGGCGGCGATGGTGCGGATGTCCTCATCGCGCGTGCGCACACAGTGGATGAGCAGGGGGCGCGCGGCGAGCACGCCCAGGCGGCCGAGCAGCGCGATCGGCGTGTCGGCGCGCGGCGCGACGTGAATGCCGCGCGCGCGATGCCCATCGGCGAACGGGCCGCCGCCGTCGCGCACGTACGCGTCCTCGTCCGCGCTCTCGGCGATGTGCACCGCGAGCGGCAGTTCGAGCTCACGCGCGAGGGCGGCGACGGCCTCGAAGAGTCTGTCCGAAACGGTGTAGGGCGCGTGCGGCGAGATGCCGACGTGAACGAGGGTGGATTCGGCGGCGCGATGCCGGTCGAGCTTCTGACGCAGCGACGCCATGGAGTCGTCGCACGTATTCGGGTCGGGACCGAAGACCTCCTGGTACATGACGCCGCGGACCCCCATCGCGCGCATGGCCTCGAGCGCAACCCCGGAGTCGCACGTGTCCGCATAGGTCGTGATGCCGGCGAGCAATCCCTCGGCGATTCCGAGCGTCGCCGCGTCGAGCATCGACTCGGGTGTGAGCACGCTGGTCTTCGCTCGCTGGAGGCGCACCACCCATTCGGCGAAGGGGAGATCCTCGAGGAAGCCGCGCATGGCCGTGAGCTCGAGGTGCGTGTGCGTGTTGACGAGCCCCGGCATGAGCAGGGCCGCTCCCAGGTCGTGCAGCTCGCCGCGCGGCGCGTTCGCCGCCGGGCCGACGTACGCGAGCCGGCCATCGCGTACCGCGATAGCGCCGTCGCGCACGGGTGGCGCGGTGACGGGCACCACCCACCGCGCGCGATAAATCTGCATCAGCGAGACGAGGGCGTGCGGCGGCCGTGCACGAGCGGGTCGTACAGGTCTTCGTCGCGAACGCCCAGGGACCGGGCGAGCGCGAGCGGCGCCACGATGTTCCCCACCTGCTTCGGGGTGTGGCCGTCCGAACCTAACGACAGGCGCACGCCGGCGCTCACGGCGCGCCTGACGATGCGCTCGTGCGCCGGGTACCGGGTGGACAGCTCGAACGCGATCCCGGCGCGGCCAAGCGCGGCGATGAGCCGCTCCTCGTGCGTCTCCGTCCAGAGCTCCTCGGGCGGCATGCGGCGCAGCGACATCGGGATGAGCGTCGGGTGCGCCAGGATGTCCACCGGCATCTCGAGCGCGAATCGCTCGGCGTTGTCGAGGTGGATGTCCATATAGGCCGCGGGAGTGAGGCCGGCCGGCATCGCGCGAAAGGCGTGAACGACTTCATCGCTGCCGGGGAGGAAGACGGCGTGCAGTGAGCCGATGACGTGCGTGAATCGGGCGTCGACCTCGGGCGGGATCGCGCGCCAGAGCGAGTCGTGCCAGCAGAACTCCCCGCCTCGCCCGACGTCGTACTGCTCGAGCTCCTCGAGGTACTCGATCACCTCGCTCACGTCCTTCAGCGCATACGCGACGTCCCCGGAGAGGTGATCCGCGACGCTCGGGAGAACGCCCCGGGCCCTTACCTGCTCCGCCAGCTCGGGGACGGTGAGCGTTCCGTCGGAGAACGTCGTATGGGCGTGACAGTCGCGCGGCAGCCAGCTCATGGCGTCCCGCTCACCGCGGCAGCTTGAAGGGATCCTGGATGCGGGTGGTGTCGCGAGGGCGGATGCGCGAGGTGTCGCCCGGACGTGCCGGTTGCGGCATGGGTACGGCGCCCGGTGTCACGCGCCCTTCCACGCCCGGCGTGCCGGGGTCGGGATTGATCGGGACGAGCGCCCCGGTGCTGTCGGTCTGGAACATCGTGAACGGCGAATGCACGTCGCACTCGCGCACGGGCTCGGTGCCGGGGATGAAGAACTCGGTGCTGACCAGCTCCCGCGGACAGAAGGGATTCTGAATCAGTCCGGTCGATCGGTCGACCTCGCGGACGAGCAGTCCTTCCGGACGCGGCCAGTCGGGTGGCGCGGGCTTCTTCTGGTAGACCTCGGTCATGAACGCCGTCCAGGCCGGGGCCGCCAGGATGCCACCCTGCGCGTTCGTCTGGATCTTCGCCGGCCGATCGAGGCCCATCCAGACGCCGGCCACGAGGTCGGGCGTGTACCCCACGTACCAGACGTCGGTGCCGTCGTTGGTGGTGCCGGTCTTTCCGGCGGCGGGCACGCGGAATCCTGATCCCCACACCGCGCTGTACGCGGTGCCGCGACGCACGACGTCGCGCATCATGTCCAGCATGAGCCACGCCTCCTCGCGTGACATCACTTCGGTGCGCGTCGGCGTCGGCTCCCATAGCACGTCGCCGCGCGCGTTCTCGACCCGCAGGATGGCGTTCGGCTGCGCCCGCACGCCTAACGTCGCGAACGCGCTGTAGGCGGCGACGAGCTCGAGCGGATACACGACGGCGGCGCCGAGGTGGATCGAGGGATACGGAGGAATCGGCGTGGTGAGGCCGAAGCCGCGCGCCATGTCGATCACCGTGCCTTCGCCGAGCTCCATGCCCAGCGCCACCGTCGCGAGGTTGCGCGACATGTACAGGGCGCGGCGCATCGGCATCGGTCCTTCGAACTTTCCGTCGTAGTTCTGCGGCGTCCAATCCTCGCCGCCCATCTCGGGGACCATGATGGGCTCGTCCTGCACGATGTACGACGGCGGGCGACCGTTGCGCACCGCGGCGGCGTACACGATCGGCTTGAACGTCGAGCCGGGCTGACGAAGCGCCTGCGTGGCGCGGTTGAACTTCGAGTCATCGAAGTCGCGCCCGCCGATCATTGCCCGGATGGCGCCGTTGCGCGGATCCATGGCGATGAACGCACCCTGGAGATACGGCGAGTTGGCCGCTTCACCGTTCTCGTTGGTCGCGGCCTGGGCGAGATACTTCTCGTACGTCGTGTGCCGGTAGCGCGCGTACTTGCTGCTTTCCACCGCCTTGAGCTGCCGCTCGAGCGCGCGCTCGGCGGCCGACTGCATGTCGATGTCGAGGGTGGTGAAGACGCGCAGCCCATCGCGATACAGCTTCGAGCCGAACTGATCGTCGAGCTGGCGGCGCACCCACTCGACGAAGTACGGCGCCATGTCGCCCGCTTCCTCGCGACGCGCGAGCTGCAGGGGAAACGCGCTCGCGAGTCTCGCGTCGGCCTGATTGACGATGCCTCCCCGCCGCATGAGCTCGACGACGGTGTTGCGACGCTGAATCGCGCGCTCCGGATAGCGGCGCGGGTTGTACCGCTCGGGCGCCTTCGGCAGCGAGGCGAGCGTCGCCGCCTCGGCGAGATTCAGATCACGAACCGATTTGCCGAAGTAGCGCTGCGAGGCCGTCTCGACGCCGTACGCGCCGTTGCCGAGGTAGATCTGGTTGAGGTAGAGCTCGAGGATCTTGGCCTTGGGATACTTCGCCTCGATCTGGCGGGCGACCTTCGCTTCCTTGAGCTTGCGCGTGAGCGTCTTCTCTCGAGAGATGCGCTCGGGAAACACGTTGCGGGCGAGCTGCATCGTGATCGTCGAGAAGCCCTGCGCGTATGAGCCGCTCAGGATGTTGCGGCCGGCCGCGCCGGCGACGCGCACCCAGTCGATGCCGGCGTGGTCGTAGAAGCGCTTGTCCTCGGTGATGACGAACGCGTCGCGGACGTGCTTCGGGATCTCGTTCAGCTTGACGAGCGTGCGACGCTCGAGCCCGATCTCGGCGATGAAGCGGCCATCGGCGGCGTAGAGCTTCGACGTCTGCTGCGGCGTCCATTCGTCGAGCACCTGAATCGACGGGCAGGCGCCGCCGCGACAGATGAGCGCCCACGCCGCGTACGCGAGACCGGCGACGAACGCGAAGACGAAGGAGACGGAGAGGCCGGTGGCGCGCGCGAGGCGCGGACGCGTGCGCCAGAAGCGGCGCGAGAATGGCGAAGCGGCCATGGTGTCGGAGAAGCTACACTCGCGGTTTGGGCGCGGCAACGCGCGCACTAGTGCCGCGCGCGAGCCGATTCTCTATCTTTGAGAAATGGTCTCGGATCACAAACGGGTGCTCGATGAGCTCGCCTGGCGCGGGCTCCTCCATCAGTACACCGAAGGGCTTGCGGAGTCCCTCGCCGCCGGGCCCGTATCGGCCTACTGCGGCTTCGACCCCAGTGCGCCCAGCCTGCACGTGGGCAGCCTGGTCCCGATCATGGGACTCGTGCATCTGCAGCACGCCGGCCACCGACCGATCGCCCTCGTGGGCGCGGGCACCGGGATGATCGGGGACCCGAGTGGGAAGCGCACCGAGCGCCAGTTGATGACGCCGGAAATGGTGGAAGCGAACGCGGCGCGGATTCACGATCAGCTCGAGCGGTTTCTGGAGTTCACCGGGCCGGCGGCGGCGCGCATGCGCAACAACGCCGAGTGGCTGCTGCCGCTGAGCGCGATCGAGTTCATGCGTGAGGTGGGCAAGCACTTCACCGTGAACTACATGATGCAGAAGGAAGCGGTGAAGGCGCGCCTCGAGGAGGGCATCTCCTACACGGAGTTCTCGTACATGCTGCTCCAGGCGTACGACTATCTGGAGCTGCACCGGCGCGAAGGGTGTACGCTGCAAGTGGGCGGAAGCGATCAGTGGGGGAACATCACGGCGGGGATCGAGCTGATTCGCAAGGTCGCTGGCGCCCAGGCGCATGCGCTGACGTATCCGCTCTTCATCTCCGCATCGGGTGCGAAATTCGGAAAGACGGAGGCGGGAGCCGTGTGGCTCGACGCCGACCTCACGTCGCCCTACAGGTTCTTCCAGTTCTGGGTCAACGCCGACGACCGGGATGTGGGCAAATACCTTCGGAGCTTCACCCTCCTCCCGAGAAAGACGATCGAGGAGCTGGATGGTGAGACGGCGGCGCACCCGGAGCGGCGGAGGGCGCAGCACGCGCTGGCGCAGGACGTGACGGCGCGCGTCCACGGCGAGGAGGCGGCCCGGGTGGCGGGAGAAGTGTCGGCGCTCCTATTCGGGAAGGGAGAGCCCAAATCGCTGTCCGCCAAGGCGCTACAAGCCCTTGCCGCCGAAGTCCCGTTCGTACGGGTCCCGGCCGACGGGGCTGGTCTCGATGTGCTCGAGCTGTTCACGACGGCGAAGCTGGTCGCGTCGAAGGGCGCGGCGCGACGGCTGCTCGAGCAGGGTGGGCTCTACGTGAACGGGGACCGGCTCGCGGCGAGCGACAAGACGTTAGGACGCGAGCGCCTCCTCAACGGCGGCCACCTGCTGCTGCGCAAGGGTGCGCGCGAGTACGCCCTGGTGAAGGTCGACTGACGGTCAGACCTCACGCGCGAGGACATCCATCGCCCGGCCGATGTCCTCGGGCGTGGAGTACAGGTGTGGCGACAGTCGGATGGCCCCTTCGCGCAACGCGCAGACGATTCCCGCGCGCGCGAGCTGCGCACTCGCGCGCTGCGGATTCTTCACACGAACGGTGAGGATCCCCGCGCGCCGCGCTCCATCGCTCGGCGTGACGATGGTTGCGCCGGCGTCGCGAAGTCGTGCGATCACCCCGTCGACCAGCGCGCTCACGTGCGCCTCGATGCGGCGAATGCCTGTCTCGAGCAACAGCTCGACGCTCGTGCAGAAGGCGGCGAGGTCCTGATACGGGAGCGTCCCGACCTCGAAGCGGCGGGCGTCGTCGTACCAGGCGAGATCGTAGTCGACGAGCCGGT
>JAICNG010000056.1 GCA_025931335.1 Gemmatimonadaceae bacterium | reverse complement strand
GACGAAGTCCTCGATGTCCTTGTTGGGGAACGCGATCGGTCCGTGGACGAGATCCTCCCAGCTCGTGTCGCCATCCGGCACGCGGAATCGCACGGCGAAGCGAGCGCCCGCGGCGGCGCGTCGGGCGATCTCGTCCGCCGGCAGGCGATCGCAGCGCCGGTCGTATACGAAGCTCTCCTTGCGCGCCTCGGCCGCCTTCCGGCGCTCGTCCAGCTCCTCGGGCGTGCAGAAGCATCGATAGGCAGCGTTGGCGCCCAGCAGACGCTCGACGTCGCGCCGATGGCGCTCGAGGTTGGCGCCCTGGTGGACGACCTCCTCATCCCAATCGAGGCCCAGCCACCGGAGTCCGTCGAAGATCGCCCGCGTGCTTTCCTCGGTGCTGCGCGCCTTGTCCGTGTCCTCGATGCGCAGCAGGAACTGGCCGCCGTACTTGCGCGCGAACAGCCAGTTGAAGAGCGCGGTGCGCGCGCCGCCCACGTGCAAATAGCCGGTCGGGGAGGGGGCGAAGCGAAGGCGCGGGGAGGCTGGCATATGAGAGGGGGGATCGAAGGCAACCGAAGGCGATCGAAGGCGATCAACGGGAAGGACATATCAGCTCCGCGCCCCTGAATCGCCTTCGATCGCCTTCGTTCCCTGGACTTCCTTGGGATTCCCACGGAGAGGGAGGGATTCGAACCCTCGATAGGGCTTTTCAACCCTATAACGGTTTAGCAAACCGCCGCCTTCAGCCTCTCGGCCACCTCTCCAGACCCGCCGCGGCGGAGCACTGAATCTAACGGCGGGCGAGATGCGCAGTCAACGCAATGACATGGTGGTGTTCGTGTTCGGCGGGCGGCGCGTTTCGGCTTGACCCGCGACGCTGCGCACATCACTATGATGCCAGCGCGAAAGCCCACCCGCCTCACCCCATCTCGCGGCGACCCTGTACCCGTGCCGCGACGCAATGGAACCGCCGCGCCGTCACGGCGCGTTGCACGTTCAAGCCACGTACTCGCCACGAGCCCGCCATTCGGAGGCAGTCCGCATGTCGCCACATGTCGTCGTATCGACGTCTCAACGTTCGCTCGCGCCGCGCCGCGCGATCACATCCCTCTCGCTGCTGCTGGCGGTCTCCGCGACCGCCGCGGCACAGACGACCGGCACGGTCACCGGACGGGTGACCGATGCCTCGTCAGGCACGGCGGTCGCCGACGCGCAGGTGCGCGTCATCGGCTCCACGGTCGGAGTAATGACGCGGAGCGACGGCACCTATCGCTTCGTCATCGCGTCAGGGCGCTATGAGGTGCGTGTGTCACGGATCGGCTACGCTGCCGCCCGTGACTCGGTGGTGGTGGAGGCCGGCGCGACCGTTACCAGGGATTTCCGCCTCGATCAGACGGGACTGTCACTGGACCAGATCGTGGTTGTCGGCTCGCGTCGCCCCGATCGCACGGCGGTCGAGGCGCCGGTGCCGATCGACGTCCTGTCCTCCGAGGATCTCCAGAACACGGGTTTGACCGAGACGAGCCAGGTAATCCAGATGCTTGCGCCGTCCTTCAACTTTCCGCGCCCCTCGGTGAACGATGGAACGGATCACGTGCGACCGGCGACGCTGCGGGGGCTCGGACCGGACCAGGTGCTGGTGCTCGTCAACGGCAAGCGTCGCCACACCACGGCGCTCGTGCACGTGAACGGCTCCGTTGGCCGCGGATCGACGAGCGTCGATCTCAACGCGATCCCGGTGAGCTCCATCGATCGCATCGAGATCCTGCGCGACGGGGCGGCGGCGCAGTACGGCTCCGACGCGATCGCGGGGGTCATCAACGTGGTGCTGCGCGCCGATGCGAATCGATCGATCTCGGGGAGCATCGGGCAAACGAGTGAAGGGGATGGTCGCGTCACGCAGGTGCAGACGAACTATGGAGTGGGCTTCGCCAACAACGGATTCGTGCACTTCAGCGCCGAGTGGCGCGATCGGGACAGCACGAACCGCGCGCGCCCCGACGTCACCCCGCAGTGCACGAGCGGCTCGTACACGGTCCCCAACTGCGTCGAAGGGTCGCGGCTCAGCTGGCAGGGCGATGCCGGAACGCGGGACTGGTCGGCGTTCGCAAACACGTCGCTCCCCTTCGGCGGCGGGATGGAGCTCTACGCGTTCGGCGGGTACAGCAAGCGCGAGGGCATCGCCGCGGGATTCTTCCGACGCGCCTTCGACGATCGCACCGTGCGCGGCATCTACCCCAACGGCTTTCTCCCGCTGATCAGCAGCGACATCGCCGACGCGTCGCTCTCGGCGGGCGTTCGCGGTGTCGTGTCCGGCTGGAGCTGGGACCTCGGCGGCGTCTACGGCCAGAATGGCTTCGAGTTCGGCGTGCACAACAGCGTCAACACGTCGATGGGCATGAGCAGCCCGCGTGACTTCTACGCCGGCGCGTTGCGGTTCAACCAGATGACGCTCAACGGCGATCTCACGCGGCAATTCGGGACGATGATCGGCCCGGTGAATGTCGCGGTCGGCGCGGAGTTCCGGCGCGACAACTTCAAGCTGGAGCGTGGGGATGAGAACTCGTATCGCGTGGGCACCGCCACCATTCTCGACGGGCCCAACGCGGGGAGGCCGGCGGCGCCGTTCGCGCAGGTCTTTCCGGGCTTCCGTCCCGAAGACGAGACCGACGCCTCCCGGAACAACGTTGCCGGCTACGTCGATGTCGAGCTGAGCCCGACGGAACGGCTGCTCATCGGCCTCGCGGGACGCGCCGAGCGCTACAGCGACTTTGGCAACACCACCGACGCGAAGGTCGCGCTGCGATACGAGCTCACCCGGGGACTTGCCGTGCGGGGCGCGATGCAGACGGGATTCCGCGCGCCGTCACTCGGTCAGTCGTACTTCTCCGCGGTTTCCACCAACTTCATCAACGTCGGCGGGGTGAGCACACCGTTCGAGATCCGCACGTTCGCGGTCGGGAGTCTGGGCGGCCAGCTGCTCGGCGCGGTGGCGCTCAAACCCGAAGAGTCCGAGAACGTGAGCGCGGGCGTGACGTTCAACCCCGTTCGGTTTTTCTCGCTCACCGCGGACTGGTATCGCGTGAACATTGACGAGCGGATCGTGCTCTCCGGCAACTTCATCGACTCGACCGTGGCCAACCTGCTGGAGGATAACGGCATCGTCGGGGTGAGCGGTGCCCGCTACTTCACGAACGCTGTCGATACGCGCACGACGGGACTGGACATCGTGGCCAGTTTCGCGATCGATCTCGACACGAAGGGGCTCCTTCGGTTCACCGGAGGCTTCAACGAGAATCGCACGAAGGTGCTGCACGTCGATCCGACGCCTCCGCAGTTGGCGGCGGTCGCCTCGGCGCTGTTCGACCGGGTGGAGCGGGGCAGGCTGGAGGAAGGGCAGCCGCGCCGGAGACTGTCGCTCACGTCGACGTACGACGTGAATCGACTGGGGGTGATGCTGCACACGAGTCGCTACGGCAAGATCGTCAGCCGCGCTCCCAATCCGGCGCAGGACCAGGCCTTCCAGGCGAAATGGATCACCGACATGTCGGTGTCGTACAAGCTGACGAGCCAGCTCTCGCTGGCGCTGAGCGGTACGAACATCTTCGACGTGTATCCCGATACGAACATCACCGCCAATCAGACGCGCGGCATTTACCTCTATAGCGGTCTCACGCCGTTCGGGTTCAACGGCGCGTTCTGGTCGGTGCGAGCGTCATATCAGTACGAGCGTCTGCCATTCATGAGTCGGCGGAAGAGCGCCTCGGCTCCACGGAAGGCAGGCGAGGAGTGACCCGTTAGGCCGCTGGCAAGACGCCCCGCCGAGTGCTTCCGGCGGGGCGTCCCTTATTGGGTTCATTGGGGATTTCCGGGAACGATCTCAGTGGCGGGGCCACGGACGACGGGAACTGCCGAATGACCCGAATAACGCGAAGAGGGCACGGCGCCGTAGCACGCCCCACGCGCAGACGAAGGTTCCCACAGCTTCATTGGCTAACACCTCGCGGAGCCAGACTCGCGCGCTCGATAGTTCGCGTCATTCGGGTCATTCGGCAGTTCCGGCCGTCCGTGGCCGCTTGGGGACCGTAGCCAGGCGTCAGGCAATCCCGGCGATTACCCGAACACCCTTTTGGGGGTCGCGGATCGCGACGCCCGCCTGCGCCCCCTCCGATTTGATCACCCTGAGTCCGCCAGCGGCGTCACCGCGCCTTCATCGGTCTCGCCGGTGCGAATGCGGTGCACGCGCTCGACCGGCAGCACGAAGATTTTCCCGTCGCCCACCTCGCCCGTGCGCGCAGAGCTCATGATGGCGCGCACCGTGGGCTCGACGAAGTGGTTCGACACGCCGATCTCGAACCGCACCTTGTCCTGCAGCTCCATCTTCACCGTCGTGCCGCGGTAGGTCTCGACGCGCTCGAGCTCTCCGCCATGGCCTTGCACGCGTGAGACGGTGAGGCCGCGCACTTCGGCGCGGAACAGGGCCTCGAGCACCTCGTTCGCCTGCTCGGGGCGCACGATCGCGACGATGAGCTTCATGGGCGGGTCTCCTGGTGCGGCGTGACCGTCGACTGCGCGAGGAGGACGGCACCTTCGCCGTGTGTGTAGGCCTCCTCGCCGTGCTGGGTGATGTCCATTCCGATTGCCTCGTCGCGACCGTGGCTCCGTAGCGGGATCGCGAGCCCGATGAGCTTCAACAGCAGTGCGGTGGCGACGCCGCTGTAGACCATCGCGGCGGCGATGCCCAACGCCTGAATCAGAACTTGCCGGGGGTTCCCCGCGAGCAGGCCATCGGTGCCGCCGGCCGCCGCCGTCGCGAAAACGCCGGTGAGCAGCGCGCCGGTGGCGCCGCCGAGGCCGTGCGCGGCCACCACGTCGAGCGAGTCATCGAGCGCCGTGCGCGAGCGCCAGAGAATGCCGAAGTAGGACGGAAACGCCGCGAGCGCGCCGATCGCCATCGCCGACATGGGTGGAACGAATCCAGCCGCGGGCGTGATGGCGACGAGTCCGACGACGATGCCGGTCGCGGCGCCGACGGCCGTCGTGCGCCTCGTCCGCGCGAGATCGATCAGCATCCACACCAGCAGCGTCGCCGCCGGCGCCAGCATGGTGTTGACGAACGCCAGCACCGCGCCGCGGTTGACGCCTAACGCGCTCCCGCCGTTGAAGCCGAACCAGCCGAACCAGAGCAGTGCCGCACCGAGCAGGACATAGGGCACGTTATGCGGGAGGAGGGCCTGCCGCGCATAGTCCTTTCGCGGTCGGATGAGGATCGCGGCGGTGAGCGCGGCCACACCCGCGTTGACGTGCACCACGGTCCCGCCGGCGTAATCGAGCACGCCCAGGCGGGCGAGCCAGCCGCCGCCCCACACCCAGTGGGCGACCGGGGCGTACACGGCGAGCGTCCACAGCGCGACGAAGATGAGATACGCGCCGAATCGCTTGCGCTCGACGATCGCGCCCGAGATCAGCGCCGCCGTGATGATCGCGAACGTGCCCTGATACGCCATGAACAAGAGGTGCGGGATCGTTCCGCGCGTCTCGAGTCCCACACCGCGAAGCAGTGCGTGCGTCGTCCCGCCGATGAACCCCGTCCCCTCGGCGAAGGCCAGGGAATAGCCGAGCAGCGCCCAGACGATACCCGCCACGGCGAGCGCCGCGAAGCTCATCATCATCGTGTTCAGCGCATTCTTGGCGCGCACGAGGCCGCCGTAGAAGAAGCCGAGCGCTGGTGTCATGAGAAGCACCAGCGCCGTCGCGACCAGCATCCACACGGTGTCCGGCGCGTTCATGTCGAGGGGCGCGCCGGTCTGGACGGGCTCGATCATCAGGGAAGCCCGGTGGGCGTCAGCCGCCTGACCTTGTCGCTCGGATCGTTGAAGAGCCGCTCGTACTCTTCCCGCATGAGCGGCGACGACAGCATGAAGTCGGCCGAGGCCCGGGTGCAGGCGATGGGGATGTTGTAGACGACGGCGATCCGCAGGAGGGCCTTGACGTCCACGTCGTGGGGGTGCGGCTCGAGCGGATCCCAGAAGAAGATCACGAAATCGATCCGGCCTTCGGCGATTCCGGCACCCACCTGTTGGTCGCCACCGAGGGGACCGCTGAAGAAGCGAGTGATCTCGAGATCGAGCTCCGATCCGAGCACCTCGCCGGTGGTGCCGGTGGCGAACAGCTGGTGACCGGCGAGGGTACCGCGGTTGTAGCGCGCCCAGTCGAGCAAGTCATCCTTGCAGTTGTCGTGGGCGATCAGTGCGATGCGCTTGGCCTCACGCATCCGGATGGATCGTCGTCGGGCGGGGCGACCGTCCCCGGCCAGTCTGCTCGACACCATGGGGTCCTCGAGAGTGGAGGTGACTGAATGCGACTCGCCCCCGCGTCGTGTCACGAGCGCGGGGGCGAGAGCTTGCACAAGACCTGACGTCGACCCGTTTATCCGCGCGTGCGTGATCCCCATCCCCGCAGAGGGAGATTGAGGAAGAGGTGGCGCGAATTGGTCCGGAGCGCGACGGCGGCCATACGAGGAACGTAGAGCTCCCGATCGATCGAGTCAAGAAACGAACGGGTCACGGGGGGCGCGTGATGTGCGGCACAACGGAGGGCGTGGGACTCGAACCCACAAGGGCGGTGAAGCCCGCCGGTTTTCAAGACCGGTGCCTTACCAGTTAGGTCTAGCCCTCCGCCGCGAAATCTAGCGGCGGCGGGGTCCTCGCGGGAGGCCCGACACGGCGTCAGCGGCGGCCTGTGTCCGTGCCTAACGGTATGACGGGAGCCGTGTCGCCGCGCGGCGGCGCCGGCGCCTGCTGCGCGAACAGATCCGCCAGCCCGGTCGCGCGCGCGATCCCCTCCGCCGTCACCATTACCTGTTCGCCCGCCGCGCGATTGCCGGCAAGCATTTCCGCCTCGTAGAGGTTCGCGGCCGTCGAGATGTAGAGATACGGGATCCCGACCGACGCGCGATCGACCCAGTTCCCGCGCCGGATGATCGACTCGGGCGCCCTGAAGACATCCGTCCAGAGCGCGCGCGATCGCGGGAGGTCGAACCAGCCCTCGCCCTGGAGCATCACCGTGTCCCGGTCCGGGGTCGGAATCGCGGGCAGCAGCTTCCGCGCGAGGCCCTGCTGCATGAGGTACGGATCCAACCCCAGCGACCGGCCGTAGCTCCCCGACGTCCGCGCCAGATAGATGGGCCGCTCGGGAAACGCATCGGCGATCATTCGCAGCACGAGGACGCTCGCCTTGTCGAGGATCTGCGGCTGCACGGTGGCGACGAGCGTTCCCTTCCGGAAGATCTGCGGCTCGCGAATCTCGACATACGGGGGCAGCGCGTTGGCCTGCTCGATCGTCAGGCTCAACGGCGGGCCACTCGGCTTCGTCCATGGTCGCCCGCGGTAGATCGCCGGTCCCTTCGCCGCATCGTACTCGAAGACGGGACGCCGGATCATCTGCCGCACGTACCAGTCGGTATTGAGCAGCGACGTGTTGGCGACCACGACGTCCTTGCGAACCCCTTCGACCTCCTGCGCGTACCAGAGCGGGAAGGTATCGTTGTCGCCGACCGTCACGAGCACCCCGTACGGCTCGACGGAGTTCAGCAGGTCGTGCGCGAAATCCGCCGTGTCGGTGTGGCCGGCGCGCGAGGCCACCGTCCAGTTCGTGAACAGCGGAATGAGCGCCAGCGCAAGCACCGGGCTCGCGTAGAGCCACGAGCGGCGCCGTGGCAGCTCGATGGTCTCGCGCGCGACCTTGATGCGCTCGGTGCCGAAGGCGTGCGCGATCGCTTCCCAGATGTACACGATGCCGAGTGCGGCCCACACGCCCCAGGCGCTGAACGAAATCAGGTAGAAGTAGTCTCGATCGCGCACTTCGCTCAGCTCGGTCGCCTGGTTCTGCGAGAATCCGTACTTAAAGTTCAGGTAGTAGATGAGCAGCACGGTGAGCGTGAGCATGAACGTGCCGAAATACCAGAAGGAGCGGCGGTCGCGCTTCCAGTGAACCCACGCGCCGACGAGACCGAGCGCCATGAAGAGCGCGGCGAGGAGCTGCTGCGCGACGGGCCACTTGCCCTCGAGGTCGCGCATCCACTGCCACTTGAAGTAGAGCCAGTACATGCCGATCTGTCCGCTGAGCGGCGCCTGCCGCTCGAGGACGCTCGGCTTGCCGTACTGCTTGCGATTGAAGTTGTCCCAGAACGCCTGCCAGGTCGTGGGCTCACCCTCGTTGATCGGCGGATTGAACGCCGATCGAATCGGCTGCGTGAGGAACGGCGTCATCCCGAGGACCAGCGCTCCCGCGCAGAGGAGCAGCAGCTTCCAGTCGAGGAGGAGCTGCGGACGGCGCATGATCACCGCCACCGCCACGGCCGGCGCGGCGAGAAGGCCCATCATGTGATTGGCGTAGCCCAGCCCCAGGATGTACGCGATCAAGATGAGCAGCCGGTTGGCGCCCGGTGCGTCGGGGTCGTCGGACCAGCGCACCGTGAGCCACGAGATGATCGCCAGCCCGAGCAGCGAGATCGTGTAGACCTTCTCGTTGACGACGGACTGATTCCAGACGGTGAAGGCCGTGGCGCCAATGAGCGCGGCCACGACACCGGCGGCGATGCGCTCCCACCGGTCGGCGAGCCAGCTGACGAGCACCCGCTCGGTGATGAGGAACCACATGCCCGCCGAGATCGCGCTCGTGAGCGCCGCCAGGATGTTGATCCGCTGCGCGACGGTGGGGGCGATGGGGAGGATCGCGAAGAATCGCCCCAGGATCACGAACAGGGGATTGCCCGGCGGATGCGGGAGCCCCATCACGTGCGCCGCGGCGATGTATTCGCTGGCATCCCACATCGCCGTCGACGGCGAGAGCGTGACGAGATAGAGCAGCATCACGGCGCCCGCCGTAGCCGTGGCGGCGAGATAGGAGGGACGGTAGTCGAGCTCGGCGCGCGTGGTCGAGGCCATGGGTCGGGTTTGAGGTCGGGGAAAGATATAACCCCGACGGGGTTCAAGGGGTCGACGGGGTCGAGGGGGTCAAAGGGTTCCCGTCAACCCCCTCGATCTCCTCGATCCCCTCGACACCTTTGGCCTTTCGATCCCCTCGACACCTTTGGCCTTTCGTGCCACTTTCTCGCCATGACCGACCGACGCTCGTTCGTCTCCACGCTTGGAGCCGCGCTGCTCGGGGCTGCGTGCTCGCGTGTGGGAACCAGCCAATCCACCCAGCGACTCGAGCGGGTGGGCGTTCAGCTCTACACGGTGCGAGACGATCTCGCCCGTGATTTCGAGGGGACCCTCGCCCGCATCGCCGAGATTGGGTATCGCGAGGTGGAGTTCGCCGGATACCACGGGAAGTCTGCGAGCGAAGTGCGAGCGATACTCACGCGGCTGGGCCTCGCCGCGCCCGCATCGCACGTCCCGATCGAAGTGTTTCGCCGTGACGTGGACGGCGCCATCGCCGAAGCGAAAACCGTCGGCCATCAGTATCTGGTGGTGCCGTGGCTCGCCCCGCCCGAGCGACGCTCGATCGACGACTATCGCCGTCTCGCCGAGGAGCTCAACCGCTTCGGTGAAAAGGTGCGAGCGGCGGGGATGCGGCTCGGCTACCACAACCACGATTTCGAGCTCGGCGCGATGGACGGAAGCGTGCCGCTCGACCTGCTGTTCGATCGCACCGATCCCAACCTCGTGATCTTCGAGCTCGATCTCTACTGGGTGACGAAGGGAGGGGCCGACCCGTTGACGTACTTCTCCCGTTACCCCGGTCGCGTACATCTCGTGCACGTGAAGGATTCCGCCGGTGCCCCAGACCACCGCCAGGTCGATGTCGGCAAGGGCACGATCGACTTCGCGAAGATCCTCTCGCGGCGCGAACAGGCCGGAATCCGCCACGCCTTCGTGGAGCAGGACGAGCCGGCCAATCCGCTCGAGATGGTGCGCGTGAGTTACGAGTATCTCGCGCAGTTGAGGTGGTAAGAGGCGAGGTGCTCGAGGTGCTCGAGGTGCTCGAGGTGCTCAAGGGGAAGGCAGTTCCCTCGCGCACATCGAGCACCTCGAGCACCTCGAGCACCATTGACTGAGGATCCTTCCCGTGCTCCAAGCTGCTTCTCGCCAGCAATTCGACGTCTGCATCATCGGCTCCGGCGCTGGGGGCGGGATGGCGGCGTACGCGCTCACGCGTGCGGGCGCTCGCGTCGTGCTGCTCGAGGCCGGACCGGAGTGGTGGAGCTCGAAGAACTCGACCATGCTCCTCCCGAACTCCGCGTCGCCGCGTCGCGGAGGTGCGACGCGCTTGCGGCCCTTTGGCGAGTTCGACGCGTGCGATGGGGGATGGGAGGTGGAGGGCGAGCCGTACACCCGCGCCGAAGGTACGACGTTCGACTGGTGGCGCGCCCGCATGCTCGGCGGCCGCACGAATCACTGGGGGCGCATCTCCCTCCGCTTCGGCCCCGATGATTTCAGGGGCAAAAGCATCGACGGCCTGGGCGACGATTGGCCGATCGGCTACGACGACGTCAAACCGTATTACGATCGCGTCGACGATCTCGTCGGCATCTTCGGGAGCGTCGAAGGGCTTCGCAATCACCCCGATGGCAACTTTCACCCCGCGCCGAAGCCGCGCTGCTACGAGCTGCTGGTGAAGAAGGCGAGCGACAAGCTCGGCGTCACCTGCATTCCCGCGCGACTCTCCGTCATCACCAAGCCGCACCGCGGCCGGCCGGCGTGCCATTACTGCGGGCAGTGCAACCGTGGGTGCGCCGTCAACGCGAACTTCTCCAGTCCGGAAGTGCTGTTGCGGCCCGCGCTCGCCACCGGACGCCTGCGTCTGCTGACGAACGCGATGGCGCGTGAAGTCACCGTGGGTGCCAACGGGTTGGCGACAGGCGTGTCGTACGTCGACAAAGCCACCGGCGAGGATCGCCACGTGCGGGCCAGCATCGTGGTGCTCGCGGCGAGCGCGTGTGAGAGTGCGCGCCTCCTGTTGAACTCGCGCTCGTCCAGCTTCCCGCAGGGGCTGGCGAACTCCAGCGGCGTCGTCGGCAAGTACCTCACCGATACGACCGGCACCGACGTCGCGGGGTTCATCCCGGCGATGGTGGACCACGTTACGCATAACGAGGACGGCGTCGGCGGCGGGCACGTGTACATGCCCTGGTGGCTCGACAACAAGAAGCTCGATTTTCCGCGCGGCTACCACATCGAGGTGTGGGGCGGCCTCTCGCAGCCGTCGTACGGCTTCATGGGCGGCATCCACCGGTATCCGGGCGCGGGTGGATACGGCGCGAAGCTCAAGGGCGACTACCGCCGCTTTTACGGCGCGACGATCGGGTTCTCGGGACGCGGTGAGCAGATCCCGAATGAGGACTGCTATTGCGACATCGATCCGAGGGTCGTGGACCAGTGGGGCATCCCCGTGCTGCGCTTTCACTGGAAGTGGACGGATCACGAGTACAACCAGGTGAAGCACATGCAGGAGACCTTCCGCGCGCTGATCGCCGAGATGGGAGGGCAGGTGTTCTCGCCGATGCCGACGCGCGAGCAGGGATACGGGATTGCGCCCGGCGGCCGCATCATCCACGAGCTGGGGTGCGTGCGAATGGGGCCAGACGCGAGAACGTCCGCGCTCAACGGATGGTCCCAGGCGCATGACTGCAAGAATCTCTTCGTGACGGACGGCGGTCCGTTCGTCTCCCAGTGCGACAAGAATCCCACCTGGACGATCCTGGCGCTCGCCTGGCGTACGAGCGACTACATCACCGAGCAACGCAAGCAGGGGGCGCTATGAGCGACGAGCCACGGGACGGCGACGAGACGCCGGAGCCGCAGCCGCGGGAGCTGAGCCGGCGCACCGCCTTGAAGGTTCTCGGGGCCGTCCCGCTCGCGGGCGCGCTCGGCTGGCAGCAGCAGCAGGGGCAACAGGCGCCGCGCCAAACGCACGAGGCGCCTAATCAGCCAGCGGCGGACACGAGGCGCCCCGCACGCGCGCCGCGACAGAACAGGTTCTTCACCGCTCGCGAGAGTCGCACGGTGCGCGTGCTCGCCGACGACATCATTCCGCGCGATGCACGCTCCGGCAGCGCCACCGACGCCGGCGTGCCGGCGTTTCTCGACCACAACCTCGCCAGCTCGGAGACGTCGGTCGAGGTGCGGACGCAGTGGCGCGGCGGCCTTCGGTGGATCGATACCGAGAGCCGGCGCCGGTTCGGCGTCGCGTACGCGGCGGCGACCGCCGCGCAACGGCATCAGATCCTCGATGACATTGCGTATCCAGACCGCGTGCGGCCGGAGTTTCGGCACGGGTCGGCCTTCTTCCTGCGCTGTCGGGACATGGTGGCGGCGGGGTTCTTCTCGAGCGCCATCGGCGTCAAGGACCTCCGGTACCAGGGAAACACGGCCATGCCGACGTGGACGGGTTGTCCGGAGCCCGCGCTTCGCAAGCTCGGCGTGAGCTACGACCTCATGAACAAGGCGGAGACACAATGAGTGGAGAGCGTCTGGGTGTCGGCTTCGTTGGCAGCGGATTCAACACGAAGTTCCATCTGCGCGGGTGGACGACGGTTCGCGACGGGGATGTTCGCGGCATCTGGAGCCCGAATGCGAAGAACGCCGCCGCCGCCGCGAAGCTCGCCCGCGAGCTCGACATCGGCGACGCCAAGCCCCACAAGACGATCACCGACATGGTGGCCGACCCGGCGGTCGATGCGATCTGGCTTTCGGGGCCCAACCACGCCCGGCTCGAGAACGTCGAGGAGATCGTCACCGCCGTGGAAAAGGGGAAGGGAAAGCTGAAGGGCATTGCCTGCGAGAAGCCGCTGGCGCGGAACGTCGCCGAGGCGAAGAAGGTGATGGAGCTGGTGAAACGCATCGGCGTCCCGACGGGCTACCTCGAGAACCAGTACTTCGCTCCGCAGGTGGAGACGGGCCACCAGCTCATCTGGGCCCGCGGCGCGGCGACGACGGGGCGGCCCTATCTCGCCCGGGCGGCGGAGGAGCACAGCGGGCCCCATGCTCCCTGGTTCTGGCGTGGAGCGCTACAGGGTGGCGGCGTGCTCAACGACATGATGTGCCATTCGGCGCTCGTCGTGCGCCATCTTCTCACGAAGCCCGGCGCGCCGCGGAACTCCGTCAAGCCGGTACGCGTGACGGGCCACATCGCGAGCCTGAAATGGAGCCGCCCCGAGTACGCGAAGCTCCTGAAGACGCGAATGGGGAAGGAGGTCGATTACGCCTCGGCGCCGTCGGAAGATTTCGCCGCCGTGCACATTGAATTCCAAACGGACGACGGCCTCACCGTGCTTGGCGAGGCCACGACCTCGTGGAGCTTCGTCGGCGCGGGGCTTCGCCTCTCCGCCGAGTTGCTTGGCCCCGAGTACTCGATGCAGTGGAACTCGCTCGATGCGGGGCTCAGGCTCTTCTTCAGCCGCGAGGTCCGCGGCAAGGAAGGGGAGGACCTCGTCGAGAAGCAGAACGCCGAGATGGGATTGATGCCGGTGGTCGCGAACGAGGCGGCGGCCTACGGCTACGAGGCCGAGGACCGCCACTTCGTGCGCGTCTTCCTCGGAAAGGAGAAGCCGCGCCTGACGTTCGATGACGGGCTCGAGGTCGTGAAGGTCCTGATGACGGCCTACGCGAGCGCGGAGGCGGGGAAGACGCTGTCCTTTCCCCCCAAGGATCTCGACACTTTTGTGCCGAAAGTCGCCAAGGGGGAGTGGAGAGGCTAGGGATCGAGGGGTCGAGGGATCGAGGGCGCGTGGCGGGATCTCGCCAGGCACCCTTGATCCCTCGACCCCTTGATCCCTCGATCCCGGCCTTACAGGGTCCAGCCCTTTCGATACTCCGGCTTCCAGTAGTGCTCCGGAATTCCCGTCGTCTTGAGATTCCCGGTGGCGGGATCGACGTCGATCGGCTTGCCGGCGCGCACGGCGAAGTTGCCTAACAACACCATCTGGGTCAGTGGGCCGGCGTGGTCCGGAAAGTTCGAGCCGGCCGCGGGGCCGCCTTTGCACGCCGCGATCCACTCGGCGTAGACGCCCCCGACGCGCGGGTACTTCGGCGCCGGTGGGGAGGCGGTCAACGCCTGGTGGCGCGCGGGATCGAGGTGAATCAGCCGCTCGCCGTAAGCGTCGGCCACCAGCGTTCCATCGCTGCCGATCCACACCTGGCTTCCGACGTCGCTGTACGGCCACGGCTGTTCTGGAGGCAGACCCTCCGGGCGCGCGGCTGACAGCTCGCCATCACGCCACACGACGCGAACGGCCGGCCGCGACCCGCGGGCGGGGAAGTCGTACACAATGCGTGACACGCGCGGGGCCGTTTCCGGAAACGCGCGCGTCGTCTCCGCCTCGATGCGTGAGGGGAAACCGAGGTTGAGCGTCCAGTATGCGGCGTCCATCGCGTGGGGAGCGATGTCGCCTAACGCCCCGGTCCCGAAGTCCCACCATCCTCGCCACCGGAACGGGGCATAAGCCGGGTGATAGGGCCGCTCGGCGGCGGGGCCTAACCAGAGATCCCAGTCGAGCGTGGGGGGCGGAACATGCAGCTCGGTCGGACGCTCGATGGCCTGGGGCCAAATGGGGCGGTTCGTCCAGTATTGTACTTCGCGGACGGTCCCGATCGCGCCGGCCTCGACCCATTCGCGAATCCGCCGAGTGCCCTCGCCCGCGTGCCCCTGATTCCCCATCTGCGTCGCCACCTTGTAGCGACGCGCGGCGTCCATCAGTGTACGCACCTCGTGGATGGTTCGCGCGAGCGGCTTCTGGCAGTACACGTGCTTCCCCAACCGCATGGCCGCCATCGCGATCACAGTGTGCGTGTGATCCGGCGTCGACACCGTGACGGCGTCGATGCCCTTTTCGCGCTCGAGCATCTGGCGGAAGTCGCGGTACTTCTTCGCGGCGGGGAATCGCGCGTAGCTGGTTTCCGCCATGCGGTCGTCGACGTCGCACATGGCGACGATGTTCTCGCCACTCACGCCGTTGACGTCGGAGCGCCCCATCCCTCCGACGCCGATGCACGCCACGTTCAGCGTATCGCTGGGCGCGCGATAGCCCGGCCCCCCGAGCACGTGGCGCGGCACGATCGTGAACGCCGCGCTCGCCTTGGCGACGTCAGCCACGAAATCGCGGCGGGTAATGTCGTTCATGCTAGTGCCTCCCTGGCGTGGCCGTCTCGGTTGCGCCCGCGAGGCCCGCCCGCCGCCTGGCCTCCGCCTCGCGATCGTGGAAGGCGAGACCGAAGAAGACCAGGACCACGGCCGCAAACGCCGCCGGCAGGAGCCAGAAGCTCCGCCACTGGTCGAGGGTGAGGGCAGTCGCTCCCCCGAGGAACCGATTGTAGATGTTCCCCGCGACCTGTGCTCCGATCAGCATCCCCACGCCGTACGTGACGAACACGAAGAAGCCCTGTGCCTGCCCGCGAATCGCCGACGTCGACTTCTTGTCGACGTAGATCATGCCGGTCACGAAGAAGAAGTCGTAGCAGATGCCGTGCAGCAGAATGCCGAGGACGATCATCCAGTAGACCGCGTCCGGCGCTCCCAGCGCGAACAGCACGTATCGCAGCACCCACGCCGCCATGCCGGCGAGCAGCATCCGCTTCACGCCCAGGCGAATAAAGAAGAATGGCATCGCGAACATGAACACGGTCTCGGAGACCTGCCCGAGCGTCTGCGTCGCCGCGATGTTCTCCACGCGTGCCGTCTGGAGGTACAGCTGCGTGAAGTTGTAGTACGCGGCGAGCGGGATGCAGAGCAACAACGCGCTCACGATGAATACGTAGAAGGGCCGACTCCCCAACTGCTGGAACGCGTCCAGTCCGATGACGCTCCGCGCCGAGACCGCCTGGCCGCGAGCCGGCGGGGGTGTATGTGGGAGCGTGAGGCTGAACGCCGCGAGCAGGATACTGGCGATCCCCGCCGTATAGAGCGGGAGGGCCGTCTGCTCCGGCCGAAGATCGGTCACGAAAGACCGGAGTCCGAAGCTGATGAACAGCCCCGCGATGATCCAGCCAATCGTTCCCCACACGCGGATGCGGGGGAATTGCTTCTCCTGATCGGCGATGTTGTGGAACGCCAAGGAGTTCGAGAGCGCGATCGTCGGCATGTAGCACAGGTTGTACAGCAGCAGCATGCCGATGAACATCGTCGAGTTGCCGACGGTCTGGGGCGCGGTCAGCAGTACCAGTCCGCCAAGGAGGTGGAGAATGGCGTAGACCTTCTCCGTCGCGAAGAACCGATCGGCCACCAGACCGACGAAGAAGGGCGCCGCGATCGCGGCGATCGGATTGACCGTGTACGGCCAGTGCGTCAGCGTCGACATTCCCTCGGTGGTCATGTAGACGGCGATGGTCGTGTACCATGCGCCCCACACGAAGAACTGCAGGAACATCATGATCGAGAGTCGTGTCATCACGCCGCTCATGGCAGCACCCTGATCTTGATGTTGCGGAAGGCGACCGTGTCACCGTGATCCTGGAGGCCGATGTGGCCGCGCGATGCGCGCCCGTACTTCGGCCACGCCGCGAACTTGCTCTCGCGAACGAGCTTCTCCCAGTCCGGACTCCAGAGCTCGTACTCCACGACCTTGGTGCCGTTGAGCCAATGCTCCACGTGCGCGCCGTTTGCGAGCACACGCGCCTCGTTCCATTGCCCGGCGGGCCGCACGACGCCGGCTGGCGCGGGGTGGAGTCCATAGTTGGCGCCGGCGGACGTTAGGCGGGACTGCCCGTCAGCGTGGCCGGCGTCGTCGAGCACCTGCATCTCCGGGCCGGTGAAGTACGTCTGGTCGCCTTCCTCCGTCACCCGGTAGAACACGCCACTGTTGCCGCGGGGCTGCACCTTCCACTCGAGCGACAGCTCGAAGTTCGCGAACTGGTCGGTGGTGATGATGTCGCCTCCCGCCCCGACGCGCGTGAGGGCGCCGTCGACGACGCGCCATCCATCGGGCACATCCGATCGCTTGTAGCCGCGCCAGCCGGCCGTCGTGGCTCCGTCGAACAGCGAACGCCACCCACCCTCGCTCTCGCCAGCCGTCTGCGCCGTCATGGCCGCCCCCTGCGCCTGGCCACCCGTGTCGGCCGTGGATGGTTCTCGTGGTGTGGCGGTGCAGGCGGAGAGGGCGATGGCCGGTGCGAGCATCCACGCTCGTGACATGGTGATTCTCCGGTAAAGGTGCTCGAGGTGCTCGAGGTGCTCGAGGGAGTGCTCAACGGGCCGAGGCGCGGGCGCACCTGGAGCACCTCGAGCACGTTGAGCACCTCGAGCATCTTAGTGCCGAAACTGCCGCTGCCCCGTGAACACCATCGCCATCCCGTACTCGTCCGCGGCGGCGATCACTTCGGCGTCGCGAACGGAGCCACCGGGCTGCACGATGGCGGTAATCCCCGCGTCGGCCGCCTGATCGACGCCGTCGCGGAACGGAAAGAACGCATCCGACCCCAGTACTGCGCCAGATGTCACGTGCCCGGCGGTACGGGCCTTGTGGACGGCGAGAAAGGACGCGTCCACACGCGACATCTGCCCGGCACCGATCCCGATCGTCGCCCCGTCGCGGACGAGCACGATCGCATTCGATTTCACCGTTGCGACCGCGCGCCACGCGAACAGCAGATCGTCACGCTCGGCGTCGGTCGGGGCGCGGCGCGTCACGATCCGCCACGTCTCGTATGCCCCGGCGGCCGACGGCCGCTCCTGCACCAGCAGTCCACCGCGAACGCGCTTCAGATCGGTCGACCCTCGTGGCCAGGGCGCGACACCCTGTAGGACGCGAAGGTTCTTCTTCCGGCCGAGGATCTCGACGGCGCCCTCGGTGAAGCTCGGCGCGACGATGCACTCCACGAACAGGCTCGAGATCGCCTCGGCGGCCGCCTCGTCGACCGGGGCGGTCAGCGAAATGACCGACCCGAACGCCGACACCGGATCGCAGGCGAGGGCCTTTCGATAGGCGTCGAGGGCGTCACGCCCGACGGCGAGCCCGCAGGGGGTGGTGTGTTTCACGATCGCGCACGCGACCTGCTCGCCGAACGGATCGGTAGCGAGCAGCGCGCCCTCGAGGTCCAGCAGATTGTTGAACGACAGCTCCTTGCCGCCACGCTGTTCGAGGCTCGCGAGCCCCGCGCCCGGGCGCTCGACGTAAAACGCCGCGTGCTGATCCGGGTTTTCCCCGTAGCGGAGCGTCTGAGCGCGCTCGAGCGCGAGCGTCATCCGCTCGGGGAACACGTCACCGCGCTGCGCGGAGAACCACGCCGAGATCGCGGCGTCGTATGCCGCCGTGTGCGCGAAAACCTTCTCGGCGAGCAGCCGTCGCAGATCGAGATCATCATCCGCCGCCGCGAGTGCCGCCTGCACGCGCGCGTAGTCGCCCGGGTCGACGATGGCGTAGACCGACGCGAAGTTTTTTGCCGCCGATCGCAGCATCGATGGGCCACCGATGTCGATCTGCTCGATCGCATCCTCCGGGGAGATGTCGGCGCGTGACACGGTTTCACGGAAGGGGTACAGATTGACCGCCACGAGATCGATCGGCGCGATCTCATGCTCGGCAAGTGCACGAACGTGCTCGGCGGAATCGCGGCGGGCCAGCAGCGCACCGTGCACTTTCGGGTGCAGCGTCTTCACGCGTCCGTCGAGCATCTCCGGAAAGCCGGTGACGGCGGCGACATCGGTCACGGGGAGAGCGGCCTCGCGGAGCGCGCGCGCGGTTCCGCCCGTCGAGATGAGCTCCCACCCGAATGCGGCGAGCCCACGGGCAAAGTCGATCAGCCCGGTCTTGTTCGAAACCGACAGGAGAGCGCGAGGCATGTCGTTAATTGCGGGCAAGCGCGGCGACGAGACGGGCGAGCGCGTGCACGTCGCCCAAATCGATCAGCTCCGCGGGCGAGTGACTGTAGCGCAGCGGCCACGAGATGGGAATGTCGACGACGCCGTAGCGGGTGAAGGGCGAGCCATCGTTGCCCCCGTTCGTCGTGCCGACCTGAAGCGGAATGCGCTGCTGCCGCGCCAGGCGGACGATGCGTTCGATCTCGGCGCGCGGGGCCACGCTCGAATTGTCGAGCGCACGCACGACGGCGCCTCGCCCAATCGGAGCGACCGCGAATCGCGAGCTCTCGAGCGGCGAATCGGCCGACACGAACGTGTCGACCGCGTGGACGCGCGTGGGGCTGGTTCCGAACGTCGCGGCCGCGGCCGCCGCGCCGGACAAACCGGTTTCCTCGCGCACCGACCAGATGAAGATCACCTTGCGCTGAAGTCGCGCGCGATCGAGACGCGCCAGTGCGAGCACGAGCGCCGCCGAGCCGGCTCGATCGTCGATCGAGCGCGCGGTGAAGCGCCTCGCGCCGAGCCGGGCCGAGCGCTTCCAGCTCGTCAGCGATCGTCCGGCGGCGACGCCGCGCGCCACGAGGCTCACGGAATCCAGGCCAAACCACGCGGTGAGATCTCGCGGCTGCTTCGACGTCACGCTGCGGCGCGGCACGAACACGCCGCGCAGGAACCGCGCGGTGTCATCGCCGCGCGCCGCGAGGTGCAGGAGCGCGGGCTGCCCCTCGAACAGCGATGGATAGAACCCGCCCCGCTGGCGCAGCGACACCTGGCCATCGCGAGAGATCGACGTCACCTCGAAGCCCACCTCATCGAGGTGCGCGATGAAGATGACGGTATCCCGCTCCGGACCTGCGGCGACGATCAGGTTGCCCGCGGTGTCGACGCGCGCAGCCGCTCGCGCCCACGCCGGAAGCGCCGCTCGCACGGCGTCACGCACCGGCCCCTCATGCCCCGAGACGCCGTATTCGTCGGCCAACGCCGCGAGCAGCCGAGCAACCGGCGCGAGCGAATCACGCGGCGTGGCGGCCGTCGCGAGCGGCACCGCACCGCGGAGCGCCGGCCATGCCACGTCAGTCGCGCTCACCCCGGCCGCGTCGAGCACCTCGCCTAACAGCAGGCGAGCGTCGCCCTCCTGAACGCTCTCGGCCAGCGTGCCGCGAAACGCCGACCGCACGCCCAGCACCATGGTCGCGCGAACGCGGACGCCGGCCGGAAGCTCGAACGGGGGCGCGAGGGCACGCCGCGACTGAATCGACTCTGTCGTATCGGAGGTGCCAATGGACGGGTCGACGAGTGTCACGGTGTCCGCGCTGCCAAGCTCGGCCAACGCCGCCGCCAACCCCACGTGGTTGAAGGCCGCCTGCGCGCCGAGGATGTAGACGGTCTCGCCGGCGGCGGGGGTGTGGCGCGCGGCGGCGGCGACGGCCGCGCACGCCGCCCGAGCGGCGGCACCCGGCCCGGCGACAAACTCGCCGTATCGCCACGTCGGCCATTCCCGAACGACCGGGTCGAGCATCTCGATCCCCCGCGCGCGCGCCTCGGCCGCCGTCCGCGCACCGAGGTCGAGCCAGAGGTCGTCGATCGACGTGACGAGGGTGTCGATGCCACGACGGCGCCACAGGTGCGTGCTCCGCACGGCGATGACGCCCTGCACGGCGCCGCCCCGGGTGAGGACGCGCACGCGCTGCCCCTCGTGGAACTGATCCCAGAGCGCGTGACGTCTGGCGTTGCCCGCGCCATGCAGCCGCAGGTAGCCGCTTGGGGTGATGGCGGAAACGACGTACGCCGCCTGGTCGAGCGGGCAGGCGACGACGCGCCGCGGACTCCCGCTGCCGCGGCGACTGATGAGATTGCCCATGCGATCGCGCGTCCATCCCGTGAGCTCACGTCCAATGATGTCCGTCGCGTGCTGCTCGCGCCCCGTCGGAGCGTCGAGGGCGATCCAAGTGGCGATCGCATCAACGGCGCGGCGCTGGGACGACGCGGGCACGGCGAGGACGAGCACCGCGGCGGCGCTAGCCGCCAAGCGCGCTCGCCATGCTTTCAGCGAGGACATCATCCTCCGGTATCGCGAAGAGAAACGCAGCGGGGTCGCGCGATGCGTATGCACCGCTCACGCGCCCATCGCCGGTCAACGTGATTCTCCCCGACGCCACCAGGTGCGCCACGCGGGGAAATAGTAGATGCTCCGCGCGCAGCACTCGCGCGGCGAGCGTCACCTCGGTGTCATCTCGAAAAACGGGGACGGGCCACTGCGCGATGATCGCACCGTGATCGTAGATCTCGTCGACGAAGTGCACGGTTGGCCCACTCACACGCGCGCCCGAGGCAAGCACAGCGCGGTGCACTCGCGCACCGTACATTCCCGGTCCGCCGAACGCGGGAAGCAGCGCGGGATGCACGTTCAGGAGGCGCCCCCGGTAGGCGCGCACCACCTCGGCCGGGACGAGGCGGAGGTAGCCAGCAAGCGCGACACAGTCGACGCGCGAAGCGGAGAGCAGCTCGAGAATGGTGGTGGCGTCATCCCCTCCAGATTCGATCGTGGAACTGGCGATCCCGCGGTCGCGCGCCCACGCCAGCGCTCCGCTCGACGCGCGGTCGGAGGCAACCAGCACAACCTCGGCACCGCCGGCGCGCTCGAGATACGCGTGAAGGGCCTGCAGGTTGGAGCCGCGCCCGGAGGCGAACACCGCGATCCGCGCCGTCATGCTGCGCAGATGTTATCGCGCGCTGTGCCCGGCTGTAAGGGTCGCGATCATCTCCCGCGCGGTCGCCCGGAGGGACTCGCGCACCATGCCGAGCTCGCGGGCGCGAGCGAGATCATCGGGAGGGGTCGACGGTGCCGGAACGAGGACGCCGCGGCCGCCGAGGATTCGAGCGGGCTCCACGTCACGCCACTTGTCGCCGACATACCAGGAGCGGGCGAGGTCGAGCCCGTGATCGCGCGCCGCGCGCTGGAACAGCGCGACGCCCGGCTTGCGGCAGGTGCACGGGGGCAGGTCATTCGGCGAATGCGGGCAGATGTACGTCGCATCGAGGTGCGCGCCGAGCGTGCCGAGCAGCTCCTCGATGCGCGCCTGCACGCGCTCGAAATCGTCGTGTGAGGAATACCCCCGGCCGATGCCTGACTGGTTGGAGACGACGACGACGGGGACGCCCGCATCGTTGAGGGCGCCGATGGCGTCGGCGACCCCCGGTAGCAGCCGAGCGTCGTCCGGCCGCGCGATGAAGCCGACGTCTTCGATGATCGTCCCATCGCGGTCCAGGAAGGCCGCGGGACGCGACACGCTCACGCGAGGGCGCGTTCGACGATCCCGACGAGATCGTCGTCCACGCGGGGATGCATCGTGCGAAGGTCGAGCACGACGCGCCCGTCGACGATGCGCGACACCACCGGCGGCTCACCGGCGCGCAGGCGAGCGTCGAGGCGCTCGGCGTCCCCGGAGATCGCGACCGCGGCGGAGGGAATGCGCGCAGTCGGGAAGGAGCCGCCCCCCACGCTGGCGTCCGTTTCGAGAACCTCGGATCCAATTCCTCGGGAGGACAGCTGGTCCGAGAGCGCGCGGGCGCGCACGCGCAGGCTGGCGACGTCGGCGGCAATCATCGCCAGCGCTGGAATCTCGCGGAACGCCTGCTCGGGATCTCGATAGAGCGTGAGCGTGGCTTCGAGCGCGGCGAGCGTGAGCTTGTCCACTCGCAGCGCCCGGGTGAGCGGGTTGGTCCGCATGCGCTCGATCGCAATGCGCCGCCCGAGCAGAATCCCCGCCTGGGGTCCGCCGAGGAGCTTGTCTCCGCTCATCGTCACGACCGTCGCGCCCTCGCGCACGATGTCAGCCGCGAGTGGCTCGCCCGTTAGGCCGTAGCGGTCGAGCGGCACGAGGAGCCCGCTGCCCAGGTCGTGCAGCACGGGGATCTCCCGCGGCGCCGCGAGGCGCACGAGCTCGCCGAGCGACACGTCGGCGACGAAGCCCTCGAGCGCGAAGTTGCTGCGATGCACCTTGACGATCACGCCGTTGTCGGCGAGCGCGCGCTCGTAGTCGGCGAAGTGCGTGCGATTCGTCGTTCCCACCTCCACGAGATGAGCGCCGCTCTTCGCCATGATGTCCGGAATGCGGAAGCTGCCGCCGATCTCGACCAGCTCCCCGCGCGACACGATCGCCGGCCGTCCCTCCGCGAGCGAGTTCAACG
>JAICNG010000186.1 GCA_025931335.1 Gemmatimonadaceae bacterium | reverse complement strand
TCGCAAGCAAAATCCTCTCCCGTCCCGCCAGATCCCTCTCCACTTGCACGTCCGCGTATCGCCCGTCGCTCATGGCCAGCTCGGCCGCGAGGGACGCGCGCCGCTCGTCGATTTCGAGCGCTAGCAACCCACCCGGCTCGAGTACCTGCGCGCCACCTCGAATCAGGCTCGCGATCGCGGCCATTCCATTACGCGACGTCAGCAATGCGACGGGCGGCTCCCAGTCGCGAACGCTCGCGGGCAGCATCGCGGCTTCATCGAAGGCGATGTACGGCGGGTTCGAGACGAGCGCGCTCGCGCGCTCCTCGCCAACGGGAGCCAGCAGCGACCCGTGTCGCAGCTCCACCGGCGCACGCAGCGCTCGAGAAAGCCGCGTCGTATTCGAGCGCGCGACCGCTAGCGCCTCGCGCGAGACATCGGTCGCGATGACGCGAGTGAAGTGGCCCTCGGTCGCCAGCGCGAGGGCGATGGCCCCCGAGCCTGTCCCGATGTCGAGCGCCACCCCGTGTTGCACGCGCGCGAGCACGCACTCGACGAGCACCTCCGTTTCCTGGCGTGGAATCAACACCCGCTCATCGACGTCGAGCGTGAGGTGTCGAAAGGCCGCCCGTCCCACCGCATACGCGAACGGGGCGCCGCTCGCACGCCGGCGGGCGGCCTCCCAGGCGCGGGCACAGAGGTCCGTCTCGAGGGCGGCCTCGCGATTCATCGACGGCCAGAAGCGCGGCATGTCCACGATCACGGCGACGATATCGCGCGCCTCGCGCGCCGCCTCCGGCACTCGTGCCCCGGCCAGGTGCGCCGAGAGCGCGGCCACGACGTCCTCCACCCGCGCGGGCGTCGACGTGCCTAACGCCGGGAACGCGAGGATGTCAGCCACTGAGTCGCTCCTCGGTGTCCGCCTGGCGCAACGCCTCGATGAGCGTGCCGATCTCGCCGTCGAGAATACGCGTCAGCTCGTGCACCGTGAGCCCGATGCGATGGTCGGTCACGCGATTCTGCGGATAATTGTAGGTGCGAATCTTCGCCGAGCGATCGCCGGTGCCGACCTGGGTCTTGCGCATTCGCGACCGCTCCGCCTCCTGCTCCGCCACCTTGAGGTCGAGCAACCGTGCGCGCAACACCTCCATCGCGCGCGCGCGGTTCTGGATCTGCGAGCGCTGGTCCTGCTGGCTCACCACGGTTCCCGTGGGAATGTGGGTGATACGGACCGCCGAGTCGGTGGTGTTGACCCCCTGCCCTCCGGGGCCCGACGCCCGGAAGACGTCGATGCGCAGATCCTTGTCGTCGATCTTCACATCCACTTCCTCCGCCTCCGGAAGCACGGCCACGGTCGCGGCCGACGTGTGGATCCGTCCTTGACTCTCCGTCTCCGGCACACGCTGCACTCGGTGCACGCCCGATTCCCATCGCATGGCGCCGAAGGCGCGATCCCCGTGCACCTTGAAGATGACTTCCTTGATCCCGCGCGTGCCTTCCGACATCGACATGACGTCGACGCGCCACCCGTGTCGCTCGATGAAGCGCGAATACATCCGGTAAAGGTCGTGCGCGAACAGCGCGGCTTCGTCCCCCCCGGTCCCGGCGCGAATCTCGACGATGCAGTCGCGATCGTCGAGCGGGTCGCGTGGAATGAGGAGCGGCGTGAGCGCCGCTTCCGCTCGCTCGATCGCGTCGCGCAGACGCCCCTCCTCGGCCCGGGCTTCCGTGGCCAGCTCGGGGTCATCAACGCCAACGAGCTCGCGCGCCTGCGCGAGCTCGTTCTCGTACCGTTCGAGGCGGGACGCCAACTCCTTCACCGGCGCCAGCCGGCTATGTTCGCGCCCCAATTCGGCGAGCCGGCGCGAATCTCGCGCGGTCGCGGGATCGGACAACTCGCGCTCGATCTCCGCCGCGCGCGACATCGCGTCGGCGAGCCGATCGCGAATGCTCAGCGTTCCTTACCGTACTTCTGGCGGAAGCGCTCCACGCGGCCGGCCGTATCGACCAGCTTCTGCTTGCCCGTGTAGAAGG
>JAICNG010000173.1 GCA_025931335.1 Gemmatimonadaceae bacterium | reverse complement strand
GACGGCACGGCCCCCCCGGCGAGGGCATCGTGGCGCATGGAGATGGTGCCGCCAGTGAAGAGGATCGGGATCAAGGGGTCGGGGGGTCGGGGGATCGAGGGCCGTGTCGGAGATCTGGTGTCGCGTGCAGGAATCCGATCCTCGTACGCTGGGTGGCGCGCTGTACAATGCCGAAGGCGTTCGCCGAGGCATCGTGCCGATACTCAGCTATCGCGATCTTGTCGTCTGGCAGGTGGCAATGGACCTCGTCATCGAGACGTATCGAATTGCGAAAGGCCTGCCGGTCGACGAACGGTTTGGGCTGTGTACCCAGCTCCGCAGATCCGCTGTGTCCATCCCCGCGAACATCGCCGAGGGACATGGCAGAGCCACTCGCGGCGAGTATCTGCAACACTTATCCGTGGCCGCGGGGTCGTTGCGCGAGCTACAGACTCACCTCGAGATCGTCCTTCGACTCCGCTACACCGATCCCGACAGCCTTATCACCGCCGTGCGCCTCGCCGACCGCACGGGGGTGATGCTGACCCGACTTCGAAGGCGGCTCGCGCGCCCTCGATCCCTCGACCCCCCGACCCCTAGCCACATAACACTGCTCCCCCATTCACGTTCAACACCTCCCCCGTAATGTGCCGTGCCTGCTCCGAGCACAGGAACACGATGGGCCCCGCGATGTCCATCGCCGTCGCGATGCGCCCGATCGGAATCGTCCGCCGAATGCGCTCTTTCTCCTCCCCACCAAAGGCGGGGGCAGACATGTCGGTGTCCACCCAGCCCGGGGCCACCGAGTTCACCGTGATGTCGCGCGGAGCCAGCTCGATCGCGAACGACTTCACGAACGAGATGATGGCGCCCTTCGATGCACCATAGTCGGCGTGGAAGGCCTCTCCGCGCTGCCCCGCGGTGCTCGAGACCAGCACGATGCGGCCGCCGCTCCCCAGCATCCGCGCCGCGAGCCGCGAGCCGTAGAAGATGGAGTCCACGTTCTGGCGCATCGTCTCGAGCCACCGCTCGTCGGACATCTCGGCCACCGGCGTCGCCTCCGCCGGCCAGATGCCGGCGTTGCCGATGAAGATGTCGAGCCCTCCGAGCTCGCGGCGCGCGCGGTCGAACAATCCCTGCGTCGCCTCGGCGCTCGCGAGATCGGCGGCATGCGCGAACGCCTTCACCCCGCGACTCGCGATCTCGCGAACCACTTCGGCGGCCTCCGCCTCACGAGAGCGGTACCCGATGCCGACGTTGGCCCCCGCGTCCGCGAGGAGCAGGGCGGTGGCGGCGCCAATCCCGCGCGAGCCACCGGTGACGAGGGCGTTCTTGCCGCGGAGAGAAATCATGAAAGGCCGGGTTCGGGGGATCGAGGGATCGAGGGATCAAGGGTGCCCGGTCGTGATCGCGAGAGGCGCCCTCGATCCCTCGACACCTCGACCCCTTGACCCCTCCCTCTCACAGTTCCCTCTCGATCGCTTCGCAGATCGCGTGCTCCATGCACAGGTGAATCTCCTGCGCGCGATCGGTCCGGTCGGTCGGAACGATGACGATGTGGTCGGAGAGCGCCTCGAGGCGCCCGCCATCGCGCGCGGCGAACGACAGCACCTTGACGTTTCTTGCGCGCGCCGCTTCGGCCGCACGCAGCACGTTAGGCGAGTTGCCGCTGGTCGAGTGAATGATCAGCAGATCCCCCGGTTTCGCCAGCGCGTCCACCTGGCGTGCGAAGATCTCCTCGAAGCCGAGATCGTTGGCGGCCGCCGTGAGCAGCGAGGTGTCCGTCGTGAGCGCCACGGCGGGGTACGCCCGGCGATTCCTCATGTATCGCACCACGTATTCGGTCGCCAGGTGCTGCGCGTCCGCTGCGCTGCCGCCGTTGCCGCAAAAGAAGAGCGTGCCACCACGTTTGACGGTATCACGCACGAGCTCGAGCGCGCGGTCGAGCTCGGCCGCCATCTCATCGGCGGCTCGCGTCGCCAGCGCGGCCAGCTCGCGCAGTGCGTCGGACGCGTTCGGCATCAGTGACCCAGCACCAGCTGCTTGAGGCGGGCGAGCATCCCGCGCTCGACCACCGGCAGCGGCGCCACCGGCAGCGGGAGCTGCCCGTCGAGCATTCGACGCGCGTTCCCGCGGGTGAGCAGCTCCGCCTGCTCGTCGGCCCCGAGCTCGAGAAGCCACTGACGCGCTCCCGCGAGCGAGCGCCGGTCCCCATGGTTGTCGCTCGCGATGCAGTCCACCAAGCCCTCCGCGAGCAATGCACGGGCGAGCTTCGACGAATTCGGGCCGCCGAGCAGCATCGAGGCGTCCATTTGAATCGCGGCGCCGGCGCTGCGCCACGTGTGGACCATCTCCGGCGTGCACCCCCAATAGCGCTCGGGATGGGCCAGCACCGGGATGATGCCACTCGTCCTCAGACGCATCAGCTCACGCCCCGCCTCGGTTGGCACGTTCATGCGTGGAAACTCCACGAGAACGGCTGGCGAGCCGCCGAGTCCGAGCCGCCGATCGGAGAGGTCGATGCCGGGGACGTCGATCATGATCTCCCATCCGCGGAGCAGCGTGATCCCCTCGGGCGCGCCCGCGGCGAGCGAACGCAGGATCGCGTCGTACTCCTCGTGAGGCGCGCGCGCTGCACGGCTCGCCTCGAGGTGCGGCGTGCACACGACCACCTCCACGCCCTCCTCGACGAACCGGCGCAGAATCGGGAGCGAGACGTCGGCGCTCGGGGATCCATCATCGACGCCGGGAAGCAGATGCGTGTGAATGTCGATCATGCACGCGCGGCAAGCGCAAGCTCGCGAACCGCCGGCGCACCCTGCCGCTCCAGCAGCGTCCCCACGACGACGAAATCCGCCCCCGCATCGCGCGCGGCGCGCACCGCATCGGCCGTGCGCACCCCGCCTCCGACGAAGAGCGGCCCCCGCGTCGCGGCTCGCGCCGCGCGGATGAGCGCTGGCGACACCGGACGCCGCGCTCCGCTTCCCGCATCGAGATAGGCGGCGACCATCCCGACGAGCATCGCGGCGCGCACGTGCGCCGTGACGAGCTCCGGCTTTCCCGCCGGCAGCGGTCGCGTCTGACTCACCGCCTCGACCGAGGTGACCTCGCCACCATCAATGAGCAGATACGCCGTGCTGATCGGCTCCACATCCGGATGCCGCTCGAAGAACGGCACCGCACGAACGTGCTCCTCGATCAGGTATTGCGCATTGCGCCCCGACACGAGCGAGAGCAGCAACACCGCATCGACGTCGGGCACGAGATGCGACGCCGCCCCCGGAAACTCGAGCAGCGGAACTTCGGGTGCCGCGCGCTTCATCGCCCGCGCGACGGCGCCGACGTTGCCCTCATCGGCGTACGACGTGCCGACGAGCAGTGCCGCGACCCCTTCGCCGGCCGCACGTGCCGCAACCCGCTCGGCCTCGTCGGGCGATGTCCTGCTGGGATCGATGAGGACGGCGAGCCCACCGTTCGCCGTCAGGCGCGCGAGAATGCTCATTCGCGCCCCGCCTGAAGGCGTCCAAAGCGCTCGATCGCGTGCGTCGCGCGGTCGGCGAACCGCTCGGGATCATCGGCGGCGAACTCCAGGGCGTACGTCACGAGGGCATCG
>JAICNG010000084.1 GCA_025931335.1 Gemmatimonadaceae bacterium | reverse complement strand
TTCTCTGGAGGCCGTTCGCGCAGCGGTCGCCAATGGCGCCGACGCCGTCTATCTCGGAGCCGAGCGATTCAACGCGCGGGATGAAGGGGCGCAGCTCACGCTCGATGAGCTCGAGATCGCCTGCCGCCTCGCCCACGGGCGTGGGGCCCGCGTCTACCTCACCCTCAATACGCTCCTCAAGCCGGTGGAGCTGGTCGATGCGCTCCTGCTCCTCGGTGATGCCATCGACCGCGGAGTGGATGCGGCCATCGTCCAGGACGTCGGGCTCGTTCGGCTCATCCAGCGGGTGTATCCCGGATTCGAGCTGCACGGCTCGACGCAGATGACGGTGCACGACGTCAGCGGCGCTCGCGTCATGCGGAACCTGGGGATACCGCGCGTCGTGCTCGCGAGAGAGAACACCCTCGATGACATTCGCGGCATCCGTGCGGCCGTACCCGATCTCGAGCTCGAGTCCTTCATCCACGGCGCTTTGTGCATCGCCTACTCCGGCCAGTGCTTCATGTCGGGGATGATCTCGGAGCGCAGCGCGAACCGTGGGTCGTGTGCGCAATCGTGCCGGAAGGACTACGTCCTCGCCGACGCCATCACCGGGGAGACGATCGACACCGGCTACCTGATCTCGGCGAAGGATCTCGCGGCCGCCGAGCATCTCGACGAGCTGGCGGAGCTAGGCGTGTCCTGTCTGAAGATCGAAGGGCGGAAGAAGAAGCCGGAGTACGTCGCCACGGTGACGCGAACCTATCGCGACTTCCTGCATCGGCTCGAGCGGGGAGAGCGTGTCACGCCGTCGCCGGCCGACATGGAGCCGCTCGTGCAGATCTACTCGCGCGGCTTCACCGGCGGAATGCTCGGCGGTCGCGCGGGCCGTGATTACATCACGCGCGATCAGCCCGATAATCGCGGCGTCCGCATCGGGGTCGTGAAGGGCTATGAGCGCGGGGAGCTGATTATCGAGGCGACGTCGCCGGTCGCGGTGGGGGATGGTCTTGGATTCGAGCCGGTGCCGCCAAATCGCGGCGCGAGCGTGGGATTCACCGTACAGGAGCTACGCACGCTGTCCGAGCGCGGTGGCGTCGTCAGGCAGGCCCTTCGAGCCTCCACGCGGGTGCCGGCGGGCTGGACGGTGATGCGAACCGCGCACGCGGCGTTGCTCGAGCGGGCGCGCACGAGCTTCGCTCGCGTTGGAGACCAGGAGTCGGGGCGCAAGTCGCGCCTCGACGTTCGCGTGTTTGGATCGCCCGGGGCGCATCTTCGCGCCGTGTTCACGTCGGGCGATGATTCGGTGACGCTCACGAGCGAGACGCAATTGTCCCCAGCGCGCCAGCGCGCGCTCGATGAGCGACAGCTTCGCGATCAGCTCGGCCGCCTGGGCAACACGCCCTTCGCCCTCGGGGCGATCGACGAGAGCGGTCTCGAGCCAGGGCTCTTCCTGCCGGTGAGCGAGCTCAACCATCTGCGCCAGACCGCGGTCGAGTCCCTCCTCGAGCGCCGAGCGTGGGCCACCGGGGCGCGCGCCGCCGAGCGGCGGGGCGCGATCGAGGCGGCGGTGCGCGAGATCGACGTCGACGTACGCCCCATCGCCGGGCGAGAGTCGGGGGCCAGGCTGGTTGCCTCCGTCTATCAGATCGAGGACGCGCGCGAAGCGGCGCGTGCCGGCGCGACGGAGATCGTGCTCGATCCCTTTCTCCGTCATCCCGCTCCGCCGGTGTCCCGGGTGCGCGCGCTGGCGGACGAGCTGCGATCGCAGGGGGTGCGGCTCCGCCTTCGAACTCCCACGATCGTCAGGCCGGAGGAGCGTCGCGCGCTCGACAAGTGGCTCGCCCTCGACGTCCCTCTGCTGTGCGGCCATCTCGGTCTCGTCGCCGAGCTGAGAGCGCAGGGGCGAGACGTGGTCGCCGATTACGCCGTCAACTGCTTCAACGGGCACACGGCGGCCGAGTACTTCCGGCTCGGTGCCTCACGAATCGTG
The DNA here is from genome assembly GCA_025931335.1 of Gemmatimonadaceae bacterium. GTDB lineage: Bacteria > Gemmatimonadota > Gemmatimonadetes > Gemmatimonadales > Gemmatimonadaceae > JAICNG01. The sequence continues at coordinate 13,051 of JAICNG010000084.1, read as the reverse complement.
GTGTCGATCGAGCTCACCACATCCGAGATGGAGGCGCTCGTCGCCCCGTGGCGCGGTGCCGGCTTCGATGTCGTCGTCTACGGCCGGCCGGAAGGGATGACGATCGAGCACTGCGTGCTGTCGGCCGCCTACGAGCGAGTCGCCACGACCTGTCGCGATCTCTGCGTGCAGAAGCATCCGGTGGTGCAGCTCACCGATCCCGCCGGCTACACGTTCGCCGTCGCGACCGACACGGCGTGTCGCAACCGGCTGCTGCACTCGCGCCCGCTGGAGGGAAGTGAGTACATCCCCCGCCTGTGGGCGGCTGGCATCCGTGGCTTCCATGCGATCTTCAACGTGCCTGGCGAGCCGGTCGCGCAGGTCGTCGCCGGCTACCGGCAGATGCTCGACGATCTGTCCGCGGCCAGGCCAGCGCGTCATGAGTCGGTGCGTTCCCTGGTCGGCGACGCATTCACGCGAGGCCACTTCGCCCGCGCCGTCTAGATCCTCGATGCGGTGTCGCGATGTCGTGGCGCGTGCGCCATCGTTTAGCCTCATCAGTCCCAGCCCCCACGCCGCCCCGTGAGCACCTCGAGCCCCTTGAGCACATCGAGCATCTCGACCCTCGACCACGCCCGCGCCATCCTGCGCGAACGCTTCGGGTACCCGGATTTCCGGCCGGGACAGGAGCGAGCGGTGAGCTCGGTGCTCGCCGGGAAGGATACGCTCGTCATCCTTCCCACCGGGGGCGGAAAGTCGCTGTGCTATCAGGTCCCGGCGCTCGTGCTTCCGGGTCTCACGGTGGTCGTCTCGCCCCTGATCTCCCTGATGAAGGATCAGGTGGATGCTCTGCTCGCCCGTGGTCTCCCCGCGGCTTTCATCAACTCGACGCTGACGTCGAACGAAGTGGCCGACCGAATGGCGCGGGCTCAGCGCGGCGAGCTGCGGATGCTCTACGTCGCGCCCGAGCGCTTCGACGTGCCGGGGTTCGCCGACCGCGTGAAGGCGATGGGTGTTTCGCTGCTCGCCGTGGACGAATCGCACTGCATCAGCGAATGGGGGCACGACTTCCGCCCGAGCTATCTGCGCATTCGCGATGTCCGCGCGCGCCTGGGGAATCCACCGACGATCGCGCTCACCGCGACGGCGACGCCGGAAGTGCGCCGCGACATCGCCACCCAGCTCGCGCTGCGCTCTCCCGACACGATCATCACCGGGTTCGACCGCACGAATCTGAGCTATCATGTCGTGCGCACGCGCACCGACGACGACAAGGACGTCGCCCTCGTGCAGACGCTTCAGGAGCACGAAGGGCTGGCGGTCGTGTATGCCGCGACTCGCCGCGCGGTCGAGCGAATCGCCGGCGTGCTCGAGACCGCGCGCATACGCGCGGTCGCGTATCATGCAGGCCTCGATGATTCCCATCGCCGCGAGGTGCAGGACGCGTTCATGAACGAGCGCGTGCGCGCGATCGTCGCCACGAACGCGTTTGGGATGGGGATCGACAAGCCGAACGTGCGGGTGGTGGTGCACCACGCGATGCCCGGCACCCTCGAAGCGTATTACCAGGAAGCAGGTCGCGCCGGCCGCGATGGCAAGCCCTCGACGTGCGTGCTCCTGCACGCCTTTCAGGACCGCTTCACGCACGAGTTCTTCATCAAGGCTGCGTACCCGGACCGCAAGCTCGTCGAGTCCGTGTACGAGACCCTGCGTCGGCACGCGGACGACAAGGGCGTCGTGGAGCTCGAGGCGAGCGCGCTGCCCGCCCTCCTTGGCGGCAAGGCGCGCGAGCGCGAGATCGACTCGGCGCTGCGCATGCTCGAGCAGCACGGGCTCATCAGCGCCGGGGGCGACGGGAGCACCCGCGTCCTCGTGAGGCTGCTCGCCTCCGCGGATCGCATTCGTCGCGAGCTCGGTGATGACGACCGCGTGGACCGCGATCTCCTTCGCGCTCTCTGGCGTGTGGCCGGCGATCGACTGTACGACGGGGTCATCATCGAGCCCAAGGGACTCCCCCCCGGGTTTGGTGGCGTGCACGGCGTGCGCACGATCCTCGACCGACTGCAGGCGCGCCAGTTCGTGATGTGGGAGCGCCCGGGAAGCGGGCTCCGCCTCGCGCGTCCGGGGGCCCGGCTCGACGAGCGCAGCATCGATTGGCGTGCCACGGACAGACGGAGAGCCGCCGACCTCTCGAAGCTCGAAGCGATGCAAAAGTACGCCTACACGCCAGGTTGCCGGCGCGGCTTCGTGCTCCGATATTTTGGCGATCCTGCGGCCCGCGCGCGTTGCGACTCGTGCGACAACTGCATGGGCACGCACCTCACGCCCGACGCATCGGCGCGAAAGCCGAGAAAGGCGAGCGTTCGCCGAGCGGAAGCGCGGGCGCCTCGGCCGAGCCCGCGCCGCGCGGTGATCGACGACGTGGAGCTTGGCGCCGGTGACGCCTCGCTCTTCAGCGAGCTCAAGGCGCTGCGAGGACGCATCGCCCGCGAGGAAAAGGTCCCGGCGTACGTCGTGTTCCCGGACCGCACTCTGGCGGAGATGGCGGTCAAGCGGCCAGCCTCGCTGGCGGCGATGGAAGAAGTGCATGGGGTAGGGCCCGCGCGCCGCGAGAAGTACGGCGAGCGGTTTCTCAGCATCATTCGCGAGGCGGACGGAACCGAGGCGGCCTGACCGAGGGCGGAATGGATCTCTCTCTCTACTTCACCGAACAGCATCACGCCGTGCGCGACATGGTGCGCGAGTTCGCGCGCGAGCACGTCGCGCCGGTCGCCGGCGCCCTCGACGAGAAAGCCGAATTCCCCTGGGAGAACGTGAAGCGCATGGGGGAGCTCGGGCTGCTCGGCGTGCCCTGGCCGGAGACCCTCGGTGGCGCCGGGTTCGACTACATCGCCTACATCATCGCGATCCACGAGATGGCGAAGATCGATGCATCGCACGCGATCACGATCTCCGCGCACACGACGCTCGGCACGTCGCCCATCGTTCACTTCGGGACCGACGCCCAGAAGAAGCGCTACGTCCCGTTGCTCGCCAGCGGCCGCGTCCTCGGCGGCTTCGGGCTCACGGAGCCGGCTGCCGGCAGCGACGCTGCCGGAACGCGCACCACCGCCGAGCGCCGGAATGGCCACTACGTGCTCAACGGATCGAAGATCTTCATCACCCATGCCGGCGTGGGCGAGATCTTCGTCGCGACCGCCGTGACCGATCGTTCCAAGGGCACGAAAGGCATTAGCTCGTTCATCCTCACGAAGGAGACCTGCGACCTCGACCGAGCGCGTGAGCTGGGCGTCGGGCACGACCCCTCGCTTCCGGCAATGAAGGGATTCCACGCCGGGAAGAAGGAGGACAAGCTCGGATGGCGCGCATCGGATACTCGCGCGCTCTTCTTCGAGGACGTGGAGGTTCCGGTCGAAAACCGCCTCGGGGCCGAAGGGGAGGGGTTCACCAACTTCATGCGGACGCTCGACTCGGGTCGCATCGGCATCGCGGCGCTGTCGCTCGGCATCGCCGAGGGGGCCTTCGAGGAGGCGCTTCGCTACGCGAGTATTCGCCGGCAGTTCGGCAAGCGCATCTTCGACTTTCAGGGCATTCAGTTCCAGCTGTCGGACATGGCCACCGAGATCGAGGCGGCCACCCACCTGGTGTATCACGCCGCGTGGCTCGCGCTGCATGGCCGGCCGTTCGCGAAGGAAGCGGCGATCGCGAAGCTGTACGCCTCCGAGCTCGCGATGCGCACGACGATCAAGGCGATTCAGGTTCACGGCGGATACGGGTACACGAAGGAGTATCCCGTCGAGCGCATGATGCGTGACGCGAAGATCTGCGAGATCGGGGAAGGGACGTCCGAGATTCAGCGGATCGTGATCGCGCGCCATCTGCTGCGGGAGCTGGCGGATTGAACCGCGAGCTGGCGCGTCGCATTCGCGTTCCGCTCGGGTTTCTTCTCGCCGCCGGGTATCTCGTCGTCGCCCAGCCGACCGCGCTCACGCTGATCGTCGGCACCGCGATCGCGTTCACCGGCTTGGCGATTCGCGCCTGGGCCGCCGGACACATCGTGAAAAACGACCGCCTGGCGACGACCGGGCCCTACGCGCACACGCGAAACCCCCTCTACTTCGGCTCCTTTCTCATCGCGGCCGGGTTCGCCGTCGCCGCGCACTGGAGCCTTCTGCTCCTCGTGATCGCGTTCTTCGTGCTGATCTACGGCCCCACGATCCGAGACGAGCGCGTCGGCATCCGCGCGCGCTTTCCCGACGCATACGATGAATGGGAACGCAATGTCCCGCCGTTCGTTCCTCGCCCCACACCGTGGCGGGCGGCGACGGCTGGAGCGGAGGGTCGGGGAAGCTTCGACTTTCAGCTCTACATGCGGCATGGCGAATGGCGTGCGGCGCTCGGCTTCGCCGCGGTCCTCGCTTACCTGATCTTCCGCATGCGGCGCGGCGCGTAAGTCGTTGCCGCCGTTGCAAAACCCGTCCGGTCGCGTCTATACTTGAGCGGCGGCGCAGGTGCCGCTCACGACTGTCACAGGGACCGTTGGCCGGGCGACTCGAGGCCCGCGGTCAGTATCGAGCCGGTGCGGATTCTTCAACGCTCCCCTCCGGCATCTTCTCTCCAGGCGCGCTGTCGCTCACGAAAGCGATGAATCGCACGACTTCCCGCTCCACACTCGACCCCACGGCTCGCGCACCGCTCCGAGGAGCGCGCGCGGTCCCGCCGTGTGGATTCGAGGCGCGGAAGGCGTGGACGATTCAGACGTCGCCGGAGAGCCCCATCCCATTCGCGATGGTGCTGCCAACGGCGTCGAGCCGTGCCGCTCCCGTCGCCATCACTGGAATGTGCTCGTCCGTTTCGCGCGTCGAGTCGCCGCGACCGGGCCGGGCCATGCGTGTGTATGAAGCGAGAGATCCTCATCAATGCGAACCCGCGGGAAACCCGTGTCGCGATCCTGGAGGATGACCAGCTTGTCGAGCTCCTCGTCGACCGCCCGGATGCGCGGCGGATGGTCGGCGACATTTACCTGGGGAAGGTAGAGGCGGTCCTTCCGGGCATTCAGGCCGCCTTTGTCAACATCGGAACCGAGAAGAGCGCGTTCCTCCACGCGTCGGACCTTGTCATCGCCGATGACGAAGAGAGCGACGACGAGAACGGGGAAGACGACGACGCCAACGGGGACGAGGACGACGAGAAGAGCGCGCGCCGCGCGAAAGCGCCACCGATTCAGGAGCAGCTGAAGCGCGGTCAGGAGATCGTCGTCCAGATCTCCAAGGAGCCCATTTCCACCAAGGGGCCGCGCGTCACCGCGCAAATCTCCCTCGCCGGGCGCTTCCTCGTCTATATGCCCTCCGCGTCGCGCGTCGGCGTGAGCCGCAAGATCGGCGACCGGGCCGAGCGTCAGCGACTGCGCGAGATGGTCCAGGAGGTCCTGCCGAAGGACGCTGGCGGCGTCATCGTCCGCACCGTCGGAGAGGACGCGACGCAGGAGACGTTCAAGCGCGAGCTCAACACCCTGATCAGCAACTGGAAACGGGTCAAGAAGAAGACCCATTTCACTCGCGCACCGGCGCTCGTCCATCGAGAGACCAGCCTCACGCGGGGGATCATCCGCGACCTGTTCAGCACGAAGGTGGACAAACTGACGGTCGACTCGAAGCAGCTGTACAACGAGATCACCGAGTACCTGAAGGGCATCGCGCCGGAGCTCTCGGAGCGCGTCCATCTGTACGACGAGCCGAGGCCCCTGTTCGACAAGGCGGAGATCGAAACCGAGATTCGCGATCTCTTCAAGCGCCGCTGTGACCTCCCGTCGGGAGGCTACATCATCATCGAGCAGACCGAGGCACTGGTATCGATCGACATCAACTCCGGGCGGTACACTGGCAAGAAGGACCCGGAGAAGACGATCCTCAAGACGAACACCGAGGCCGCGCGCGAAGTGGCGCGTCAGATTCGGCTGCGTGACATCGGCGGCATCATCGTCTGCGACTTCATCGACATGGAGACGCGCGCGAACCGCGACAAGGTGCTTCAGGAGCTTCGCACCCACCTCGGCCGCGACCGCGCGCGGACGAAGGCGTTTGGCGTGAGCGACCTCGGTCTGATCGAGATGACGCGTCAGCGGGTGCGGCAGAGTCACCTGCAGAACATGACGGAGTCGTGCCCCACCTGTCAGGGAACCGGCCGTGTGTTCACCCCGGAGACGATCGTTCGCCGGATGGAGCGCTCGGTGAAGCGGATGGCGGTGGAAGGGCGCCGCGACAACCTGATCGTTAAGCTCCATCCGGACGTCGCGATGTACGTGCTCGAGCGGGAGCACGACCTGGTGAAGAAGCTGGAGAAGCAGGCAGGCTTCGGCCTCGAGCTGCGCGATGACCCTCTGTTGAAGCCCGACGAGTTCAAGCTTGTCGTGAAGGGCGCCGAGCGGGACGTCACTCAACAGTACGCCGTGGCGTAGTTCGTCTCAGGGCGTTCCAGCATCCAAATTCAAAAGGGGGGGACGCGGATTTCGCGGATGCGGCAGATCAGGCGGATCGTCCCTGGTGTCGAGATATCTCCTCGCGGAAGACAAAGGCATTGCTGTTTGCTCCTGTGGAGGAGAGATCACGTCACAAGGAGCAATCCGCAGAATCAGCTGAATCCGCGGAATCCGCGTCCCCCCTTTGAACTTGGAGGGTGGAATGCGGCCCTAGGGGAGGCACGCGGGCGCCGGCGTTGACAAGGCCTGGCGAACAGCCTAACTTGTTCTGTCTGTATCAGTTACTCCGGTTCATCCCGTAGACAAATGACCTACGCAATCATTCGCACCGGCGGCAAGCAGTTTCGGGCCGAGCCGGGCAAAACGCTTCGCATCCCGACCCTCGCGGCCGAGGCGGGCGATAGCATCACGTTCGACGAAGTTCTGCTCGGCTCCGATGGCTCGAAGGTCTTTGCCGGCGCGCCGCTCGTCTCGGGCGCGAAGGTGACCGCCGAGGTCGTCAAGCACGGCAGGGGCGACAAGATCGTCGTCTTCAAGTTCAAGCGCCGGAAGAACTACGCGAAGAAGCAGGGCCACCGGCAGGGCTTCACCGAAGTCCGCATCAACGACATCACGCTCGGCTAGAGGCGAATATGGCTCACAAGAAGGGTGTCGGCTCCAGCCGCAACGGTCGCGACAGCAATCCGAAGTACCGCGGCGTCAAGAAGTACGGTGGGGAGCGGGTGCGCGCCGGCAACATCATCATCCGCCAGTGCGGTACGAAATACCATCCGGGACGCAACGTCGGCCTGGGCTCCGACTACACGATCTTCTCGCTCATCGATGGCGTCGTGAAGTTCGAGCACAAGAACAAGACGCGCTACAAGGTGAGCGTATATCCGGAGACGGCGACGACGTCAGCGGCCTGATTCGGGTCTTCACCGGGTACGCTGCGAACGCGCCCTCACGCATGTGAGGGCGCTTCACGTTGGCGGATGCTGTGGCGATGAAACGATGCCGCCGCGCCGCTCGTAGGAAAGGCAACGTCGGGAGGCTCTCATGACCGTCTGGACCAAGCTGCGCACCGAGCTCGATCGCGCCGGACGAGTGGCGCAGAACGCTTTCGATGAAGGCCGCCTTCGCCTGGAGGCCCTGCGTGCGCGCCAGCTCGCGGATCGCGCGGCGCAGGCGTTGGGATACGCGGTGTACCGGGCAAAGGTGGAAGGGCGCGAGATCGAGCCCGACCTGTATGCCAGCCTCAGCGCGACACTCGCCGCGCACGAGGCCGAGGTCGCCTCGCTGGAGGCCAAGCTGGGTGAGCCGGGCGAAACGCGGAGCGCGAACTAGCGCTCCGCGTTTCACATCGCGGTCAGGGATTCCTGAATGAGGGCGGGAGCGTCTTGTACCGCTGCATGAGCTCATCCTGGCGCGATGGCGCCAGCGCCCTCACACCGCGAACGAACACGTGCTCCACGCGCGTGGAGAACTCGAACGGGTCCCCACTCCACACGACGACGTTGGCCACCCGACCGGGTTGCAGCGAGCCGTACCGATCGGCCACCCCGAACAGCTCGGCCGGCGTCAACGTGATGGCGCGCAGGGCGTCGTCCCAGGTCATGCCGTAGGCGACCGCGTTCCCCGCCTCCTGCTTGATGTTGCGAACGTTGAACGCGTCGGGGTCGCTGCCCGTGCCGATGAGCGCGACGTCGACGCCCGCCCGGCGCAGGAGCCCAGGGTTCTCCTGCCGCGCGCCTAACGTGGCGAAGCTCCCCGGAATGTTGACCATCGACCCGGCCAGCACCGGCACCTTCGCCGCCGCCAGCTGGTCGGCCACCATCCACGCTTCGGCGCCGCTGCCGATGATCAAGCGCAGGCTGTAGTCCCTCGCCAGGCGAATCGCCGCTTCGATGTCGCTGGCCTTGTCGGCGACGACGAGCAGCGGCACTCGGCCCGCGAGCACGGGCTGCATCGCCTCGAGATCGAGACGGCTCGCCGCGAACTCGCGGCTCTGAGCGCGCTCGAAATCGGCCCGGCGTCGCGCGTAGGCTCGCGCATCCTCGAGCAGCTCGCGAAGACGCAGGATGAGCTCGCCACGCGACGCGACGTTGGCCCCTTCGGGATCACCCACCTGCGCGACCATCGCGATCGGCGACTTCACCATCATGTCCGTGACGCCTCCGTCGACGATGTCCACCAGCGCACCCTGTCCCGATACGAGCCCACCGGTGGGGAACACGGCGACCGTCGTAATACCCTCGTTGCGCGCCGGGGCGAACATCACCGAGAGCGGATTGAGCCCATCCCACACTGTGAACGCCGCGCGGATCGCGCTCCCTTCGTCGCCGCGCGCGCTCGCGTTGCGCGTCTCGCGAACCTGGCCGACCTCGACCAGTCCGAGCTGCGTGGCCGGGTTGATGATGCCCGGCGTCACCCATTTGCCCGCGGCATCGATGCGTTGCGCCCCATCGGGGATGGCGACGTCCCGTCCAACGGCCGTGATTCTCCCATCACGAATGATCACGGTTCCACCGTCGATGGGTGGGCCGCTCACCGGCAACACGCGTCCCCCAACGATCGCGATCGTCTGGGCCTGGGCGACCCCGGTCAGGAGCACTGCTATCAGTCCGATCGCCCGCAGACCCCTTCGACCCCTTCGATCCCTTTGACCCCTTTCGCCGTTCCTCATAACGCCCCCCGACGCACGAAGCCGAGCTCGAAGTCGGTGCGCCATGCTTCGGCCGGATCGGTGCGATCGAACATCTGCGCACCGTCGATCCACACGCGCTCGGCCCGCGAATACACGCTGAACGGATTGCCGCTCCACAGCACGATGTCGGCGTTCTTGCCCACCTCGATGGACCCGATCCGATCGTCGAGGCCGAGCGACCAGGCGGGATTCAGCGTGAGCCAGGTGATGGCGTCCTCTTCGGTGACCGTGATGCCTAACGCCGCCCCGGCGGCGATCCCTTTCGCCGCCTCCTGGTTCAGGCGCTGGATCCCCGAGGGATCATCCGAGTGAACGACGGTGCGCGCACCCGCCTGGTGCACGAGCGCCATGTTGCCCTTTACGCCATCGAGCGCTTCCATCTTGAACCCGCCCCAGTCGGCCCAGATCGATGCCGAGATCGAATCCCGCGCCAGCAGGTCGGCGACCTTGTACGCCTCGACGCCATGGTGGAACGAGCGGATCTTGTAGCCGAACTCCCTGGCGATATCGATCATCTGCGCCATCTCATCGCCGCGATAGCAGTGGTTGTGGACGAGGATGTTGCCGCGCAGCACCTCGGCGAGCGTCTCGTTGCCGAGATCGCGTGACGGGGGATCGCCCTTCTTGTCGGCGAGCCACTTGTCCCAGCGGCGACGATACTGCTCCGCCTGAATCCACGCGTTGCGATAGCCGGCCACGTTCCCCATTCGAGTCGACGGACCGCGGCTCGCGTACACGCGCTTCGGATTCTCTCCGCACGCCATCTTGAGGCCGTACTTCGCGCCGGGGAACTTCATTGCCTGCACCGTGCGCGCGGGAACGACCTTCAGCACGACCGACCGGCCACCGATGAGATTGGCCGATCCCGGAAGGATCTGGGCGGTGGTGATTCCGCCCGCCAGCGCCCGCGGAAACTGTGGATCCTGTGGCCACACCGAATGCTCGGCCCACACGTGCGCCGTCACGGGATTGGTCGCTTCGTTGCCGTCGCTGTTGGCCTGGACGCCGGGCGCGGCATACACCCCCATGTGCGAGTGCGTGTCGATCAGCCCGGGGGTGACGAACTTTCCGGCGCCATCGATCACGATCGCATCGGCCGGCGCATCCACCGATGTCCCGACCGCCGCGATCTTGCCATCGCGAAGGAGGATCGCGCCGTTCACAATGCGCGGTCCGACGGCGGTGAAGATCGTCACGTTTCGGATGACCGTGGCACGCGACGGAAACGGCGTATATGTGCTGGGGAACGGATCGGCGAGCGGCGCCGAGAGGGCGCCCGATCCTGTGGCACCTTGAGCGCTCGTCTCAGCTGACGGCGTACTCGGCGTCGATGGAGCGCGCGCCGTCGCACCGCCGGATGCGCATGCGGCGGTGGCGGCGAGCGCGAGAATGGCGAACCGCGTCACGTCAGGGACCTCCAGATCGAGAAGTTCATGTGCGAGGCGACCGTGAAGCTACGTCGCGGTGCGATTTCCGGCCAGAACGCCGGCCGAGTCAGCTCGTGTCGGCAGCAACCGCTCAGGGTTCGTCTCGAGTGCCGCGCGCTTTACGCTCTCGGGCAGATCCAGGTCGAGAAAATCATCGACATTGCGACGCATGCTGTCGACTCCGGGGCTCGGCCAATCCGTACCCCAGAGGATCTGCCGCTCCAGCTCGGCGATGCGCGGAAAGTAGCCGAGAAGACTCTTGGGCGGGATTCCCGAAAGATCGAGCCACACCCGTCGATGCCGGCGCAGGATGAAGAACGCCTCCGTCATGTACAGCGGACGGCCGCCGTGCGCCATCACCAGCGGCAAATCGGGGAAGTCGATGGCGACGTCATCCATCTCCATCGGATTTCCCCATTTGCTCCGTGCACCGGGAAAGATGCTCGTCCCGGTGTGAATCAGAACGGGCAGACCGAGGTCCTCGCATGCCTTGTAGAGCGCCCCGAGCGCGTCCAGGCCCTCCGTGTACGCATTGGCGGGAAAGCACTGATGGTTCGGGTGAATCTTGAGCATGCGGATGCCCAGCTCGACGAGCCGATGCACCTCACCCGCAGGATCCTTCGCGAACCGTGGATGCACGCCGCCGTACGGGATCAGCCGGCGGGGATCCGCCGCTGCATAACGAGCCGCGAAGTCATTCGTGTCGTTCGTGAACCCCATGAGGTCGGGGCTCGGGTAGTTCACCATCCCCACGCGGTCGATGCCGTCGTCGTCCATGATCCGCAGCAGCATTCTCGGATCATCCATGAGGGCGAGGAGAAACTCGAAGCGATCCTCCTTGCCGCGCCGCATCGTCTCCATGACCGCTGGCTTGAGCTGACGCCAGGGCTGGATGTGGATGTGGACATCGGTGATCCGGATCGAGGAGTGCGGATTGCGGATTGCGTGTGGCGCATCCGCCGTCCGCGATCCCCGATCATCTCTCGCCGTCATCGGCCGGTGAAATTGGCCGTCCGCTTCTCGAGAAACGCGCGCACCCCCTCCGCCTTGTCTTCACTCGAGAAGCAGAGCTGGAAGAGTGCGGACTCGAGTCTCAGCCCTTCGTCGAGCGGAAGGCTCATCGCCGCGCGCGTCGCCTCCTTCGCGGCCGCCACGGCGACCGGGCTTTTCGACGCGATCAGCTCCCCGATCGCCACCGCGCGATCGAGCAGCACCTCGGCCGGCACGACTTCCTCGACCAGCCCCACTCTGAGGGCATCCTCGGCCGTGATCATCTCTCCAGTGAGGATCATCCGCAGGGCGCGGCCGAGGCCGATGATCCGCGGCAGCCGCTGCGTTCCACCACCGCCCGGGATGATGCCGAGGTTCACTTCGGGCTGCCCGAACTTGGCATTGGACGACGCGAGCCGGATGTCGCAGGCGAGCGCGAGCTCCATGCCGCCGCCGAGGCAGAAGCCGTTGACGGCGGCGATGACCGGCTTCGGCGACTTCTCGATTGCGTCGAAGACAGTCGGCAGCCGCATGACGCGGTACTGGTCGACCGGCGAGCGCCCCTCGAACTCGCCGATGTCGGCGCCGGCGATGAACGCCTTGTCGCCGGCGCCGGTGATCACGATCGCGCGCGTGGCGGTGTCTCGCCGCAGGCGGTCCATGACGCCGAGGAACGCGCACCGCATCTGGCCGTCGAGCGCATTGCGCTTTTCCGGCCGGTTCATCGTCACCACCGCGACGCGCCCGCGCTGCTCGAGAAGCACGACTTCAGGTTCGGTCATCGGTCCTTCTCCCAGGAGTAGAATCCTTGGCCGCTCTTCTTGCCGAGCTTCCCCTCGCTGACGAGCCGGCGGAGCAGGGCAGGCGGCGCATAGGTATCGTCACCGAGCGTGGCGTGCAAATGCTCGGCGATCGCGAGGCGCACGTCGAGCCCGACGACATCCGTCAGCCGCAGCGGGCCCATCGGGTGATTGTAGCCCAGCTCCATCGCGCGGTCGATGTCCTGGGCCGACGCGACGCCCTGCTCGAGCATGCGAATCGCCTCGAGACCGAGCACGACGCCGAGGCGGCTCGTCGCGAATCCCGGCGTGTCGCGCACGAGGATCGGCGTCTTTCCAAGCGACGCCGCGAAGGAGCGGGCGCCGTCGATCACGCGGTCGCTCGTTCGCTCTCCCCGGACGATCTCGAGCAGCTTCATCACGGGCACGGGATTGAAGAAGTGCAGCCCCACGACCCGCTCCGGATGCTCGAGCTTCTCCGCGATGCGCGAGATCGACAGCGACGAGGTATTGCTGGCGAGAACCGCGTCCGCGGACACCGACCGCTCGAGCTCGGTGAAGATCGCCTGCTTGAGATCGAGACGCTCCGGCACCGCTTCGATGACGAGGTCTGCGTCGCGAGCGGCGTCGGCCGCGCTCGCGGCACTCGTCAAGCGTCGCAGTCCCTCGTCGCGCGCCCCGGCGGTCGCTTTCCCGCGCTCGATGGCCTTGT
>JAICNG010000114.1 GCA_025931335.1 Gemmatimonadaceae bacterium | reverse complement strand
TCTTCTCCCGCGACGGCATGCTCTTCGTCACGCAGGGAGATCGGCAGGCGGCCACCTTCCGTGGACAGGCGCAGCAGTTGACGTCGGGCATCGGCAAGATCGTCCGCCTCAACCGCGATGGCAGCATCCCCGCGGACAACCCCTTCGTCGGACGCAGTGATGCGCGGCCGGAAATCTGGTCGTTCGGTCACCGCAACGTTCAGGCGGCGGCGCTTCACCCGGAGACGGGACAGCTGTGGACGGTGGAGCACGGCGCCATGGGGGGCGATGAGCTCAATCGACCCGAGAAGGGAAAGAACTACGGATGGCCCGTGATCACCTACGGGCGCGACTACTCGGGCGCGAGCATCGGCGAGGGCGCGCAGAAAGAGGGGATGGAGCAGCCGGTCTATTACTGGGATCCGGTGATCGCACCGTCGGGGATGACTTTCTACACCGGTGACCGATACCCCGGGTGGAATGGAAGCGCGATCGTCGGAGGGATGGGAGTGCGCGCGCTCGTCCGGCTCACCATCGCCAACGACCGTGTCACGGCCGAGGAGCGCTACCTCGCCGGCCAACGGATACGCGATGTCCAGCAGGGCCCGGATGGGCTGCTCTACCTGGTGACCGACGAGGACGACGGCAAGCTGCTGCGGGTGGTTCCGAAGGCGCGGTGATCCGCGTCTCGCGACGAGAGGCGTATCAGCACCGAGGCCCAGCCACGGCCTCGCACATCGGCATAGCGCATGTCGCTGATGCGAACATACAGGGCGTCGTCGGTCTCTTCGCGGGCGAACCGGGGAAAGCGCGACCAGGACAGGAACGCGGCGCCGTCGGGCGTTCGCGCCGCGATCGCCGCGAGCTCCGTGTCGCGTCCGGTTGGAGTCTCTCCGATGGTCTGATAGCGGGCCGCGGCGCCTAACGTCAGCTCACCGGCCTGGTACCGGTCGCCGAAGTCACGCACGACCATCCGGCGAAATGGGGTGAGCGGAACGGGTGAGACCATCACACGCTCGGCGCGGTCTCCGCCCGCGACGTGCTCGACCATGCTCCGGCCAACGCGCGACGAGACTGCCATGCCGGCGATGTACACGGCGACGAGCGCGATCGCTGCCTGCGCGGGGCGCTGTGGGAGGCGCACGTCGCGGAGCGTGCGCCGGCGCGACAAGACGATTCCAACGAGAAGGGCCAACCAGAGCCAGACGTCGATGATGAACAGGGCGTCGCCGTAGAACCACCGGCTCGAGAACGGCATCAGGAGTCGCACCCCGTACGTGTTGAGCACGTCGAGCAATGGATGGGACCACACGCCGATTGCCGAGAGCGCGATGAGCCAGCGCCAGCTGCTGGGCGGGGCGTCGGCTCGCGGCCGTCGAAGGCGGGTGACGCCTCGCATAAGCGCCGCGAGTAGTACCGGCAACACTAGCATCGCGAGGATGCCGTGCGTCCACCCACGCCGAAACGCCAATGCGTCGATGCCATCCCCGACGAGGTAGATGAAAGCGTCGATGTCGGGGAGGTTGGCGGCGATCGCGAGCGTCGTCGCCCCGAGAGCCGTCGTTCGCCGCAGCCCGGCCTCGGCGATGGCGAGACCAGCGAGGGTGTGAGCGAGGTTGTCCATTGCTCTCTTGGGAACGGCAAAGACGTCAGAGGTCAGAATTCAGAATTCAGAATTCAGAATTCAGAAATAAAGCCTGGAGGGTCGGGTCCGGCCCAGGGCTTCCGAGCCCCGCGTCCTGAGTGCTGACGTCTGACGTCCGTACCGTAAGAGTGCGGCGAATGGGTCCCGAATGCCGTCACGGCACCAATCCCTTCTTTGGCGAGCCGGAAGGCGCCGCTCGCCGCGCGGCACTTTTCGCCCGCCGCGGCGAGCGCGACCCTTCCCGATCCACTCGACCAGGAAGGACTATGCGACATTGGCACGCGATGGTGGTTGTCGTTGCGGTGGCCGCGTGCGCCGATCAGCCTTCGACGGGACCGGAGCGTTTCGCGGCTTCGCTCTCGGTGGGAGGGAGTGAGGGCGCGCCGCCGATCGTCTTCAATACCCAGATGCGCTCGGAGCTCGAGGTACCGCTCTCGACCTCGGAATCGAAAGGCCACGCGCAGATCATGGTTCTCGCCGATGGAACCATCGAATCGACGGTGATCATCAACAACAAGGGTGACGAGAGCGTCCGGTTCGGCCACATCCATCACCTGAATCCCGGGCAGCCCACGGGACCGGTGATCTGGTGGCTGTCGAGCCCGGTGGGCGTCGATCTCAACCTCACCGACCGGCACCTGGAGTTCCGCCAGCAAGGCATCTTCACCGCCAATGCGCACTTCGCCAGCCACGAGGCGGCGCTCGCCGAGCTGCTGCGGGATCCGTCGAGCTTCTACGTGAACTTCCACTCGGACGCCTTCCCTGGAGGGTTCGCTCGGGGATTCCTGCCTTAGAAGCGGGGCCGAGGGTCAAGGGCCAGGGGCCATGGGGCGGGTGATGGGCCTGGGGGTTACCCTCCCTTGGCCCTCGCCGGTGGCCCGTGGCCCCTGGCCCTTGGCCCACTTGACCAATCAACTTTTCTTGATATTATCCCTCCATGGCCACCGCTGCCCGCACCGACTACACACGAGCCGCACGGCTCTTTCATGCGCTCTCCGACGAGATTCGCCTGGAGGTCATCGACCTCCTTCGCGACGGTGAGCGCTGCGTGTGTGAGCTCACGGAGGCCCTGGACATCGCCCAGCCACGACTGTCGTGGCACCTTCGCGCGCTCAAGGAGGCTGGAGTTCTTACCGACCGGAAGGAGGGTCGGTGGGTGTATTACGCCCTCGCGCGGGACACGTTCGAGGAGGCCGAGTCCGTTCTGTCCGTGTTGAAGCCGACCGCGCGTCGCCTGCCGACGCGTGCGTCGGGATGCTGCTGACATTTTTTTTGGCTGACATATCAAGAAAACTTGATCAACGGAGAATGAACATGAAGACGCAGGCCCAGTCGACCGAGACCGATCTCTCCCAGCTCCAGGCCGTGGTGCGCGACAAGTACGGTCAGGCCGCGCAACGCGCGGCACAGGGCGACACCAGTGCCAGCTGCTGCGGGTCGAGCGGCTGCTGCGGGACCACCACCGAGGCCTGGGACCCGATCACCGCCGACCTGTATGACGAAGGGCAAACCGCCGGTCTTCCCCCCAAGGCACTGCTCGCGTCGTTAGGCTGCGGCAACCCGACCGCCCTCGCCGAGCTTCACGAAGGGGAAACCGTCCTCGACCTGGGCTCGGGTGGCGGGATCGATGTGCTGCTCTCCGCCCGGCGCGTGGGACCCACGGGCCACGCCTACGGCGTCGACATGACCGACGAGATGCTCGCGCTGGCCGAGGAGAACCGGCAGAAGGCGGGCGCCACGAACGTCACCTTTCTGAAGGGAGAGATCGAGCGCATTCCGCTCCCGAACGCATCGGTCGACGTCATCATCTCGAACTGCGTGATCAACCTCTCGGGCGACAAGCGCCAGGTCCTGCGCGAGGCATTCCGCGTCCTCAAGCCCGGTGGGCGGTTCGCCGTGAGCGACGTCGTCGTGCGTGGAGACGTGCCCGATGCGGTGCGCCGCAACATGGAGCTGTGGGTGGGATGCGTCGCCGGCGCGCTGGAGGAGCAGGAATACCGCGCGCTGCTCGCCGATGCCGGCTTCGAGGACATCGACGTCGAAGTGACGCGCGTATATGCAGCCGATGATGCCGCGGCGTTCCTGGATGGGTCGGGGCTCGACGCCGCCGAATTCGCCCGCGAGATCGATGGCAAGTTCGTCAGCGCTTTCGTCCGGGCGACGAAGCCGGTCGCGGCGGAGAAGGAGGGGTGCTGCACGGGGTCCGACGGGCTCCCCTGCTGCGTGTGATGTCGCCATCATCCATGAGCAGCATGACGGAGGGAAGCGCCGTGGGTCAGAAAATGATGGAAGCGCGCGAAGCAACCTTGCGGGCGGCAACCGGCGGTGACCTTCCGGCGATCGAGCGACTGCTCGTCTCGAGCGGACTGCCCACCGCCGGCGTCGCCGAGGCGCTCGGCGGCTTCATCGTCGCCGAAAGTGAGGACGACAAGCGCATCGTTGGCGTCGCTGGTCTCGAGGTGTGCTGCGACGCGTACGCGCTGCTGCGCTCGACGGCGGTCGAGCCGGAATGGCGCGGAACCGGGCTCGGCCGGCGGCTCGTGACGCACGTGATCGCGGAGGCGGAGTCGCGTGGGATCAGGGCGCTCTACCTCCTGACCACGACCGCGGAACGCTACTTCCCGAGCTTCGGGTTCGTGAAGACGCGGCGTGAGGCCGTGCCTGACGAGGTCAGGCAGACGGTTGAGTTCCGCGAGGCGTGTCCGTCGTCGGCGACGGTGATGGCGCTCGAGCTGGGCTGACGTCGCGTACGATGCGCTACGCCCTCATCTCCGACATTCACGCCAACCTGCCGGCGTTGCAGTCCGTGCTGCGCGACATCGCGGCACGCGAGGGAGTGGACGCGACCTATCATCTTGGCGACCTCGTGGGGTACGCACCGTGGCCGAACGAGGTCGTCGAGATGCTCGTCGCCTTCGCGATTCCAGGTGTCGCGGGCAACTACGACTCCACGGTCGCGACGGACTACAAGCATTGCGGTTGCCAGTACGAGGATCCGCGACAGGAGGAGCTGTCCCACCTCTCCTATGCGTGGACACGCGAGCACGTCTCGGCTCGCACGAAGGCGTTGCTGGGAGCGCTTCCCTTTCGTATCGACATTCGGCCGGACGGCGGGCACGCCGCGGGGCCGACCGTGATGCTGCTCCACGGGAATCAGACGCTGAACACGGTGTACGTGCACGCCGACCGATCCGACGCCTTTCTCGCGAAGATGGGAGGATCGCTCGGCGCGCGCGCCGGCGACGTCGTGTGCTTCGGGCACACGCACGTCCCCTGGCACCGCGAGATCGAGGGGGTTCACTACGTGAATACCGGCTCCGTCGGTCGCCCCAAGGACGGCGATCCACGCGCGAGCTACGTACTCGTGAGCGTCACGGCGAGCGGCGTGGCGGCCGACATCGTGAGGGTGGAGTACGACGTGGAGTCGGCGGCGCACGCGATCCTCGCCAGCGATCTCCCCGACGAGTTCGCCGATCACCTCCGCCAGGGTGGGGCGCGCCCTACGGCGCGCGCATGACGTCCGGAGGCCGAACGCGGACGTAGACGGCCACGCCGGCCGGCCGTTGCGTACCGTACGACTCGGCGAGTGATTCCGGAATGAAGTTGATGGACGCGCGGATCCCGGCGCCGATGGCCGCGGACCCGGTCGTCACCAGGTCGCGTGCGTAGCCGCCCACGAGCGAGTGGATCGGAAACACGTCGTCGTCTCCACCCGTCTCGACGACGAGATCCTCCGCGGACTTGCGCACGTACTCGTAGCGCGCGAACACACTGTGTCCTCGGATCTCGAGATCGCTCTCGGCCACGAAGCTGGGTTCTGCGCCGTGGCCGTGATCGTTCGCCGCCCAGAGCAGCATGCTCGACCATCCGCCCCCCACGCCGGGATGCGCGAACAGTACCGACGTGCCATAGCGTCGCGTCGACTCATCCGGGTGGCTCGCCTCGGGGCTCTCGAGATAGCCGTACCATCCCGCCACGCTGAGGCGCTCCGTCGGGGCGAGCGTCAGGCGGCCCGCCCAGGAGTCGGGTGACCGCAGATCCAGGTCCCAGCGGTTCTCATCGGGCTCACGCCCATTGAACCAGGAGCCTTCCAGCTTCCAACGCTGGGAAAAGAGTCCCGCGGTCATCACGCCGAAAGTGATGTGCGTGGCGTCCTGCCAGTGGTGTCCGAGTGGGGCGAGAGGATCGCTCTGGGCCGAAGGCCGGTGCATGAACGCGACCGGGCCCATCGCGGGCTCACCGGCGAGTCCGGCATAGAAGGAGACGGCGAGGTTGCTCGACACCGGCCGCTCGTACATTGCCGCAAGCTCCATGACCAGATCGTGCGGGTGCTGCCGGTCGACGAGGGGACGGCCCTCGTATGTCTCACCCGTTTGCAGAAGCAGCGGATAGCCTTCGGCGCCGAGGGTGAGGGGCTCGAGGCTGGTCATGGCGTGCAGATGAAGAAGCCCGGAACCCATGCGACGCATCAGCATGAGCATCTCCCAGTCGATCAGGCCAAACTGATCGTCGCCCCGCCGTGAGTACTGACGGTCGTACTGAAGGAAGGCGACACCGTGCAGCATCACCGACCATTCGCCCCAGGTGGCGTGAATGGCGCGCATGGGCGTGACGTCGGGCACCCACGTCGTGCCGGACCCCATGCGCGCGTGAGAGATGCCAAGCGGTCCAGCGATCATCCCGTGCATCGAATGATCGACCGGCTGCGACGGCTGTTGCGGCGGATGCTCGTGTTGTGATTCGGCCTGCGACGGTGTCAGCGGAAGCGCGGCGAGCGATGCGAACGCGAACGTTGCGAGGCGACGACGACACCAGCTCGTGCGAATGAACGGCAAGGACGACTCTCGATCGGGATGAAGTGGCGCGAACAAGAGCAAATCTACTGCCGAAGTCGCCGATGAGCATGAAGGCGAGGTGCTCGAGGTGCTCGAGGTGCTCGAGGGAAATGCACGCCTGGAGCACGGCGGTCACAGCGATGCTCGATGCACGTACGTCCTGAACAACGCGTCCAGCTCTCGTTCCGGGTCGAAGCACACGCCCTCGTGAATCGGCGAGGCCTGTATTACATCCGAGCGCGGGGCGGTGAGCCAATGGAATCGCTCGGAGGGTGGCGTGAGTGCTACGGGCCCGGCCGACTCATCGCCATCACAGATCGCGCGCACCGACCGCAGATAGCGCGACAGGAGCTCCGCGTCCACCTCGGGGACCTGAGCGCGCAGCTCATCGATGTCGGTGATCGCGCGCATGCCGAGGTAATCGACCGTGCGCGCGTGCAGGACGACGCCGACGGGAACGAAAGCGCCGATGTGTGGATGGGGCACCGCGCGCAGGACGGCGAAGTCATAGGAGACCGAGCGGAGGCGAGCGATCATCGGCGTGCCGACAGGCGGTGCAGTGGCAGGTCGCGCAGCTGCGTGCGTGCTCGCACCGCTTCGGTCACGAACGTGCGCGGCCCATCGCGCCGGCGCGTGAGATAGTCCCAGTATCGCGCGCGCGCCTCGTCACCGGAGGCGAACTCCTCCCCGCGGGTTCGGTCGAGCAGCAGCGTGTCGGGGACCTTCGCCAACACGTCGGTGACGCATTGGTCGGAGAGCGTCGCGGCGAGCTCGGCGTCGATCGCTTCGATGTTGGCGCTTCGCGCCAGGAGCACGTGCTCGCGGATGCGGGTGAACGGGGTATGGACGCGCGCGTCGTCCACGCTCGCCCAGTCGTGGTGCGCGTAGAGGGCGGCACCATGATCGATGAGCCAGGGTCGGCGCTCCCAGATGAGCACGTTGGGATTGCGGTGCGTCCGATCGGGATTCGTGATGAAGGCGTCGAACCACACGAGGCGCGTCGCGAAGTCGGCGGTGACGAGCTCGCCGGCGGCGGAGTTGTCGTAGTTGAACGCGCCATCCAGATACCGCAGGCCGACGTTGGTACCGTGGCTCGCGCGCAGCACGTCCTGAATCTCGGGATCGGGCTCGCTTCGTCCGAAGGGGACGGGGACCTCGATGAGCGCCAGATTCGGCACCGGCAGCCCGAATGCACGCGCCAGCATACCGGCGATGAGCTCGGCGATGAGCGCCTTCGCCCCCTGGCCCGCGCCGCGGAACTTCACCACGAACAATCCTCCGGCGTCGGTATCGACGACGGCCGGGAGCGAGCCGCCTTCACGCAACGGCTGCAGGTACCGGGTGGCGGTGTAGGTCGGTAACTCGGGCACGCGCGAATCTGGGTGCAGAATCGGCCCGCCGGAAGCGGGGTCAACGATGCCGGGTTCCTCCTTTGCTTGACGCAGGAATGGCCGCGTCATAGGTTGACTCCCGTGAGCACGAACATCCGCCTGCATCATCGCGCGCATCATGGTCACGGCCCGACGGGTCGGGGCAACGCGCGCATGCGGATGACCGTGTAAGCGGTACCCGAGCGCGCTGGCGCCGCGGCCCGTCCCCTTCCGGACGGGCCTTTTTCATCCCTTCCCCTCGCCGCAACAAGGCGTTCGACCGATGGAACGACGGACAACGGGCAGACTCCGGATCGCGCTGCCTAACAAAGGACGGTTGACGGAAGACGTGCGGACGCTCTTCGCCGACGCCGGGCTCGAGCTGCGCGCCGCGGGCGACCGTGCCCTCGTCGCCTCCCTCGGGGGCGACTTCGAGGCGATCTTCGTGCGCGCCCAGGACATTCCGGAGTTCGTTGCCGATGGCGCGGCCGACGCTGGCGTCACGGGGTGGGACCTGGTGCGCGAATCGGAGCGGGAGCTCGAGTCGGTGCTCGATCTCGAGTTCGGCCGGTGTCGCCTGGTCGTCGCCGCGCGCGAGGAGAGCGGGATCGAGTCGCTCGACGACATCGTCAGCGACGGGAACGGCAGTCCGCGCGTGGCGACTGCCTTCCCCCGGCTGACGGAGCGCTATTTCGCGGCGGCGTGTCGCCCGGTCACGATCGTTCCCGTCAGTGGCGCCGCAGAGATCGCTCCGCACCTGGGGATCGCCGACATCGTGACGGATCTCGTCTCCACCGGATCGACGCTCCGCGTCAACCAGCTCCGCGAGATCGCCACGATCCTCGAGTCCACCGCGCGGCTGATCACGGCGCCGAACGGCGCCCGCGCGGGCAGCAATCGTCGCATCGACGAGCTCGTCGCCGCGCTCGAATCGGTGCTCCGGGCGCGGGGCCAACGCTACGTGATGGCGAACGTGCCGCGCGCCGCGCTCGATCAGGTGCGCCGGGTGCTTCCCGGCCTGAACGGCCCCACGGTCATCGACGTCCTGAATGGTGGCGACCTCGTCGCCGTACACGCGGTCGTGGCGCAGCAGGCGATCTACCGCACCATCGCCGACCTCAAGGCGCTCGGCGGCGAGGGGATCCTCGTGACTCGTATCGAGAGGGTAATGCCGTGACAGCCACCGGAACGCCACTCTTTGCGGTGCGTGGTGATCTCGCGACGCTCGAGCCGCGCGACAGATCGCTGCTCCTGGAGCGCGGATTCAGCACGGAGGCGACGCTTCGGGACGACGTCGCCGCGATCGTCGAGCGCGTCCGCGCACAGGGCGACGCGGCGCTCGGTGAGCTCGCCCGGGATCTCGACGGCGTGCTGCTCGACGAGCTGGAGGTGCCTCGTGAGGCATGCGCGCGCGCGCTCGACGCGCTGGACCCATCGATTCGCCGTGCCATGCAACGCGCCGCCGACAACATCGCCGGTGTTCATCGCGCCGTTCCACTGGAGGGGACGATCGTCGAGCCGGAGCCCGGCATCCTCGTCGGCCGGAGCCCGCAGCCACTCGAGCGCGTGGGCGTGTATGCGCCCGGCGGTCGGGCTCCATATCCGAGCTCCGTGCTCATGGGCGTGATTCCCGCCCGCGTTGCGGGGGTCCGTGACGTCATTCTGTGCTCTCCCCCGCGGAATGAAGCGGGGCGCCCATCCGATGTCGTGCTCGCCGCGGCCGCCCTGTGCGGAGTCGATCGCGTATTCGCCGCCGGCGGCGCCGGCGCGATCGCCGCGATGGCATACGGGACGGAGAGCATCCCGCGCGTGGATCTCATCGTCGGGCCGGGCAACGCCTACGTCGCCGAGGCCAAGGCGCAGGTGAGGAGCGTCGTGGCGACGGACGCGCCGGCGGGCCCGAGTGAGCTGCTCGTGATCACCGACGGGAGCGCCGATCCCGAGCTCATCGCACGCGAGATGCTTGCTCAGGCAGAGCATGACGACGATGCCTGTGTCGTCTGTATCGCGGTCGGCGCGGCGTCCACGGACGCGATCGAGCGGGCACTTCGCGCCCGCGTCTTCGACCAGCCACGCGCAGCGATCATCGCCGCCGCGCT
>JAICNG010000086.1 GCA_025931335.1 Gemmatimonadaceae bacterium | reverse complement strand
CTCCCCCGCCCCCGACGTGCGTTGCGGAGCGAGCGGCCCGCGGAACGCGACCCAGGTCGCCGCAAGCCAACAGAGTCCGACGAGCACGCCCCCGAGAATGTCGGTGGGCCAGTGCACGCCGAGATACAGCCGGGAGTACAGGCTGACGAGCAGCAGCACGACGGCGGCGTACATCGGCCAGCCCCATTCGCGCTCCCGCCGCAACAGGATCGCCACCGTCAGCAGCACGGAGACGCTCGCGATGGCATGCCCGCTGGGAAAGGCCGCCCACGCGTGCTGGCCGCGCATCTCGAACAGGTCGGGCCGCGGCCGGTCGAAGATGTCCTTCAACACGGCGTTGAGGGTGAAGCTGCCGAGCTGTACCGTGACGAGGTGCGCGGCGAGATCGGGGCGCTTGCGCCTGACGAGCAGCCACAGCGAGACCGCGACGACGAGCGGAAGCAGCGTAATGTTGGTGCCGAGCCAGGGCAGGACGAGCATCAGCGTGTCGAAGGGCTCCGGGAACCTCACGTGCGTGCGGAGCAGAAACGCGCGCTCCCACTCGAGCCCCTGGTCCCAGTTGCCGGTGCGCCGCATCAGCTGAGCGAAGAGACTCCCGACGAGCAGCGAGCCGAAGTAGCCCGCGACGATCCAGCTGCCGGTCCACACCAGGTCGCCGCGCCGCCGAAACCATTGCCGGCGCGTGTCCGGTGGCATCATTGCTCGAAGCCCTTCGACGCGCGCTCCAGCTTCGAGAGGTCCTCTTCCTGCTCCAGCACGCGCGGACGGAAGCGCAACCCGAAGACGCGTACCGCCTCGAGACCGGCGAGGCAGAAACCGGCCCACGCGAGGCCAATGACCATCCCCGCCAGCACATCCGAGGGATAGTGCACGCCGAGGTAAAGGCGGCTGACCGAGATGAGCAGCACGATCAACAGTGATGCGATGATCGTGACCGCTCGCATCCATCGGCGCTTCTCGAGCCGGGCGATGAGATACGCGACCGTGAAGTACACGATCGCCGAGCTCATCGCATGCCCTGAGGGGAACGAGCTGCTCGAGGGCTCGGTGAGCCACTCGAAAAGCTGCGGTCGAGGCCGGTCGAAGCTGGATTTCAGCACCGCATTCAGCACGATGCCGCCGGCCGACGCGACGAGCAGGAGAAACGCCGAGAAGCGGTGTTGCGTCGCGATCAGAAACAGGGCCGAGACCAGAACGATCATCATCACCACGAGCCCGGTGCCGAGGGCGGTGATCTCGAGCAGCGATCGCTCGATCCAGTCGATGCGATGCGCGCCCATCCAGCGCATCACCGCCTCGTCGAACGTCTGGGTGGCCCCGGCCTTCACGTGCGAGGCAAGCTCGACGAACAACGCCGTGCACGCGATGGCGATCGTCGCGCCGCCGACGAGGTAGATACCGAGCGCCGTGTAGAAGCTGCTCGCGTGGCGGCCGATGGCGCGGAGTGTGGTGTACAACACGTCGCGCGCGAGGTCGAACCGGCTTCGGGGGTCGGAGCGGCGCTCCGAGCTGGGGGTCGGCTGGGTCATTGTCCCGCTCTCTTACACACTTCGGGCCAGAGGCAAGGGTGGACGGCAGCGATGTCCGGCGTCAAAATTCAGAGCTCGACGTTCAAATTCAGGCGGACGGCTGACCGCTCGCCGAGCCGCTGGCCTACACGGATCGCCATCATGATCATCCGCACCGTTCTTATCGCTCTCTTCGTCGGCGTCCCACTGGCAGGCCAGGTCGTCGCCCCCACCGCCGCCGGCTACCGGAAGGAGTTCGGCACGATGTGGACGTTCGATGCGCCGCCGCTCGAATACTGGAAGGCGACGTATGATTTCGCACCCGACCAGGGCTGGCTCGACAACATTCGCCTCGCTTCGGTTCGGTTGCCCAACTGCTCGTCGTCGATCGTCTCGTCGCGCGGCCTGGTCCTGACGAATCACCACTGCGCGCGATCCTGCATCGCCTCCGCGTCGCCCCGTGACACCAACTACAACGAGGTGGGCTTCGTGGCGTCGTCGCAAGCCGACGAGCGCCGGTGTGAGGGATTGTACGTCGACCAGCTTCAGTCCATTGACGATGTTACCGCGCGCATCCGGTCGGCGAGTCGCGCGCCGACCGCCACCGCGCAGGCCGAGCGACGAGCGCGGGTAATCGATTCGATCCAGACCGCCTGCCAACAAAGTACGGGGCTCCACTGCCAAGTCGTCACCCTCTACCAGGGTGGGATGTACTCGCTCTACCGGTACAAGCGCTATGACGACGTCCGCCTCGTGATGGCCCCCGAGGAGGGCGTCGCGTTCTTCGGTGGCGATCCCGACAACTTCACCTTCCCGCGCTACTGCCTCGACATCGCGCTGCTGCGCATTTACGAGAATGGGCAGCCGCTCGCGGCGCGCAACTACCTCCGATGGAGCTCGCAAGGAGCACAGGAGGGCGAGCTCGTCTTCGTCACCGGGAACCCGGGGAGCACCGGACGCCTGCTGACGATGGCCCAGATGGAGTATCTACGCGATGTCGTGTATCCGGAGAACCTGGCCGCGTATGCGCGCCAGCTCGAGGTCCTCCGCGCCGTCACGAAAGACGATCCAGAGCGCGCGCGCCGCTACGACAACATGATCTTCTCCCTCGCGAACTCCGAGAAGGCCGTCACCGGATATCGCTCGGGGCTCGTCGATCCCGATCTGATGGCGAAGAAGCGCGCCTTCGAGCGGGAGTTTCGCGCCCGTATCGCAAAGGATCCGCAGTTGCGCGCGCGCTACGGCGGCGCATGGGACGCGATCGGAGCGGCGCAGCGAGAGCTGGCATCGTTCGACAAGGCCGCTCGGTATCGCTCCTTCGCGGGCTCGCAGCTCCTCGCGATGGCGGGGCAGCTCGTCCGCATCCCCGCGCAGTCAGCGCTGCCGGACAGCGCGCGGTTGCCGGAGTATCGTGGGCAAGCGATCGAGCGGATGAAGCGGCAGCTGACCACGCCGGCTCCGACGGATACCGAGGTCGAGACGCGTCTCCTGGCCGCACAGCTCGCCGCGGCGAAGCGGGCGCTGCCGGCGAACGATCCCTACCTGCAAGCCGTCCTCGCCGGACGGACACCCGAGGCCGCCGCGCGGGCGATGATCGGGGGCACCACGCTGAGCGATGCGGCCGCTCGTAAGGCACTCCTCGACGGCGGAGCGCGCGCCGTGGCCGCGTCGACCGATCCGCTCATCGTCGCCGCGCGGAAGATCGACCCGCTCCAACGCATCCTCTCCACCCGCGCACGGCGGCTGAACGCCCTCATCGCGGCGGAAGGGGAGAAGCTCGGTCAGGCCATCTTCGCCGCGTACGGCACATCGCTCCCGCCCGATGCGACCTTCACCCTCCGCATCTCGGACGGGCTCGTGAAGGGCTACCCGTACAACGGGACCCTCGCCCCGTACCGAACCAGCTTCTACGGGTTGTACGGCCGCTCCGCCGAGTTCGCCGGCAAGCCGCCCTTCCACCTCCCGGCGCGCTGGCTCACGCGCGCCGACAGCATCGATCTCGCTGCGCCGCTCGACTTCGTGTCGACGAACGACATCATCGGCGGGAATTCCGGCAGCCCGGTGATCAATCGGAACGCCGAGGTCGTGGGCGTGATCTTCGACAGCAACATCGAGGCGCTACCCAATCGGTTCGTGTTCACCGACGAGGTCGCGCGGTCCGTGAGCGTGCACTCGAGCGGCATCACGGAGGCGCTGCGCCGGGTCTATGGCGCGGGGTGGGTGGTGGAGGAGCTGGCGGGAAGATAGCGATCAAAGGGAGCGAGGGGTCGGGGGATCAAGGGCGCGAGTCGCGATCTCTGCGGTCGCAGAGGCCCGATTCGCGCCCTCGACCCTCGATCCCTCGATCCCCTGATCCCACCGTCCTGGCCTCGTTCCTGCCTCAAGGCCGTTCCATGCCACAGCGACACCTCGAGGCTCGCGCACAGTCCCTCATGCGCGAGCAATTTGGTCACGCCGATTTCCAGCCTGGCCAATGGGACCCGATGCGCGCGCTTCTCTCGGGACGTGACGCAATCGTCGTCATGCCGACCGGGAGCGGGAAATCGCTCATCTACCAGCTGCCCGCGCTGATGCTCGACGGGCTCACCGTCGTGGTGAGTCCGCTCATCGCGCTGATGAAGGACCAGCAGGACAAGCTCAGCGCGCACGGCGTCGATGTGATCGCGATGCACTCGCACCTCACCGACACGCAGGCGCGCGACATCCGCGAGCGCGTGAGCGAGGGGGAGGGGGCCATCCTCTACCTCACGCCCGAGCGCTTCAAGGACCGCGAGTTCTTCGATCGCCTGCTCGAGCGCCGCGTCAGCCTCTTCGTCGTCGACGAGGCCCACTGCGTCTCGCAATGGGGACACGACTTTCGACCCGACTACCTCACGTTAGGCTCGGTGGCCCGCCGCCTCGGCCGTCCTCCCATCCTCGCGCTCACGGCGACCGCCACCGCCGAGGTGCGGCGGGACATCGCGCGCCAGCTCGAGATGAACGACCCACACCTCACGATCACCGGCTTCGCGCGGCCCAACCTGCGCTTCGAGATCCGGCGGACGGTGAATGCCGCGGTCAAGGACGAAGAGGTGGAGCGAGCGCTGCGCGAGCGGCAGGGCGACGGGGTGATCTACACCGCGACCATCCGCGAGGCGGAGCGACTCTACGAACGCCTGCGCCACGATCACCCGGTGGGACTCTATCACGGCAAGATGGCGCCGGCGGACCGCAAGAAGACGCAGGAGCGCTTCATGGACGGCGATCTCGACGTCATGATCGCCACCAACGCGTTCGGCCTCGGCATCGACAAGCAGGACATTCGCTTCGTGCTGCACTACCACTTTCCTGGGTCCATCGAGGCGTACTACCAGGAAGCCGGGCGCGCCGGCCGCGACGGAGACCCGGCGACCTGCTCGCTGCTCTACCGCGTGGAGGATCGCCGCGTGCAATCGTACTTCCTCGGCGGCAAGTACCCGGAGATCGAGGAGGCGGCGCGCGTCGCGATCTGTCTCGAGCAGCACCCGCTCGTCACCCCCGTGGCGCTCGCTGACCTCGCGAAGCAGGCCGATGTTCCGGCGCGAAAAGCCCGCATCGTCCTCGCGTTGCTCAAGCGCCACGGCCTCGTGCGCGAGCACCGCGGGGGGAGTTGGGAACGCCTCGGCAGTCAGCTGACCTCAGTGAACCTCAGCGACGACCTGCACGATTACGAGGAGCGACGCGCGATGGATCAGGCCAAGCTTCGCGCGATCATTCGCTACTGCCAGACCACCGAGTGCCGCACGCGCTACATCCTCGAGTACTTCGGCGAGGCCGTCGAGCCCGAGTGGGCATGCGGGAACTGCGATTCCTGCGACGCGCGGGACCGCTGGGCGGAAGGTGAGCGCGCAGGCTCGCGGCGAGCGGCGGTGGCGTGATGGAGACGATGCGGATTCTTGTCACCGGAGGAAGCGGCGCTCGTTGGAGTGGGCCGATGCGCTGGTGATGGCGGGGCACCGGGCCGAGGAAGCTCAGCGCGCGTCGCCGTAGTCGAGTCGCTGCGGGCGGTACTGGCAGTGCTCGCCGCAGCCAAAGCGATACCGATTGCGCGCGAACCATCGATAGAACTTGTCCGCCAGCCAGCCGACGAACGGCAGCTTGAACACCCAGCCGAACATCCATCCACTCGGTAAGACGCCGAGGAGGTCCTCAATGGCGTCCGCGCCCTGCGTTGTCTTGCCGCCAGGCCCAATGAGCTGAACGGCCTCGGCGTACGCCTCGGCGGGAATCCACGGGAATCTCGCCATGACGCACGTGTTCTGCGACGGAATGATCTCGATCCGCTTGCGGCGGTCCCACCGCTCGAGGAGACGCACGAACCGGCCGCACACCTTGCAGTTGCCGTCGTAGACGAGCGTCCACGGCCGTCCTTCGCCGCCGCAGTCGCGCGACTGCCCGGCGAAGACGAAGTGCACGACCGGAAATTTCCGGGCGCGCGTCGTCATGACGCGATCTCCGTCGTGACGGTGGGAGCGTGGGCGAGCGTGTTGTGAATCGCGCACAAGTGCGCGGCCCGCTCCGCCGCGGCGCGCCGCTCGGGCGGTAGCTGCGGCCAAATGATCTTCAGGTCGATGGCTCCCACGCGATGCGGCTTCTCGGCGAATCGCCATTCGACCTCGAGCGCCAGCGACGACGCATCGAGGTTGGCGTGGTCCGCCCACGAGGCCAGGACCGATAGCACACACGTCGCCAGCGCGCTGGCGAGCATGTGGAACGGCGAGTACTGGGCGTCGGGACGGTCGGCCTCGATGGTGAGCGGGCCGGCGTTTGCCTCCAGACGGATGCGCTCGTCGGACAACAGCAGAATCTTCACGTCGTTCTCCTGGCGGCGCGGCGCTGAGTATGCAAAGAATACGCCCCAGACCGATCGCAGGAGAGAGAACGGATGACGGAGCCCGATCCCACGACGCCCCGGCTCGCACGCGAGCGCGCGCGCCTCCTGATTCGATTCCGGCAGTGGATGGAGATGCCGCTGCTCGTGCTCGGCTTCGTGTGGCTCGTGCTGCTCGTCGTCGACCTGACGAGAGGATTGCATCCGATGCTCGCGGCGCTGAGCGCGATTATCTGGATCGTCTTCATCGTCGCGTTCCTCATCGAGCTGGTGCTGGCCCCTCGCAAGCTCGCCTATCTCAGGTCGCAGTGGCTGACGGTGCTCTCGCTCGCGCTTCCGGCGTTGCGCGTGCTGCGCGTGGCGCGAGCGCTGCGCGTGCTTCGGGCGGCGCGCGCGGTGCGCGGTGCGCGTTTGCTACGCGTGATCACCGGGCTGAATCGCGGAATGCGCGCGCTCGGCACCAGCATGGGGCGGCGCGGACTCGGCTATGTCCTCGCGCTCACGGTGATCGTCATCGTCGGCGGCGCGGCTGGAATGCTCGCTCTGGAGCGGGATGCGGCCGGGGGCCTCCCCGACTACGCGAGCGCGCTCTGGTTCACGATCATGCTGCTGACGACGATCGGGTCCGAGTACTGGCCTCGAACGCCAGAAGGACGGCTTCTATGCCTTCTGCTGTCCCTGTACGCGATCGGCATCTTCGGATACATCACAGCGGCGCTCGCCAGCTTCTTCGTCGATCGCGATCGCGAGGAGCACGCCCCGCGTGATGCCCGCGGCCGGGACGCCGTGGAAGCGTTACGGGTCGAGATCGTTGCGTTGCGAGAGGAGCTTCAAACGAGGCGGTCGTGAATCCCGGACGGTATGCCGGATGGATGCTGGTACTCGCGCTCACGGCGTGCGGGCGTGCCGACGCGCGCCAGTACGACGACTACATCGCGCTGCGCGGGCGGCTCGTCGCGGCGGAGACCACGGCCGCAGGATCGCGCGGTCGATACGCCATGCAACGCGTGCGGCTTCGCAGCTCCACCGGCCTCGAGGTGACCGGCAGCCTCCTGCGCCCGCTGTCCGCGGCGCGCATGCCCGCGATCCTGCTCAACGACGGCCGCGAGCTCGACAGCAGAGCGATCGAGTACCTGCCGCCCGACTTCGGGGACATCGTCGTGCTGTCGGTCGACTATCCCGAGGCGATCCCATACGCCGTTGGCGTGAAGGACCTCGTGATGAACGGCGGCGACATTCGCAAGGCCGCGCGCTTGATTCCGGCCTCGTTCTCGCTTGCGGGTGAGTGGCTGTCGTCGCGCGATGATGTGGACGCATCGCGCGTGGGGATCGTCGCCACATCGTTCGCCGTCCCGTTCGCCACGATCGCGGCCGCGATGGACGCGCGATTCCGGGACGTTGGACTGATCTACGGCGCGGGAGACTTCGCGACGGTGATGGCGGCGAACATCGACCTCCGCCCGCGGTGGCTGCGCCGCCCCGCGGCGTGGCTGGCGACGCGAGCGTTCCGCGAGTTCGAGCCGGAGCGGCACATCGCACTGATCGCGCCGAGGCCGGTCCTGATGATCAATGGAATCGACGATCCGCAGATGCCGCGGCGTGCGGTGGAATCGCTTTACGAAGCGGCTCGCGAGCCCAGGACGCTCATCTGGCTCCGCACCGGCCACTTGCTTCCCACCGATAGCGTCCTCATCCGGGCGCTGGTGGACACGGCGCTCGCGCGCTTGCCAATCCTGCGGCGCGCGGCGGAAGCGCCTGTCCCCCAGTGACGGCACCCCACTTGCGGCGCCTCGACGAGAGCACGAGAACGGAGGCATGGCTGCCGTGTTGAGTGGGCGCGAGGTCGTGGTCACGAGCGAGTCGGTCACCCTGCGAGGTCTCCTCGGCATTCCCCAGGAGGCGCGCGGCGTCGTCCTGTTCGCGCACGGAAGCGGCAGCGGCCGCCTGAGCTCGCGAAACAACTTCGTCGCGCGATCGCTCCAGGATGCGGGGCTCGCCACGCTCCTCATCGACCTGCTGAACGAGGAGGAGGAACGGGCCGATGCCGCGACCGGTCACTTCCGATTCGACATCGGCTTTCTCGCCAAGCGACTGGAGGCCGCTACGTCGTGGCTCACCAGCTCCGCGGACACACGCTCGCTGAGCCTCGGGTACTTTGGCGCGAGCACCGGCGCCGCCGCCGCGCTCGTGGCGGCGGCGGAGATGCCCGATCACGTCCATGCGGTCGTGTCGCGGGGCGGGCGGCCGGATCTCGCGGGCGAGCATCTCGCGAAGGTGAAGGCCCCGACGCTCCTGATCGTCGGCAGCCGGGACGTGCCGGTCATCCCGCTCAACGAGGATGCGTTCGCGCAGCTGCGGTGCGCGAAGAAGCTCGAGATCGTCCCGGGTGCGTCGCATTTGTTCGAGGAGCCGGGGACGCTCGACGTCGTGTCGAAGCTGGCCGCGTCGTGGTTCGCGAAGTACCTCGGGCCGCGCGAGTAATGCTCTTTTTCGATCGAGTGGAGGCGGGGCGACGACTGGGATCGGAGCTCGCGCGACGGCTTCCGCGGATTCGCGATGAAGATCCGCTCGTGCTTGCGATCCCGCGTGGTGGTGTGCCGGTAGGGTACGAAGTGGCGCGCGTGATCGACGCGCCGCTCGATCTGTTCATTGCGCGCAAACTCGGCGCGCCGGGGCACGAGGAGCTCGGCATCGGCGCCGTCGCGCCCGGTGGCACACGCTTTCTGGACGCCGAGACGATTCGCATGCTCGGAGTGAGCGATGCCTACATCGAAGAGGTGACGCGAAGGGAGACGGCGGAACTCGAGCGCCGGCTTCGCCGCTTTCGAGGCGACCGTCCGCCCCCGCGTATCGAGGGGCGGGCGGTCGTGCTGGTCGACGACGGGCTGGCCACGGGCGTGACGGCGCTGGCGTCGCTCACGGCACTCCGTCTCCAGCGACCGCGGCGCCTCGTCTTCGCGGCGCCCGTGTGCTCCCTCGAGGGGATGCAGGCGGTTGCTCGTCAGGCGGACGACGTCGTGTGCGTCGCGACGCCCGACCGCTTCTTCGGCGTCGGCGCGTGGTATCAGGACTTCACACAGACGACGGATGAGGAAGTGGTGAAGCTCCTGACTCCTGCTACCTCATCGAGAACCTGAGCAGCGGCCGCGTGTCCAGCACCTCGCCGCCATGCTCGACGATCGAGACCAACCGCTCGCGGCTCCGAAAGTGTGTCGATCCGCCGTAGCGGAAAAATGTGCGCTCCAGGCCCATCCGTGGCGCCCGCACGAACCACCGGCGGACGATCCACAGGCCAGAGGCAAGCTGCTCGAACTCCACGCGGCCACCAACCCGTGAAGGAGCCACGCTCCACGGCAGCTTCGTGTACGTGAACTCCAGATGGCGAAGCTCGGCGCTCGCCGAGTCCAGCCAGAGCACGCCCTTCACATCGGCGACCTTGCGCTTCTTCGCGGGCTCGAACGCGAGGCCGATGAGGCCGTCCTCCCCCGACGTCACGCGGAAGCAGTGGCGCCGCAGAAACGTCTCGGACAAAAGCACGTCCGCATCGGGCGCGTAGTAGTGCCATGTGTTCGCGCCCTTGCGCTCGATGAATCCAGCGCGGTCGAGTTGCTCGGCCGACACGGCCTTGAACGGACTCTGTGCCATGCCCGTCAACAGCCAGCTCGAATCGCTGTGCACCAGGCGCGCGAGGGTGTCGAGCTCACGGGCCCACCGCCGCGCGGTCGTCTGAAACAGATCACCGCGCTGCGCGAGCGAGGTCTGATAGAGCGCCGTGCGCACCTCTTCCCACAACTGGAAGGCCGGCACGCCATCGCCCGGGCGCACTACGCAATGGCGCTGCGCATGCACCGTCACCGACGGCAGGCTCACGCGTATCGTGGGCGCGAGGATGTCGCGCACGCGCACCTCGCCGGAGGCGATGTCGAACGTGCCCGACTCGATGGCGCGATAGCCGATGCGCTTCGTGCGCAGGGAGTATCTCCCGGGCGCGGGCGCGGCGATCGCGTACCCGCCGGCGTCGAGCGACAGGGCACGCCCGCGGGGCGCGCCGTCATCCCCGAGGAGGATCACCAGCGCGTCGCGCACCGGCGCGCCAGTGAGTGAATCGAGCACCATCCCGCGCACGACCTGTGCGCTCGCGCTCGTCGTGCTCAGCGCAAGCAGCGCCGAGACGAGGAAAATCGTATGTGACACCGAGCCCTCCCGCCGGCGCTTCCGGCGCCGGCACCTTCACACTCCGGACGGATACGTCTCGGGCAGGTCGGCATCCACATGCACTGGCATGTGGAGCGGCGCCACCGCTCGCGTCTCGTCGAAGAACATGAAGGCGTCGTAGCGCCCGGGCAGGATCGTCGGAACGTAGTTCCCGTACTGCTCGAGCTCTGGGTGATAAACGACGCCGATCGCGCGATGCCCTCGTGGCTCGCGCAAGTCGTCCATCACCGGGTGCGCCCCCCGCTCGGCGAACGGGAGAAGGAAGTCCGGGATTCCGGTGTGGCTGCTGCGGTAATACGGCTCCGCGTTGCGCGCGATGAGCGCGCTCTGCTCCGCGTTGAAGAAGGTATCCGGGCCGTCCTCCCGGTCTGCCACGGCGCGCTCGCGCACCAACCGCGGCATGGTGAGTGGTCGCGCGATCTCGGCGACGCCGCGCGTCAGGCGCGTGGCGTCAGTCGGTCGTTGGGCCTCCCGGGCCGCAGCTCGCACGTTCCACTCCGTTCGTGTCCGATTTCCCGCAAAAGCAAAGGGAGTGCCGAATGCCTGGGAATCCGGATGATCTTCCCGGCGGACGGTCGGAAAGAGAACGGAAATGAGGAAACGCGACCTTCCCCAACTCCTCATTGCTCATTCCCTCATCGCCGAACCTGCGGCTGTTGCTGAGTGAGGCAGTGGAGAGTGCCGAGTCCCCACACGAGGTCGACGGCGTGGATGCCGACGACCTCGCGGCTCGGGAAACACTCGGCGAGGATGTTGAGCGCGATACGATCGTTGCGGTCGTTGAACGTGGGGACGAGCACGACGCCGTTGGCGATGTAGAAATTGGCGTAGCTCGCCGGCAGCCGCTCTCCGTCCATGATCACGGGGCGCGGGTAGGGAAGCTCGACGATCCGCAGCCCGCCCTTGAGCTTCGACGCCGCGTGCTCGAGTCGCTCGCGGGTGTCGACCGACCGCGGGTGGTTTTAATAGGTGGGGTCGGGCTCGAAGGCGAGGACGATCGTGCTGCGGTCGACGAACCGCGCGATGTCATCGACGTGACCGTGCGTGTCATCACCGACACACCCCTCCCCGAGCCATATCGTGGTGGTGATGCCGAGGTATTCGGCGAACGCGCGCTCGTACCCGTCGCGGTCGAGTCCGGGGTTGCGCTCCTGAATGGATGACAGGAGGCATTCTTCCGTCGTCAGAAGGACCCCGGCGCCATTGGTGTCGATCGCCCCGCCTTCGAGCACCAGGCGGCCGCCGCCATCAGGCCGTGCGGCCTCGACCGCCGGAAGCTCGGCCAGGCGCGCGACCGCGGGGGCCACCAGCGCGTCCGCGAGATGGTTCTCGTACTTGGCCCACGCGTTGAAGCGCCAGCAAATGGCTTCAACCTGTCCATCGGCACGCCACACCATCGTCGGCCCTGAATCACGCAGCCACACGCGATCGCTGGGCACGACGTGCAGCCGGCATCGGTCGAGCCTAACGCCGTGGGAGCGCAGCGCGCCGATGGCCTCCTCGCACACCTGGTCGGTGTGGCAGAGGATCTCGACGCGCTCGTAGGCGTGAAGCGCACGCACGATCTCGGCGTACACCCAGGGGATGGGCTCGAACTTGCCCGGCCAGTCGGGGCGGTGGTGGGGCCAGCCGAGCCACGTAGCAGCGTGGGGTTCCCATTCGGCAGGCCAGCGGCGGCGCGGTTGGGCAGACATGGGGGCAGGGCCGCACCCGAAGACGTCAGGGATCAGACGTCAGGGATCAGGCGTCAGCAACGACACCGCCGTACGCGCCGTCACTGATACCTGAGACCTGACGTCTGATCCTTGACGTCTTCAGGTGTTCCCTTCATCCGATGTACCGCTGCAGGATCGGCCCGTACGCGTCGATTCTTCGATCGCGCAGAAACGGCCAGTTGCGTCGCGTGTATTCGATCAGCGCCGGGTCGCACTTCGCGATCAGGATCGTGGGCTCGATGCCCGCTTCCGCGATGAG
Organism: Gemmatimonadaceae bacterium; assembly: GCA_025931335.1. GTDB lineage: Bacteria > Gemmatimonadota > Gemmatimonadetes > Gemmatimonadales > Gemmatimonadaceae > JAICNG01. Next base: position 2,293 of record JAICNG010000086.1, on the reverse strand, counting down.
ACGGCCGAACGGATCGCTCACGAACGAATGGCCGAAGAAATCGATCCCGTCGGTGCCCGGCTCCGGCTCGTGGCCGACGCGATTCGCCGCCGCCACGTAGATGCCGTTCGCGATCGCGTGTGCGCGCTGAATGGTGCGCCACGCATCCGCCTGCGACTTGCCCCACTCGTCCTTCTCCTTCGGGTGCCATCCAATCGCCGTCGGATAGAGGAGGATCTGCGCGCCCATCAGGGCCGTGATGCGCGCCGCCTCCGGATACCACTGATCCCAGCAGATCAACACTCCGAGTGCTGCATAACGAGTGCGGAAGATGCGGAAGCCCGTCTGGATGGTGGGCGTCTCTCCGTGCTGGTAGATCTCCCCGGGCGTGAAATAGTACTTCTCGTGATAGAGCGGGTCGTCGGGGATGTGCATCTTGCGATAGACGCCGAGCACTGCGCCATCGGCGTCGATCACCGCGGCGGAGTTGTGGTAGACGCCGGCGGCGCGCTTCTCGAAGATGGGCACCACGATCACGAGCTCGAGCTCGAGCGCGAGAGATTGCATCCGCTCGACGGTGGGCCCGGGAATCGGCTCGGCGAGGTCGAAGCGCTCCGCGTCGGTGACCTTGCAGAAGTACGGCGCGTTGAAGAGCTCCTGGAGCAGGATCACCTGCGCGCCCCGCCCCGCCGCCTCGCGAATGTTCTCGATCGCCTCGGCGACCGTCGCGTCGGCGTCGACCGCAACCCGCTGCTGGATGACGCCGAGGGTGAACGGGAACGTGGTCATGGAGTCATGAACGCGGCGCCGTGGGGGCTATTGGTGCCCGGCGCCGTCGTTCGTGCCGGCGCTCTTGCCGACCGCGGCGGCGAGCTCCGTGTACGCGTCGGGGGACAACACCTTGAATGACAGCATCACGTGAGCGATGCGCCCGTCGGGAGCGACCACGAAGAGGTTGCGGGTATCGAGCTTTCGCGCGGTATCGACTGAGCCGTACCGCCGACCCGCCTCGTTGCCGACGTCGCTGGCGAACAGCATCGGAAAGTCCGAATCCCTGGCCCACGAGGCGAGGGTCGTATCGGCGTCGGCGCTGATCCCGATCACCACGACGTTCTTTCCACCATTGAACAGCGTTGCGTACTGATCACGGTACGCTTCCATTTGCACCGTTCAGCCCTTCGTACGCGCCTGGTAGAAGAACGCGATCACGACCGTCTTTCCGCGGAAGTCGCTCAGCTTCACGGGAGCCGACAGCAGGCCGTAGCGCGTAGCGCCCGGAAGGGAGAACTCGGGGGCCATCTGGCCGACCGCCGGCTGAGCGGGCGCCCCGGCGGGGGCACCCTGCGCGGGCACGCCGGCGGCGGCAAGGGCGAGAGCGAGAGCGGCGCCGAGCGCGGGGCGATGGAACGTGGAGCGTGAGGGCATACGGACTCCCGTTGATTGGGCCGCGGCAAGATGGGTGGGCGGCGCCCCGCAGGGCAACCGCTTCCGCGCGGTTTTGTGACCCTCGTTACACCCTGGGTTTCGCATTCCATGCGGGGGGACAACATCCGTCTCCGGCGGGGACGGTGGCCCTCGTTGAGCCCACGCATGTGGGGTCAACGCATGGCACCGGCGGTGCCTTTAGAGGCCCCGGTTGGATCGCCGACAGTGTGGCGGTCGTCGCGCGTACCGCGCGGCCAGGTCCATGAGGAGGAGCCATGACCAAATTCGTTCGTTGGATGATCGTGCCGGTCGTCGTCGCCGTTCTGGCGGCCTGCGGCGGTCAAAGTGATGCGGATCGCCTCGACGAGGCGCTGACGCGCGATCTGGCGCTGGCCGCGTCGATGCAGTATCCGCAACAGCAGTACATGTCGCCGATGGAGATGGGCCAGTACCCGTACGGGCAGTATCCGCAGCCGCAACAGCAGCTGTACGACCAGTACGGACGCCCGGTGTATGCGCCGCAGCCGGTGGCGCAGCAGGCGATCTACCGTGCGCCGGCACCGGTGCGTACGACCACGACCCGCGCTTCCACTGGCACGGTGCGTCGCGAGCCGGTGCGCAATACGAAGCGTGACGCGCTCATCGGGGCGACCGCGGGCGCGGTCATCGGTAGCGTGATTTCGCGGGACGTGAAGGGTGCGCTGATCGGCGCAGCGGCCGGCGGCCTGCTGGGTGGCGTGGTGGGGCACACGATCGACGTGCAACGATAAACGCAGATTGCGGAGTGGGGGGGGGGGGTTGGGGAACAAAACCCCCCCGACCCCCCGGGGGACCCCACCGGGGTGTTTTGGGGGGGGAAAAAACCCCAACCCAAACGATAAAAAAAAAT
>JAICNG010000042.1 GCA_025931335.1 Gemmatimonadaceae bacterium | reverse complement strand
GTCGATCAGCTTGCGGAGCGGCGAATCGGCGCGCTCGGTGCCCGGCGGCAGCAGGCCGTCGATGAAGACCCAGACGCGCGACGTGGCGTCGGCGGCGGTTTGGTCGAGGAGGTAGCCGAGCGCCGAGAAAAGAAGGAGCACAAAGGGGACGGCGGCGAGGAGGAGGTTGAACGAGACCCCACCCGCCAGAAAAAAGATTCCGTCCTCGCCCGCGTTGTCCCAGACGCGCTTGGCGTAATCGCGCAGCGTCCACGCGATGCGCTTCGGGAGCGACCGGCGCGGCATGCGTTAGGCGCGGCGGCCCCCCATCGGCCGCCGCTCAGCCTTCGGCTTCGTCGAGATCCTCGTCGAGGTCCGCGTCCACGGCCGCTTCGACGCGCCCACGGCCCCGGCGCGATTCGCGGGCGACGTCCGCCCCTGCCTGGTACGCGGCTTTCGTCTCGGCGATACGGCGCTCGAGATCTTCCCGCGCCTGGTGGGCCGCTTCGCGGCCGGCCACGATCGCCCGTTCCGCTTGCCGCCGCTTCAGCTCGAGCGCGGCGCGCGCCGACTCCAGCTTGTCCTCCACGGTCCGGCGCGCGTGCTCGTACCGGTCGGTGACGTTGTCCGCCACCTCCTCCACCTTCTCCCGTGCCGCGCGCTTCACCTTGCGCGCGCTGCGCCGCAGCCGCCGGCGCGTCTCGAGGCCGGAGTCGGGGGCAAGCAGCAGCGCCACTCCAGCTCCCACGGCGATCCCGACGAGGAACGATCCAAAGCTGCCGCTGGTCCGCTCGATCACCACGTAGGGCTCTTCGTCGTACTCGTATCTCGACATGTGTGCGCTCTCCTAGCGGCGCTTCTTCGCCTTCGGTTCTTCCTTTTTCGCCTTCCCGGCCGGGGCGGCAGCGGGACGCTTCTCGGCGCGCGCTCCGCCGTCATTCCCATTCGCGCTGAGCAGCCGGGAAAGCTCTCCCCGCAGCTCACTCGTGGATGTTCCAAGGAGCTTCGCCGACCGCTCCAGATCGCCCCCCGTCGACGCGAAGGTGCGGAGGACCAGCTGCTTCTTTGCGTCAGCAAGGGACGAGCCGACACGGACGCTCACGACGGCGGGCACCTCACCGCTCGCCCGCAGGTGACGCGGCACGATGTCCGCCGCGCCGATCGTCGTCCCGCGGCACATGATCACCGCGCGCTCCACCGCGTTCTTGAGCTCCCGGACGTTGCCCGGCCAGTTGTACGAGAGAATCCACTCCCAGGCCGCATCATCGAAGCCGGTGACCTTCTTGTTGTTCTGCCGCGAGTACCGGAGGAGGAACTCGTTCGCGAGGAGCCTGATGTCCCCCACCCGCTCGCGGAGCGGCGGGAGATAGATCGGCACCACCGCCAGACGATAGTAGAGGTCCTCGCGGAGCTCGCCCTCCGCCAAGGCCTTCTCGAGGTCCTTGTTGGTCGCCGCGACCACGCGGATGTCGACGCTGATCTCCTTCTTGCCGCCCAGGCGGCGCACCTGCCGCGACTCCAGCGCGCGCAGGAGCTTCACCTGAATGTCGGTGGGCATCTCGGCCACTTCGTCGAGGAAGATCGTTCCGCCGTGCGCGAGCTCGAACGCGCCCTGCTTTTCGTTCGTGCTCCCCGTGAACGCGCCTTTCTCGTGGCCGAACAGCTCGTTCTCGAGAATGTCCTTGGGAAGCGCCGCGCAGTTCAGCGCAAAGAAAGGACCCGTGTCGCGGTCACTCTTCGCATGAAGCGCGCGCGCGACCAGCTCCTTTCCAGTACCCGACTCACCGAGGATGATGACGCTCGCGGTCGACGGCGCGACTGCCTCGATGAGCTGGTAGACGGAGCGCATCTGCTCCGACTGCCCGGTGAGCTCCCCGTAGTGGGTAAGGTTCGCGAGCTCGCTCGTGAGGGCGCGGTTGGTCTGCTTGACGATGAACTTGTCGACGGCTTTCGGGATGAGGGCCTTGAGACGGGTGAGCTTCTCGCTGTTCAGCGGCTTCTCGATGTAGTCGTATGCCCCCTGCCGCATCGCCTGCACCGCCGAGTCGACCGTGGCCTGCCCGGTGATGATGATGCACTCGGTGTGGATCTCCCGCTCCTGCATCTCCTTCAGGAGCGCGAGCCCGTCGAGCTTCGGCATTTTGAGGTCGGCGAGGACGACGCCATACGCGTCGCTCGACAGCCGCTCCAGGGCCTTCTGGCCGTCGACGGCGACGTCGACGGCGTAGCCTTCGTCGGAGAGGATGGCGCTCAGGCCATCGGTAATCGAGCGCTCGTCGTCGGCGATCAGAATCTTCGCTTGGTGCTTCGTCGTCATTCGGTCTCGTCGATGCTGCGCCTGCGCGCAGGAAAGAACAACGTCAGCCCGGACGGCTCCGGATGAAGCCGCACGTCGTCAGGAAGCTGCGGTGTGACCCGCGGGCCCGAAAAGCGGGCGGCGACCCGCTCGCCGTCCGCGACAATATGCACTCGAATCGCGACTCCCGGACCCAGCATCTCGTCGAGCGTCGCCGCCAGCGCGGCACGGGCGTCGTCCGCAGCGATCCCGATACCCGTGGCCCCCTCGCTGAGGTCCATGGCGACGCTCCCGCCCTCCGCGGCGGCAAGGGCATCGTACAACGTGATCACGGGTCCTGCCAGCGTCGCGAGGTCGTCCCGCGCCGGTCGGGCAATCGCGAGCAGGGCATCCACAAGCCGGGACACCCGGTCGAGCTCACCGGCGGCGGCGGTCGCGAAGGGCAGCACCGCCGGAGCCTCGACGTTCCCCCGCTCACATCGCGCCCGCACGACCTCCAGGTTCACGGCCACCGCGTTGAGCGGGTTCCTGATTTCGTGGGCCACGCGGGCCGCCAGACGCTGTAGCGCTCGCAACCAGTCGCTGGACGGCCCGTCGCCCGCCGTCATTCGCCGGCGTCAGGGTCATCCGGCGCAGCGACTACCGCTGGCGTGAGAGCGTCGGGCGCCCGCCGATGTTGCACGGCTGGCGAGACCCACTTCTTCACCAGGTCGGCCGTGCCCACCACCGCCAGCTTGTCGAACAGGAACGCGAACTTCTCGTCGTACACCCGTCCCAGCTTCCCCCGCACGGCCTCGGGCAAATCCCACAGATCCCGCTTGAATGGGCCCAGTGCCTTCTTCCGCGTCTTGTAGTAGAACTGGTCTGCCGAGTCCTTCGGCTTGCGTTCATCGGCCGCGTTCTCATCGAGCCAGATGTAGATCCGCTCCCGCAGCTCCGACGGCATGTGGTCGTACAGCAGGTTCTGGAAGTTCGTGGCGAGATGAATCTCGCACGCCCCCACGCGCGGGAACGCGTTGAATGCGTCGTCCGGCAAGGTCGAGGCTCCATGCTGCACCGCGCCGGCCAACCCGTACTCCTTCTGCGACACGCGCGACAGCTCCTCGAGCGCCTCGAGATCGAGCTTCACGTCGGCGATCTTCCCGTCGGGAAGCACGACGCCGCCATGCGAGGTGCCGGTCTGCACGCTGATCTTGGACAGTCCCTCCGCGTTCTTGCCGAGGCGCTCACGCAGTGTGCGATTGTACCCTTCCATGAACGCGCGCAGCTCGTGAACGTTCGAGTTGTGGCCGCCAACCTCCCCGATCTCACCGCCGACCGAGATCGTGACGTCGTCGGGCTCGATCTCACGGATGTAGGACGTGATCTCGACCGCCTGCTCGTAGTTGAGCCGCTGCTGCTCATCGAGCGACGGCTTCGAGATGTCGACGAGGGTCGACGTGTCGACGTCGATGTTGTAGAAGCCCGCGGTGACCGCCTCGAACGCGAGCTGCTTGACCGCGGCGACCTCACCGCTGGCGTCGACGGCGAACTTTTTCGCGTTGACCTGGAAGTGGTCGCCCTGAATGAAGACGGGACCGCGGAAGCCCTCGCGCAGCGCGGCGCCGAGGAGCACGGCGACGTACTCGGCCGGGCGCTGATCGGTGTACGCGATCTCTGAGCGCGCGATCTCCAGGATGAACGCGCCCACGTTGAGGCGAATGGCCGTGCGGAATATCGACCGCGCGGTGTCGTACGTCATGCCACGCACGTTCATCGCCGGAACGGTCCATCCGCCGGGCGCGTCCCCGCGCCCGCGGGCGAGGTAGAGGTCGTTGATCGACGCGGCCCGCACGCCGACTTCCTGTCCGATCTCCCAAATGAGCCACCGCGCATGATCGCGGGCCTGCCCCTGACCGAACACCGCCTCTCGCACCAGCGCATCCATCGCCGGTGTCGCGAGGTCCTGCTCGCGCGCCACCGTGACGTGACCATTGTCGACGCGAACGGCGCCCCCCACGGTCTGGGAGGTCCGGGTCGCTTGACTGTGCATCCATCCTCCGAAGAAGTCCTTTGCCTGACGTACTTTGGGTGGGTCGAACCCGTTCGGCAAGGGTGATGCTCACACTGCCGAGCGCGGGTCAGGCTTGGGGAGCGCCTCCCATTCCTGTCGCGCGTCGCGCGCGTCGGCGCGACCGAGCATCCCGTAGGTGTACCGCTTCCCGAGCTCGACGCCGGGCTGGTCGAGCGGATTCACCTCGTACAACGCACCCGCGATCACCGTCGCGATCGCCAGCATCATGAGAATCGAGCCGACGTGCCAGGCGTCGAGCGTCTCACAGGTGATCGTCATGTTCGGCCGGCCGCGCCGGGCGAGCGCGCCCGCCGTCGCCTGTCGCTCGATGTCGAGCAGCTCCCCGAGCGAGTGCCCTCCGAGATACGCGAGCTCGGGAATGTCGGGGTGGAGCTTCGGAATCTGGATGTCGGTGGCACGCGCGCCCACGGCGATGAACGTCACCGTCTTGTCGAGCGGCCCCTCCATGAAGAGCTGAACCTGCGAATGCTGATCGGTAGCCCCAAGCGCCGGAATCGGCGTCGGCCCAACGCTCGTTCCGTCAGGCTTGGTCTTGCCCAGGCTCTCCGCCCACAGCTGAACGAACCAGTCGCCCACATCCCGCAGGTTGTCGCTGTACGGCATGATGACGTGCGTGCCCAGTCCGTGGCGGGTGTCGGCGAGCCACTGGAGCATGGCGTACATCGCCGCTGGATTGCGGCGCAGCTCACGCGCCGCGCACCGTTCGGCCATGTCCCCGGCGCCGGCCATCAGCGCCTGGATGTCGATCCCGATCAAGGCCGCCGGCAGGAGCCCCACCGCCGACAGCACGCTGAAGCGGCCGCCCACGTTGGAGGGGATGTCGAGCGCGGGGATCGATTCCTCCCGCGCGATACGCCGCAGCGCGCCCTTGTCGGGATCGGTGACGAACACGAGGTGGCGCCGGAATTTTTCGCCGAGCGCCTCGATGAGTCGCCCACGGACGACGAGATACTGCGCCATCGTCTCGGCCGTGCCACCCGACTTCGAGACGACGAGGAACAGCGTTCGCCCGAGCTCGATGCGGCCAAGGAGCTCCGAGATCGTCACGGGGTCGACGTTCTCGAGCACGTGGAGTCGGGGGAAATAATCACGCGCCTCGTCGCCGAGCTCGTTCCATCGGATCGAGCGCAACGCCGAACGCAGCGCGATGGGCCCGAGCGCGGAGCCACCGATCCCGAGGACGACGATGTCGCTGAACGCCTGCCCCGCCCCCTCGGCGAATTGACGAATCTGCTGCGTGCTCTCGTGCGCCGCGGGGAGGTCGAGGAACCCCAGCTCGCCGCGCCCGCGGCGCTCATCGAACACGGCCATCGCGCGCGCGAACGCGTCGCCGGCGCTCTCGAGCGCCGCGAGAGGAATGCCGCCGGGGACGTGCTCGGCGAGCATGTTGGTGTAATCGAGGCGAAGCGCCATGTCAGTCGATGCGGATGGTGAGGCCGTCGAACGCCGGCGCGATGCCCGGAGGAAGCTCCGCCTCCAGATCGGCGTGCCGGTTGTCGTGCGTGAGGTGCGTCAGGAAGGTCCGCTCCGCGCCGAGCTCGCGCGCGACCTTCACCGCCTCGGGGATGCTGAGGTGCGTGGGATGCTCGGTGCGAAAGAGCGCGTTGATCACGAGCACGCGCGCGCCGCGCATCTGCGTCATCGCGCGGGGCGGAACGCTCTTGGCATCGGTGATGTACGCGAGCGGGCCGATGCGATACCCGTAGACGGAGAACGGTCCGTGCGGAACGGCGACGGCGGTGACGTTCGTCCCGCCGAGCTCCACCGACTCGCCGTCCGCGAGTGGTCGCGGCTGCCCTTCCGGCTTCGAGGTTCCGGGAAGGGGGCGAACGGTGTCGTCGAAGATGTAGGGGAAGCGTCGCGCGAGGCCCTCGAGTGTTTCGCGCGCCCCGTAGATGGGAAGCGCCGCACCGCGGCGCACGGAGATGGCGCGCAGGTCGTCGATCCCGTGCGTGTGGTCGGCGTGATCGTGCGTGAAAAACACCGCGTCGATCCGGTCGATGTCCGCCGCGATGAGCTGCACTCGCAGCTCGGGCGGCGTATCGATGAGGAGCCGCGTCCCGTCGTCCGTCTCGACGAGCGCGCCCACGCGCGTACGCCGATCGCGAGGATCGGGAGAGCGGCACACCTCGCAGTGACATCCGAGCTGCGGCACCCCAAAGCTGGTGCCGGTGCCGAGAAAGGTGAGCTTCACACCACTTCGACTTTCATCAGGTTCGTGCTGCCCGGTTGATCGAAGGGCACACCCGCCGTGACGACGACGCGCTCGCCCTCCTTGGCCAGGCCGCGGCGGCGGGCGGCCGCCAGCGCGTGGCCCACCATCTCGTTGTAGCTGCCTGACGACGGCACGAGCTCCGGCTGCACCCCCCACACCAGGGCCAGCTGCCGGTACGTCCGCTCGACATCGGTCGCGGCCAGGATCGGCACCTCCGGACGATGCGACGCGACCACACGCGCGCTGAATCCGCTCTTGGTGAAGACGATGATCAGCGGGACGGCGAGCATCCGGACGGCCGCGACCGTGGCGGCGGCGATCGCATCTTCCGTCTCCACCGGGCCATCCGTGCGACGGAGGCGCGCGTGATCGGTGGCGCGCTGCCGCGGCGCCGGGTGGCTTTCGATCTCGGTAATGATGCGGCTCATCGCGCGCACCGCGAGCTCGGGGTACTGCCCGGTCGCCGTCTCGGCCGACAGCATGACGGCATCGGTGCCGTCGAGAATCGCGTTCGCGACGTCGCTGGCCTCGGCGCGCGTGGGCCGCGGATTCTCGATCATCGACTCGAGCATCTGCGTCGCGGTGATCACCGGCCGGCCGGCGGCATTGGCGAGCGCGATGATGCGCTTCTGCGCGATCGGCACTTCCTCGAAGGGCAGCTCGACACCGAGGTCGCCGCGCGCAACCATCACGCCATCGGTCACCCGCAGGATGCTGTCGAGGTTCGCGAGCGCGGTGTCCTTCTCGATCTTCGCGACGACCAGCATGTGGGGTGGAATGAGCCGCCGCAGTCCCTCGATGTCCTTCGCACGCCGCACGAAGGAAAGCGCGAGATACTCCACGTGCTGCGTCACGGCGAAGGCGATGTCGGCGCGATCCTTGTCGGTGATCGACGGAGCCGACACGAGCACGCCGGGAAGGTTGATCCCCTTGTGGCTCGCCATGGGACCGCCGTGCACCACGCGCGCGACGACGCGCGGCGCATGCACGTCGAGCACGACGAGATCGAGAAGGCCGTCGTTGATGAGGATGCGGTCTCCCACCTTCACGTCGTTCGCCAGCTCACCGTACGTGACAGGCACCTCGCCCGCTTCGGCGACGGCCTCGGGAACGAGGACGATGTCGCTCCCCTCGACCAGCACGATCGGCGCCGGGATGTGCCCGATGCGGATGCGCGGCCCCTGGAGATCTGCCAGGATGGCGACGGGGCGTCCGGCGTCCTTCGCCAGCCGGCGCACGGCGCCGATGACCTCGGCGTGCTGCTCGTGCGTGCCGTGTGAGAAGTTGATGCGCGCCACGTTCATCCCGGCGGCGATGAGCGAGCGGAGGACGGCAGGCGACGATGACGCCGGGCCGATCGTGCAGACGATCTTGGTGCGGGCGGTGTGAGAAGCCACGGGGTCGAGGGATCGAGGGGTCGCGGGATCGAGGGTGCTGCCGGACGCTGTGCTACGCACGGCCAGCCACCGTCGGCGCCCTTGATCCCCCGATCCCTCGAACGCGCGATCCCGGCCTCATCCCACCACCTTCTGCTCGAGCCGCTCCAGCAATCCGTCGAACGACTTCTGGAACGACGCGAGGCCGTCGACGAGCAGCTTGTCGGTCACCGAAGCGAGCGGGATGCCGAGCGCCTCGAGGTCGGCGATGGCGCGGCGTGCGTCGTCCACCTCAGCGTCGACGGTGCGCGCCACGATGCCGTGGTCGCGGAAGGCCTCGATCGTCTGCGGCGGCATGGTGTCGACCGTATCCGGACCGATGAGCGCCTCGACGTACATCACGTCTCGATAGGCGGGGTTCTTCGTGCTGGTGCTCGCCCACAACGGACGCTGCACGCGTGCCCCATGCGCCGCGAGCGTCTGCCACCGCGGCCCCGAGAAGCGCTCCTGAAAGAGCGCGTACGCCAGCTTGGCGTTCGCGATCGCGATGCGCCCGCGCAGCGCGCGCAGCCGCTCCGTGTCCGCGGACGAAACGCTCCCGACCCGTGCGTCGATACGCTTGTCGACTTCCGTGTCGACGCGGCTCACGAAGAAGCTCGCCACCGACGCGACCCGATCGACCGATTGTCCCGTGCGCACGCGGTCCTCCAGGCCGCCCATGTACGCTTCGATCACATCGGCGTAGGCGTCGAGCGCGAACAGGAGGGTGATGTTGACGTTGATCCCGTCCGCGATGAGCCGGCGCGCGGCGATGGCGCCATCCCGCGTGCCGGGCACCTTGATCATCACGTTCGGGCGGTCGACCAGGGTCCAGAGGCGTCGGGCTTCGGCCAGCGTCTCCTCGACATCGTGCGCGGCGGCGGGAGACACCTCGATCGAGACGAACCCATCGGCATGGCCGCTCGTCTCGTACGTCTCGCGGAAGACGTCGCACGCGTCGCGCACATCATCGGTGGCGATCATCTCGAACAGCTCCCACGACGTGTGGCTGGCCGGCGCGGCCGCGAGCTGATCGTCGTACGCGTCGGAGTCGGTGAGGGCCTTCTCGAAGATCGTGGGATTCGAGGTCATCCCCGTCAGCGCGTCACGCTCGATGCGCGCGGACAGCTCGCCACCCCGCACCAGCGAGCGGTCGATGTAATCGAGCCAGATGGATTGTCCGGCGTCGTGCAGAACGTGCAATGGGCTCTTCGGCATGGACAAGTCAGCGGCGGTTATCATCCGGTGCCGCGATGCGGCGCGGCGGTCCGGCTGAAACATATCATCCGCCGGGCCGCCCCGCTCGCTTCCGGGGCTTCGTGACGTCGTGCATCTTCCGGTACGTGACATCCCGCGCATCTCCCCTCGTCCGCGCTCGGTGACCGACGCGACACGATCCCTCGCGGCCCGCGCGCGCGATCTCGCGCGGCAGCTCGATGCCACGCTGCTCCCCGCCGTCCCCGTCCCGCGCCGCGCGAACGGTGACGTGCACGCCGACGCGCAGGATGCGTACGCCGAGTGGATGGCGCGGCAACCCGTGGGTGGCGTCGCCGTGTGGGCACACACCGGCCGCGGGCTGCACCTCGACGCGCAAACCCGAGACCACGTCCTGGCCACGTGGCGACGAGCCCTGCGGCCCCCCGCGATCATCGTCGCCGGCTGCGGCGTGCCCGCTCACGGCGCGCCACTCCCGAGCGATCCACGCACGCGCACCGACGGGGTGATACGCCGCACTCTCGAAATGGCGCAGGCCGCCCGCGCCGGGGGAGCAACCGCCCTGCTCGTCCATCCGCCGGCGCAGCTGGCGGCGCTCCCCGACGCACCTGGCCGCGTCCTCGCGGTGCACGACGCGCTCGCCGAGGCCGGGCTCCCACTCATCGCCTTCCTTCTGTACGAGCGTGCCAGCGGCCTCGAGTACGACGACGCCCTGCTCGACGAGGTGCTGGCGCTGCCGCATGTGGCCGGAGTGAAACTCGCGACGCTGAATTCCGTCATGCGATTTCAGGGAGTCGCCGACCACATGTCCGCGAATCACCCGGACCGCGTGCTCATCACCGGCGAAGACCGTTTTCTCGGGTACTCACTGATGGCCGGGGCGCGCTGTGCGTTGATCGGCATGGGCGCGGCGCGCACGGCCATGCAATGCGCCCTCGTGCAGGCCGCGGCCACGGACGACGCGGCGACACTCGTGCGCCTGACGAGAGCGTGCGATCGGTTGGCGCTGGCGACGTTCGTCGAGCCGATGGAGGGATACATTCGGCGCATGCTGTGGGTGCTGGTCGAAGACGGGATCATCCCGGAGGAGGCGAGTCACGACCCGGTCGGGCCGCCCCTCGACAGCAACGACCGTACGCGGGTTACGCGCGCCGTGCACGCGCTGGACACCCTCGCATGAGACGCGAGCTGCCGGCGCAACCTCGGCTTCCCGAGCGGATCCGGAGCCAGATCGCGGACGAGTTCGAGGCGCGCGCCGCCGACCCCCTCACCGCCAACCTCCGCGAATGGGCGCTCGAGCGGTGGGGCGTGGACATCGCGGGGCGGTACGCCGGTCGGAAAACGAGGATCCCCTTCGGCAAGGCCTCCGGACAACTCTCGATGACACCGCAGCAGGTCGAGGCCGACGCCCTCGCCGGGCTCGGCTTCGTCGTGCTGAAGACCGTGATCGCGCAAGACAACACCGGTGAGCGCGGGATGGCGGCCTGGGCGATTCACGAAACGCACATGCACGTCGAGCGCATCGAGGACGCGGACGGCACCTCGGGATGGACGGTCACGTGGCGCGGCCGCGGGTGGGACAAGCCGTTCTCGAGCTACCTGCGCTTGCTGCGTGCCGCCGTCCCCATCGGGGCCGCGCATGACATGCCGGTTGGCGCGTCGGTGAAGTACCACTTGCCGGCGAGCGACGACGAGGGATTTCGCGAGTCCGAGTATCGCTACACCACGCAGGCGTTGGCTGCCGCGTGGCGGGACGCGGCCGGCAAGGGCGCCCCGATCATCGAAAAGGACTTCAGCCCGACGCTCGCCGGCGATCCACGCGCCGATGAGCGCGCGAACGTCTTGCGGTGGCTGCGCGAAGTCCCTCGTCTCGTGGCGAACGCGGGCGCCGGGCCGATCGACCTCGGCATGAAGGTCATGAACGCTCGCTTCGAGGACGCGTTTCAGGTCGAGATGCTCGCCGCGCTCGAGGAGGCACCACACGTTCGCTTCCGCATCGCGTTCAATCGCCTGTTCGACGAGCAGCGCGGCCTGGCGTACGGCGGCCCCGCCCTGGCGCGACGCAACCTCGCGGCGCTCGACGCGTTCATCGCCCGACATGGCGCGCCCCCCGCGAATCTGTCGGCGACCGGCGACATCCACTCGGGACGCCGCATGATCGAGTACGCGTTGCGCGGCGCGGAGAGCGGGCAGATCCATACGTACTTCCAGCTCCCGCGGGCCACCTTCCGCTCGGGATGCGCCTCTCGCACCGCGGCCGCGCTGCACGAGCTCGTGCTCCACCCCGAGCACGGACTCATCGCATGGATCCTCGCGCTCGGGGAGATGGGATGGATCGAGCGACGGGATGGCCTGCTGCATTTCCTCGACGTCAGCTCGGCCGTTCCCAGCCAGCGTTGACTGACACGATCACGATCGAGCGCGCGCGCGTGTGGGACGTCGCGCTCCCGCTCAGCGTGCCGTTCGCCATCAGCGGCGGCGTCCTCCGCGTGCGGCGGTCGTTGATCGTCGAGCTGTGCACGGGCGACGGAGCGATCGGGTTCGGCGAGAGCGCACCATTCGAGCTTCCATTCTATTCGTCGGAGACCGTCGAGAGCGCGCGGTGGATGCTCGAGACGGTACTGTTGCCGCGTCTGGTCGGGCGCACGTTGAAGACGCCCCTCGACGCCGATGCCATCCTCCAGACGGGAGTTCGCGGGAACGCATTCGCGCGCGCGGGAGCCGAAACGGCGGTGTGGGACCTGTTCTGCCATCGCCGGCACGTCACCTTGCTCGACCTCATCGCCGACACGTTGCGCCGCATGGGCGTGCACGAGCGCCATATCGCCGCGCGCGACCGCGTGCCGTGCGGCGTAGCGCTCGGCATCCCGGATGATGGTGCCACGGCGACACTCGCCAGCTGGACTCGTGAGGCACTTGCGCACGGGTATCGCCGGGTCAAGATCAAGATCCGCCCGGGGTGGGACGTGGAGCCGATTCGCGCCGTGCGGGATGCCCTCGCGAGTTGCGGGCGCCCGCTGCTCTTCTGGGCCGACGCGAACGCGTCGTACGACCTCGAGCGCGACGCCGCTGCGTTGCGAGCGATCGATGCCGAAGGGCTGCTGTTCATCGAGCAGCCACTCCAGCACGATGATCTGGTGGATCACGCGGCCCTCTCGGCGCGACTGCGAACGCCCGTCTGCCTCGATGAGTCGTTGCGCGATGCGCGATGGGCGCGCCACGCGCTGAAGCTCGGCGCGTCCCGAATCTGGAACATCAAGGTGCAGCGGCTGGGCGGGCTCGCCGAAGCGCTGCGTGTCTATGCGGTCGCCGCGGCGCAGGACGTGACCCTGTGGGGCGGCACCATGCCCGAAACCGGGATTGGCGCGCAGGCGATCCTCGCGCTCGGCGCCCTGCCGCGCTTCGTCTACCCCACTGACGTCGAGCCGAGCGACCGCTGGTACGCGTCGGGAACCGATCCCCTGCCGCTCGTGATGGCGGCTGACGGAACCATGGACGTCCCGCACGCGACAGGACTCGCCGCCCTCGGCGTCGGTGACCGTGTGCGCGAGCGCGGCTCGCTCGTCTGGAGCTCGTGAGGCGCCCGAGGTGCACGGCACCCCGCGCCGTCAGTGCTTCCGCAGTGCCTGTGCAGAATACAGCCGACCGCCGATCGACACCCACCGCACGCGCGAGGGAGATGTCGGAACGGTTCGAAGCGCGCCCTCGACCACCACGAAGTCGGCCGGCTCGCCCTCGCGCAGAACGCGCGCGGTCACCGTGTCGCCGGGCTCGAGCAACCGCGGCGCGAGCGCGCCGTCGCGATCGAGCGCCTCACGCATCTCCCGCAACGCGGACGTGTCGTGAACGGCGAGCCGCATGGCGACGATGCCGCGCGCGAGCGCGCCCGGGCCCCAACCGAGATCCGACACGCTCCAGCCATCGGCGACCACGCCGGGGATGACCGTCAATCCCCGGCCCTGCACCACCGGCACGCCCTTCGGCACCTTCACCTGCGCGCGCGGTCCGATGCGAGCGATGCGGCCATCCTCGACGAGAACCACGCGATTGCGAAGCGCCGCGTCGCTCTCGCCGTCGAGCACCGTGGCGCCCACGATCGCGAACCGCTCCGCGCGAGTCGGCTTCACGTCCTCGAACGCATTGCGAACGCGCTGCAATGCATCACGGCGCGCCGAGGCCAGGAGATGCGGCATCGCGGCTTCCCATCCCTCCCGCAACGCGAACGTGCCCGACATGCCTCCGAGCGCCGCGATGAGACCCCCGGTCGTATCGGTCCACAGGGTGCGGCGTCCCCACTCCGCACCGGTCACCTCGATACGTTCGAGGATGATCCGACGATCGCCGATGAGAACCGAGTCGCGGCCGACCTCGGTGATCCGCACCTCGGACTGACCCGGGATGGCGAAGCTCGCTGGCCGCTTCGCGCGATCCCACCGTCGCAGGAGGCCGCCCCACGGCGCGACCGCGGGCGATTCGGAGAGCAGGAAAAAGCCAGCCGGCGTTTTCACCGTTCGTGCCGTCGACCCCGTACCGATTCGCGTACGCGGACCGAGCACGGTCACGGTGGCACCCTCATCGCCGTCTACCTCGAGGCGATTGGGGATGAACGTGGTGTCGGTGCGCAGCGTGACCACCAATGGCGTGGCCGATCCCGCGGCGGATTCCACGCGCGCCACAATCGCCAGCGTGTCGTTCGCGCGGACGACCTCCCACCATTCTCGAGCGACACCGCGGCCGTCCACGTAGTGCCGGAGCGAGCCGCGCTCCGCGACGTGCATCGAGGGATTAAAGGGCACGTTGCGGCGAAGCGAATCACCGGCCAGCACCGGCGCGTCGGCGTCGCAGCGCACGCGCCACATGGTCACGTTCGCGTGCTGAACCTGGCGATCGAAATCCCACGTGGTCTCGGCGAGACCGCGCAGCGTATCTCCCTCGTGCGAGAGCGACATGTTGACCCCGCTGAAGCCGGTGGTCCAGCGCAGCTCGATGCTGTCCGCGCGGCCCATGTTCCACCACGAGTAGCGGTGCATGCTCGGCGTCGCGCCGGGCGCGGGACGCAGCAGGAGATTCCGTCGCTCGTACGGGCGCGTCCCAACGGCCGAATCGAGCAGGACGCGCGATGGCGGTGTGATGACGCGCTCATCGGCACCGAGCATGAGCGCCGGTGCCCACGCGCCCATGCGAAGCTCCCAGCATCCCACGACATCGGGCCAGGCGGCCAGCGGCGTGGGGGCCACCGGCGGCGGCGCGACCTCGATCGGCTTGCGAGGTGCGCAGGCGAATGACACCGCCGCGAGGAAGAAGACGACGTCGTACGGTCGGCGTGTCGGCATGTTCGTCTTTGGAGCCACCTCGATCCTCCTGATTCCCGTTCACGGACGCCCCCCGAGGCGCCCGTCCCCCCGGCACATTGCACAAACCTTGCTCGCGAGGGCTCGCGGCCTGAAACCGCAGCGCGAGGGGGCCTCGTACGGGAAGCCGCTCGGTCCCGTCTGAGGAGACCCTCGTGAGATACCGCCACGCCCTGTCGGCGATCGCGCTCGCGGCCGCGCCCGCGGCGCTGCACGCTCAACCCTCCTACCTCGACCTCACCGTCAACGACGTCGGCATCGCGATCGGCGACGCGCCGCGCGTGACCGGACTTCGCATCAATTTCCGCGACCGCTACCTCGAGCGCGTGAACGGTGTGAACCTCACCGTGTGGACGCCCTACCAGGCCACGGGCGATGTCCGCGGCCTCGCGATCGGAGTGCCTGCCACCGGGGCGTTCAACATCGACGGGCTGGCGGTCGGGATCGCCGGGGTCGGCGCGGAGAACCGGCTGCGCGGCATCGCGATCGCGCCCATCGGCGCGGGGGCCGGAGAGGAGATCACCGGGCTGCTCATCGGCGGGATAGGTGCGGGATCCGGGGGGCGCGTCACCGGAATCGCGATCACCGGGATCGGCGTGGGCGCGGGACAGGAAGTGCGGGGGGCGATGATCGGCGGAATCGGGGTTGGGGCGGGCGGACGACTTCGTGGATTGGGCATTGGCGGCGTCGGGGTCGGCGCTGGCGATGACGTCGAGGGGCTGATGATCGCCGGCGTCGGCGTCGGGAGCGGCGGGCGCATCCGCGGGATCAGCATCGCTGGCGTGGGCGTCGGCGCTGGCGAGGGCGTCACGGGCGTCACCATCGCCGGCGTCGGCATTGGCTCGGGAGGGGAGGTGCGCGGACTCTCGATCGCCGGCGCCGGTGTGGGTGCGCCGAAGCTCTCCGGGATCGTGATCACCGCCATCGGCGCCGGCACCGTCGACTTCAACGGCGGCGTGCTCGCGCCGATCTACTTTCGCATCGAGCGCGACGGGTCGATGCGCGGGGTGTCGGTGAGCGCGTTCAATCGCCTGAGCGGCGTGCAGCACGGGCTCACGATCGGCGTGCTCAACATCGCCGAAGAGCTGCGCGGCCTGCAGATCGGCCTGCTCAACATCGCGCGCCGGAACCCCAGCGGGCGGCGGGTACTACCGATCGTGAACTGGGGCTCCCGCGACTGAGGCCCGCGTCGCGGCGGGCGCCCCACGCACGAACGCGATGTAGTCGGTGGGCTGGGGCTCGGCGCCGGCGTCGCGCACGAGCATGGTGACCTGTCCGCGGTGATAGCTGCCATGCATCGCGACGTGCACGAGGATGTCCTCGATCGCGTTGTCGAACTCATCGCCCGCGCTGTTCCGGTAGTGCACCGTGCGCCGAAGATCGTCGCTCGTGAGGTGATCGACGTACGCGCGGAAGGTCGCCCGATTCTCGGCGGCGAGCGCCGCACATTCGTCGACCGTCATCACCGGCCACACGGGAACCGTCCGCGCGCGCTGCTCGAGCCGCGCGAGCCAGACGTGCTCCGCGCCTAACACGTGCGCGTAGAGATCGATCGCGCGCTGGGGGACGTCGGGCTGCCGAAGCGACTCGAGGATGCGCTCGTCGGCCCACGCCATGTGATCCAGGAGCGAACGCACGTGATTCACGCCGAGGGCCTCAGAGTCGCGCGGGCTCGCGTACCGTCCGCTCGTCGACCACGTTGCCGGTGTTGAGGGTGCCTGCCGGCTCGAACAGCATCACCTCGACCTCCTCGTCGGCGACCGGCCGGTGCTCGACGCCGCGCGGCACGACGACCATCTCGCCGGGCCCAAGGTCCACCGCCCGGTCCCGAAACTCCATGCGGAACCGCCCGCGGTGCACCAGGAACAGCTCGTCCTCGTGCTCGTGGTGATGCCACACGAATGCCCCGCGGAACTTGACGAGCTTCACGTGCTGGCCATTCAGCTCGGCAACGATCCGCGGGCTCCAGTGTTCGTCGAAACTGGCGAACTTCTCCCGAAGATCGATGCCGTCCATGTCAGTCCCCCGCGCGGGCCCGCGCCGACAGCGGCGGACACGCCGCGCCGATCGCTGCCACAATTTCTCCTCGGGAACGACCAGCTGTCCAGCCGTACGCGGTCTCGAGCTCATCGGCGATCCGGGCAAGCACGTTCTCGCGCGGGTACCCGAGGGCGAGATCCCAGTGCGCCTCGGCGCAGAAGGCGTTGGCCTCGGAGCGCAGCTTGCCGTCGATCGAGAGGCCGGCGGCGTAGGACCGCACCGCTCCCATCTCACGACACTGCGCCGCGTGCGCGCGCTCGTGAATCTCCGCGAGCGCGCGCGGCCGGCCGCTCAGGGTGGAGTCGATGCGCGTGACCGGTCCAATGACCGGAAGGCACAGTGTCATCCCGTCGAGGCCCTTGGGGAGCGGAGCGCGCGCCGCCACGACCGACAGCGCGAGCAGGCCGGGCACCAGGAGCCAGGTCAGCCGGCGCACCGAGATGCGGCGATCGCGCGCCACGGTGTGGAGCCCACGCGTCACGGCCACGGCGATTCCTGCATGCGCACCTCTCCTCGACGCCCGTTTTCGGGCACTCGGCACGCGGTTGCGGTAAGACTCCGCTTACGTCGCTCGTAACAGGTCAAGAAGTGCGCCGAGCGCCGCGATCGATCCCCAGATCGCGAGCGCGACCAGGACGAGCAGCGCAATCAGGATCGCGGCGACGCTGAACGCGCTCGCCCGCTTCGTCGCGGTGGGCCGCTCTCGCCACGCATCGAGCAGGCGAACGTTCCGGCTGTTGGCGCGCCAGGCGACGTCGAACACGTCGCCGAGGATCGGGATCGCCCCCAGGACGACATCGATCACCACGTTCGCCAACATGCGGCCGAGGACCGGCGTCGGGGCGCCGTCGCGCGCGGCCTGGAGGATGATCAGCCCGGAGAACAGGCCCCCGGCCACGTCGCCGCCCCCCGGTACCAGCCCCAGGAGCGCGTCCAGGCCGATTCGGATGTTCGTGCCCGGGATTCGAATGGCCTCATCGAGCACGCGCGCGAGATCGCGCAGGCGGCTGGGCTCAGTCGGCAAGGTCGGGACGGCCTTCCAGCCGGATCATGGTCGCCGTCATGATGGCCACCTCGCGCTCCTCCGCGCCTCGAATCGTCTTCACAGTTCCTTCACAGACGGTGAGCGTTCGCCCTGCCCGCCGCACGCGACCAATCGCCAGGAACCGTTCCCCGCGGCCGGGGGCGAGGAGATTCACCTTGAACTCGACGCTCATCACCCCCGAGCCCGCGGGCATCAGGGATAACGCGGCGTAGCCGCAGGCGCTGTCCGCGATGGACGCGACGGCGCCCGCGTGCAGGACCCCGTGCTGCTGCGCGAGCTCTTCCCGCCACGGAAGCTCGATGAGCACCTCGCCTGGCACCACCGACACGATGCGCGCCCCGAGCGTCGCCATGAAACGCTGTCGCGCGAACGAGTCGCGCACGCGCTGCTCGAAGTTGGGGTCGGGAGACGAGCGGGGCACTCGTCAGACGATCGTGAGCTTGAAATACAGCTCGGCGCCCTGATACTCGGGCGTGCGGTCCCATCGTCGCTGCGCCTGCGAGATCATCTCGCGTGCGCTCGTAATCGAGGCGGCGGCGTCGAGAGGCAGCGCGAACGACCCCTGGTGCATCAGCGACTTGGTGCGGGTGCCGTCGGCGAGTCGCACCCAGCCTTCCCACGACTCGATGCGCAACCCGGCGCGTCCCAGGTGATCCAGCGCGGCGAGCGCATCGTCGTGGCGCATCACGACGTCGTGCTTCGAGAGTGAGCGCGCGGCCAGATCGTCGGGCAGGACTGCGAGATTCGATGAGGACATGCAGGCAATCTCGCGCGTGCAGGCCGCCGCGCGCCAGTCGGCGCGTCGAGCCTTACGGCATCCCGAGCGTGTAGCCGCGCGCGAGGGCCGCCGCCACGAACACCATGATGACGATGAGAAACGCCTCGATGGTGCTGATCCGCGCGATCCGCCCGGCGGCGCCGAACGCGGCCGTCTGGTTGCGACCCATCGCCCGCCGCCACCGAATGAGGGTGATCATCGGCCAGACCTCGAGCGCGAGGACGAGCACGAAGAGGCCCATTTTCAGGTGGAACAGCGGGTTCTGCAGGTAGTAGGCGACGGGCCTGTCGGTCGCGGCGAGCAGGCGCGTGAGCCCGGTCCCCAGCCAGAGCACGGCGGCAACGCCCCACCAGGTGTCCGCGGCGAAGGCGCGCCGAAGGGCTGCCCCGTCGATGACCGTTCCCCGGAGCGCACGACTCCGCGCCCAAATCGCGCCGAGCCCGATCCCCAACGCAAGTAGGTGTGTGGCGGCGAGAGCGAGACGCAGCACGCAAGAGCCCTGGATGAGGTAGGTCGGCGCGGAGTCGCGCAACCATACATCGCGGCCGCAATGGCTGCAATGCGGGCGCGCTGGTTGCGGATCGTCGGCCGCGTGGCCACGTTGAGAAGCAGGCATCTTCTGCCCTACGTCAGGAGGTTGCAAAATGCCCGGCACGATGCCCACCATCGACCGAGATGTGCTAACCCGCTTGCAGGCGGGGGACGAGCAGGCGCTGCGACGTATCTTCGACGACCACTACAGTGCACTGACTCAGGAGGCGGCCGCGGTCCTCGAGGATCCGGCTGGCGCGCCGCGGGTGGTCGAGAATGTGTTCGTGCGCGTGTGGGACGAGCGCGCCGAGTTCGAGTCGCCCGAGGCGCTGGAGTCGTTCCTTCACAAGGCAACACGCGAAGGCGCCGCGCGCGCGCAAAGTCGCAAAGCCGCGCTCCATCGATTCGAGTCGCACGAGGGTGTGCACGGCGCACATCCGACGCGCAAGGAGCCGGTGACGGCGAGCGAGGCGTGGGCGCACGTCGAGCACACGCTGCACGCACGCGCACACCGCGGCGAGGCCGAGCACGAGATGGCCGACCACGCCCGTCACGCGACCGCCGAGCACGTCGGCGGAATGACGAAGCGGCGTCCCTGGCTGTGGCCCGCGATCGGCCTCGCGGCCGTCGCACTGGTCGTGCTGTTCCCCATCTTCCTCATCGACCGCGCCAGCGAGGATCGCGCGGTCACGGCGGGATTGCGCTCGCGTGAGGCGCGCACGCTCGTGGCGCGGCAAGGCAGTCGCACGGCCATCACCCTGGGCGATGGCACCGACGTCATGCTCGGCGGCGATTCCAGGCTGACCGTGCCGCCGGGGTTCGGCGACCGGCTGCGTGGTGTCGGACTCGAGGGCACCGGCACGTTCGTCGTCGCGGCGGGCCAGCCGATCGTGTTCCAGGTGCGCGCGAAGGACGTCGCCATCAAGGCGGTGGGAACGACGTTTACCGTTCGCGCGTATCCGGACGAGACGTTCGTGGCGGTGCGCGTGAAGGAAGGTCAGGTCACCGTTCAGGCCGAGGACGACCCCCGCACGCTGAGCGCGGGTCAGGCCGTGTTCGTCGATGCGAGCGGAGCCATGCGTGATCCCACACCGCAGGAGCTGGATGAGGCCCTCGCGTGGGCCGACGGGCGGCTGGTCATGACGCAGAAGCCCATGCGGGAGGCCCTCAACCACCTGCAACGGTGGTACGCGCTCGGCCTCGTGGTCCGCGATTCCTCGATCATGGATCGCGCCGTGACGATGAACGTGTCGCTCGATTCGTCGCGCAACGCCATCGCGGCGCTGGAGCAGAGCGCCAACGTGAAGTTCGGCTACGAGGGACGCGTGCGAGTGCTGCGGGACGGGGTGAAGAAGTAAGGTGCTCGAAGTGCTCGAGGTAGTCGAGGTGCTCGACGGTCTCCCTCGAGCACCTCGAGCACCTTGAGCACCTCGAGCACCTCGGCCCAATGAACGTCCTCGTCCTCAACGTCGGCTCCTCCTCACTCAAGTTCGAGCTCATCGGCACCGACGCCGAGCGCATCGAGGCGAACACGGACGCCCGCCTCGCTGGCGGCTCGGTGGAGCGCATCGGCGGCGAAGCGGTGATCTCGCTCAGTGCGCGCGGACACGGGACGCGAACGGCCGCGCCGCTCCGCAATCTCGCCGCGGCGGTGGAGCACGTGGCCGGATGGCTCGTGAGCGACGAGGCGGACACCGGCATCGGATCGCTCGCCGAGATCGAGGCGGTGGGGCATCGCGTCGTCCACGGCGGGGAGAACTTCGCGCGATCGCAGCGCATCGACGAGAGCGTGCTACACGCGCTCGATGAGCTGGTGGAGCTCGCGCCGCTGCACAATCCGCACAACATCGCCGGGATTCGCGCCGCGACGCGCGTGCTCGGCCCCGGCGTTCCGCAGGTCGCGGTGTTCGACACGGCCTTCCACCAGACGCTTCCCGAGATCGCGTTCCTGTACGGCCTCCCGTATCAGCTGTACCGCCGGTACAAGGTGCGGCGATACGGCTTTCACGGCACGTCGCACCGATACGTCGCACACCGGTTTCGTCAGCTCACCGGGCGACCCCGCGAAGCGACACGCCTCATCACCCTCCACCTCGGCAACGGCGCATCGGCGTGCGCCATTCGCGGGGGCGAATCGATCGACACGTCGATGGGGTTCACGCCGCTCGAAGGGCTGGTGATGGGCACGCGTTCGGGCGACCTCGACCCCGCCATTCTGGATTTCGTCGCCAGCAAGGAGGGCCTGACGCTGTCGCAGGTCGAGAGCCTGCTCAACAAGCAATCGGGGCTGCTCGGCCTCTCCGGCCTCACGCCCGACATGCGCGAGCTGCTCAAGGAGATCGAGGAGCACGACGACCGGCGCGCGCGCCTGGCGGTCGAGGTCTTCTGCTACCGGGTCCGCAAGTACATCGGAGCGTACCTGGCCGTCCTCGACGGCGCCGATGCGATCGTCTTCGCCGGCGGCATCGGTGAGAACGCGGTGGAGATTCGCAAGCGCATCTGCTCGGGGCTCCAATGGATGGGCATCGATTTCGACGCTGACGCCAACGCGGCGCTCACGAGCGGACGGGAGGGAAAGTTCAGCACGCCCGCGAGCCGCGCGGAGCTATGGGTCATCCCGACCGACGAGGAGCTCCTGATCGCCCGAGACACGTGGCGAGTCGTGACCGGGGCGCCGCTCCGGTACTGAAAGATACGCGTACAGCAGCCCCAGCAGCCCGATCTGGATCATCACCCCCGGCGCAAGCGCTGGCGTCCCGCCCATCATCGCTTCGCGGAAGAGCACCCACCAGGTGACGCTGGGATTCTGCTCCAGCTCGAACTCGGCGTTGCCGCGATAGTGCAGGTAGAAGCCGAGGAATCCGGCGACGACGAAGGCGACCATCAGTCCCTGCAGCGCGCGGTGGCTCGTGCGATTGGGAGCGCGGGCGTGCCAGGCCAGGACGGCGAGACCGAGCCCAAGCAGGCCGAGCGGCACGAACTGCCACGCATCCTCGAAGTGCTCGACGAGGAGCAGCTCGATCAGGATCCCGACCATCGCCAACAGGAGAATCACGAGGACGGCTCGCCGCGCCACGGCGAGGAGCGCCTCGTTCGACCGCTCCGGGTTCGGCACGCGCGCCTGCCTAACGCCTCACGCCGAGGGCGGACGCGTGCCGTATCGCCGCGCGTTGAGCACGAGGAGCGCGGCCCCGATCAACAGCACGAAGGCGGCCGGCAGCAGCAGCCACGTCGCCGTGGCGAAGGGCATGCGGCGGGACAGGAGGACGAACAGGCCGGCGAAGAGGACGCAAATCAGGGCGGCGATGCGGAGCTGTCGCGCCGCCGTCGCGAACGCGGTGTCGCTGCGCGCGAGGAGCGCCTGCACCGCGGCGACGTCCCCCTCGCAGCGGCCGCGGCACGCGGACATCTTCTGGACCTCGGCGGTGCACGCCTCACACAGACCGCGGCAGCAGTTGCGACAGGTGGCGACCGCGACGACGTCGCGATGGTAGTAGCAGTGCATTGTCGTGAGGGAGCGGCGGAGAGCGACGGCCCTCAATGTCGTACGGCCCGCGCGCGCGCGCCAGCCTCGGGCGGTCTGGCGAGAGCCGTCGCGTCGGGATCACATTGATGCACCGTCAACCCCCGAGCGTTCCCATGCGAGAGTCCGTCCGCCGTCTTCTCACTCTCTTTCCGTTCGCCCTCGTCGCATGCGCAAGCCGAGCGCAGGATCCCTCGCCCGCGCCCGGGCCGCAGCAGGCGCAAGCGCAGCCCGCGGAAGGGCAGCCCGGTGGACAGCGACGTCGGCCTCGGCCGTACAGCCAGGTCGTGACCGACCGCGCAGTCACGGACACTGGCGGCATCACCGTCCATCGCGTCGAGGATCGCTGGCTCTTCGAGGTGCCCGATTCGCTGATCGGGCGGGACTTCCTCCTCGTGAGTCGCATCGCTGGCGTCCCCGCGAACTTCGGAGGCTTCCTCTCGGCGGGGACGTCGATCGAAGAGCGCGTCGTGCGATGGGAGCGGCAGCGCGACCGGATCATCCTGCGCGCGATCGCCTACGACGCGGTTGCCGACGACACGCTGCCCATCGCGATCTCGGTGGCGAGCAACAACGTCGGGCCCATCCTCGCGGCGTTTCCCGTCGAGGCATTCGGGAAGGACACCGCGGCATTCGTGATCGACGTTGGGGGGTTCTTCGCTGGCGACACCCCTGCCCTGTCCGGTCTCTCCGCCGCACAGCGCCGACAGTATCAGGTGCGCCGGCTCGATCCGGGACGGAGCTTCGTCCATTCCGTGAAGTCGTTCCCGCAGAACGTCGAGGTGCGTCACACCCAGACGTACGACGCGGCCGAGCCGCCCGCGGACCGGACCAGTGGAACGATCTCGCTGGACATGCGACAATCGATCGTCCTGCTCCCGAAGACACCGATGCGTCCGCGTTATGCGGATCCACGCGCCGGCTTCTTCAGCGTCACGCGGGTGAACTACGGGCTCGATGTGCAGAAGGCGGATTCGCAGAGCTTCATCCGCCGGTGGCGGCTCGAGCCGAAGGATCCTGCCGCGTATGCGCGCGGCGAGCTGGTCGAGCCCGTGAAGCCGATCGTGTACTACATCGACCCCGCGACCCCCACCCGCTGGCGCCCCTACGTGCGGATGGGCATCGAGGACTGGCAGAAGCCGTTCGAGAAGGCCGGCTTCAGGAACGCGATTGTCGCCAAGGATCCGCCGTCGCCATCGGAGGACCCCGACTGGGATCCCGAGGACATTCGGTATTCCGTCGTGCGCTGGGCGGCGAGCCTCGTCCGCAACGCCGTGGGACCGAGCACGTCCGACCCACGCACGGGCGAGATCATCGAGAGCGACATCACGTTCTATCACAATCACATGCGGTCGTACCGCAATCGGCTGCTCATCGAGACGGCGGCCGCCAATCCCGTCGCGCGTACGTTGAACATGCCCGAGGAGCTCATGGGCGAAACGATGCGCAAGGTGATCACGCACGAGGTGGGGCACGCGATTGGCCTCCCCCACAACATGATCGCGTCCAGCTCGATCCCGATCGACTCGCTGCGTAGCGCGTCGTTCGCGGGTCGCTACGGCGTGTCGCTGACGATCATGGATTACGCGCGACAGAACTACGTCGCCCAGCCGGGTGACAGCCTGGCGCCCACCGCGTTCGTGCGACGCCTCGGTCCGTTCGACGACTTCATCGTCAACTGGGGCTACCGCGTCATTCCCGGCGCGCAGACACCGGAGGAGGAGCGTCCGATGCTCGACCGGTGGCTCCGCGAGCAGGCGGGGCCGATGGCCTATCGCTATCTGCCGCAGTATCTCGCCGGCGTCGATCCTCGGTCCCAGACGGAGGACGTGGGGGACGACCCGGTGCGCGCGAGCACGCTCGCGATCGAGAACCTCAAGCGCGTCGTGCCCAATCTCGTCGCCTGGACCACGCGCGATGGTGATGACTACTCCGAGCTCAACGAGCTGTACGGCGAGGCGTTAGGCATGTGGGTGCGGTACGTCGGCCACGTCGCGTCGCTCATCGGCGGCGTGTACGTCGATCTCAAGATGGCCGACCAGGATGGCGTGGTCTATCGCGCGGTCGAGCGCGAGCGGCAGCAGGCGGCGCTCCGTTTTCTCGGTGAGCAGGTCTTCCGCACGCCGTCGTGGCTGGCGCCGGACGCGATCCTGTCGCGCATCGGGCCTCCAGCGGGGCAGACGTCGCTCGTCGACCGCCAGGCCAGCGTCGTCTCGGCGCTGCTCGACGCGCGCCGGCTGGTTCGACTCGCCCAGGGAGCGGAGATGCGTGCGCGCGACGCCTACACGCCGGCGGCGTATCTCGCCGACCTCCGGCGCGCATTGTGGGGCTCGCCTGGCCCGCTCACGACTCCCGATGCCAACCGCCGAACGCTCCACCGGGTGTACATCGAGCGGCTCGCCGTCCTCATCGAGCCGCCCGCGAGTCCCGCCGGCGGCGGCGGACCGGGAGGTGGAGGCGCAGGGCCGCAGCAAACACCGCCGTCGCCGCTCCTCGTGGCGCCTAACGTGCCGCGCACGGACCTCCCCGCGCTCGCGCGCAGCGAGCTCCGCGCCATCCAGGCCGACGCACGGCGCGCCGGCACCGCCGCGTCCGCCGGCGTCATCCGGGCGCACTGGCTGGATGTGGTCGATCGCGTCGAAAAGGTGCTGATCCCGGATTGACGGCAATGAGGAATGAGAAATGAGGAGTGAGGAAAGAATCGGGCTGTGCGTCGATTCCATTCCTCACTCCTCATTCCCCATTCCTCATTCTCTCGACCTACAGTCTCATCTTCTCGAGGAGCGCGTGAAAGCGCGGCGAGTCACGCAGCGGATCGAAGATCGGATTCACACGCATGTACGCCACCCACCCGCGGCGCTCGGCGTGCGCGCGCTCAGTCCAATCGAGCGCACGCTCGACATCGCCCAGCCCGAGGTACACGGTGGCGAACGCGACCGATGACACGTAGCCCGTCGCGGCGCGCTGCTCGAGATCGCGGATGAGCGCCAGGGCCGCATCACGATGACCCGCCCGGCCGAGCACGTACCCGAGCGTGGCCACGGCGTACGCGCCCGCGCCGCGGAGCGTGATCGCCTCGCGCAACACCCGCTCCGCCTCGACCAGATCGCCCTGCATCGCCACCGCCAGCCCGAGCACCCGGTAAGTCTCCTCCGCCTCGGGGTTCATCTCGATCGCGCGCGAGAGATGGTAGCGCGCCGGCTCGAAGCGGCGGCCGTAGTAATACAGCCAGCCAAGCGTGCGGCGGACCGACACCGAGGCGGGGTCGAGCTCCTGCGCGACGTGCCCTTCCAGCAGCGCTTCGTCGAGTCGGCCTCGTGAGGCGAGCGAGAAGGCGTGCCACTGATGCGCCGTCGCGTATTTGGGGTCGAGCTCGATCGCGCGCCGGAACTCCCGCGCCGCGCCCTCCCAATCCCAGTCGTAGATGAACAGGCTCCACGCCAGCGACGTGTGCGCCTCCGCCAGCGACTCGTCGAGGGCGAGCGCCTTGCGCGCGTACTCCTTCGCGCGCTCGTGCCACTCCTTCACCGGAACGGCGCGGTAATCGAGCAGCAGGGCGAACGAGTCGGCCAAGCCCGTGTACGCCAGCGCGTATGCTGGGTCCTCCGCGATCGCCTGCTCGAAGAAGTCGATCGCCTCGAACACGCCCTCCTGCGTTCGCTTGTTCCACGAGTGCCGCCCGCGCAGATACAGCGAGTGCGCGCGCACGCTCTCGGTGTGGCGCCGCGCGACCGGCGTCTCCAGTGACGCGAACGTCGTCGCCCGGAGCGTGCTCACGATCGTGTTCGCGATCTCGTCCTGAATGGCGAACACGTCCTCCAGCGTGCGGTCGTATCGCTGCGACCAGAGCAGCTGCCCGTCGTCGGTCGAGGTCAGCTGGGCCGTGATGCGCAACCGCTCCCCCGCTTTCCGCACCGTTCCCTCGAGCACGACGGAGGCGCCGAGCAGCGCGCCGATCGCGCGGACGTCCTGCGCCTTGCCCTTGAGCGCGAACACGGACGTGCGCGATGAGACGCGCAGCCCCTCGACCTTGGCCAGCGCCACGATCAGCTCGTCGGTGATGCCGTCGCTCAAGTATTCGTTCTCGGCGTCCGGGCTTGCGTTGATGAACGGAAGGACCGCGACCGTCCGCGGCGCCGCGCGGGCCGTGGACAACCGCGGGAGGGCGCTGGCATCCAGGGCGGCCAGAAACTCGCCGACGCTCGCATAGCGCTCCTCCGGCGACTTGGCCAGCGCTTTCGCGAGCACCTGGTCGAGCATTGCCGGAAGCTCCGGCCTCACCGCGCGAGAGGACGGCGGCGTCTTCGTCACGTGCATCGCCATCGTCGCCCGGGCATTCGCGCCGCGGAATGGCGGCTCGCCCGTCAACATCTCGTACAGCACGCACGCGAGGCTGTACACGTCGCTCGGCACACCGAGATCGCGTTCGCCGCTCGCCTGCTCGGGACTCATGTATTCCGGCGTGCCGAGCGCGATGCCGACGTCGGTGATCGTCTCGCCGCTCTCGGCCGAGCAGACCAGCGCCACGCCGAAGTCGGCGAGCAAGGCGTGCCCTTCGGAGAGGAGGATGTTCTCGGGCTTGACGTCGCGGTGCACGTAGCCGTTTCGGTGCGCGCTCTCGAGCGCCGACCCTACCTCGTGCGCGACGCGAAGGGCGTCGCCGAGCGGCAGGGTATGCTCGCGCCGCAACCGGTCGCGCAGCGACCCGCCCGGCACGTACACCGAGACATAGAAGAGGCGGCCGTCCGCCTCCCCGGAGTCGATCAGCGGCACGATGTGCGGGTGCGACAGCCGCGCCACGATCCGGATCTCGCGCAGGAACCGCTCCGTGCCGAGGGAACGGGTGAGATCGGGGTGCAGCACCTTCACCGCGACTCGACGGGAGTGCTTCCGCTCCTCGGCCAGGTACACTGTGGCCATCCCGCCCTGGCCGAGTGGGCGCTCGATGAGGTAGCGCCCGGCGAGCAGGTGGCCCGGGTCGATGGCGGCGGTGGTCGAGATTGGCGTGGTCACTACGATGCAACGCGCGGGACGGGCAGATCGTGCGAGGTTCGCGGACTCTTATCATCCCCCCCCGGGACGGCCCCCGCAAGGCGTGGCGCCGGCCCTTTTCGTATCATACGGGGGATGACACGATCGCGCGCCCTCCCCGAGCTCAGCAGCGACGAGCTGCGCCGCTACGGCCGCCACCTCGTCCTTCCGGACGTGGGGGTCGAGGGGCAGCGCAGGCTCAAGGGGGGGCGGGTGCTTCTCGTCGGCGCCGGCGGGCTGGGGTCGCCGGTCGCGCTGTACCTGGCCGCGGCCGGGGTCGGTACCCTCGGCCTCATCGACTTCGACGTCGTCGACATCTCGAACCTCCAGCGTCAGGTGGTGCACGGCACGAGCGATGTCGGCCGGTCGAAGCTCGATTCGGCGCGGGATCGCATTCACGACGTGAATCCGCACGTGGTTGTGGACACCTACCAGATGCGCCTGACGTCGGCGAATGCGCTCGACATTCTGGCCGACTACGACGTGATCGTCGACGGGACGGACAACTTCGCGACGCGATACCTGGTGAACGACGCGTGCGTCCTCCTGGGCAGGCCTAACGTCTACGGCTCGATCTTCCGCTTCGAAGGGCAGGCCTCGGTGTTCGCGACCGACGCCGGACCCTGCTACCGATGCCTCTACCCTGAGCCGCCTCCACCGGGCCTTGTGCCGAGCTGCGCCGAGGGCGGCGTGCTGGGCGTGTTGCCCGGCATTGTCGGAACGATCCAGGCCACCGAAGCGCTGAAGCTGCTCCTGGGCATTGGTGAGCCACTCGTCGGCCGGCTGCTGCTGATCGACGCGCTAAGCGCGCGCTTCCGCACGGTCGGGCTGGCGAAGGACCCCGCCTGCCCAGCCTGTGGGACGCGGGAGATCCGCGAGCTGATCGACTACGACGAGTTCTGTGGAACCGCGGCGACCGGTGCCCCCGCCGCCGGCTCGCTGGAGATGACGCCCAGCGAGCTCGCGGATCGCCTCGCACGCGGGGACGAGCTGGACGTCATCGACGTTCGCGAGCCCCACGAGTGGGAGATCGCGCGCATCCCCGGCGCGCGCCTCATTCCACTCGGCGCCCTGCCGAACGCCATGTCGTCACTCGATCCGCGCCGCGAGATCGTGCTGCACTGTCATCACGGCATCCGCAGCGCGCGTGGCGCTGAGCTCCTGCGCTCGGCGGGATTCACACGGGTCTGGAACCTGGCTGGCGGGATCGAGCGCTGGAGCGACGAGGTGGACGCGAGCGTGCCCCGGTACTAACGGCATGCGAGATTGGCGACACCGGGCGGCATTTCGGTGACGAGATCGCGGGAGCGTGCCGCACGATGGAGGCATGTCCCCACCTGAGCACACCCAGATCCCGGTGTCGCACCTCAGCCGCACCGCGGAGCCTGAGCGGAAGCTGCGGTTACTGGAAAGAGTGAGGCGTCGCCTTCGAACGCGCGGTTACAGCGCGCGCACCGAGAGCGCGTACGTCGACTGGATACGGCGGTTCGTCATTTTCCATGATCGACGCCATCCGTCACACATGGGCGAGCGCGAGATCGCGGCATTCCTGGGTCACCTCGCGGTCGAGCGCGACGTCAGCTCGTCGACGCAGAATCAGGCGCTCAGCGCCCTTCTCTTCCTCTATCGCCACGTGTTGGGACAGCCGGTCGGATATGTCGCCGGCGTCGTTCGCGCCAAAGGTCGGCGGCGACTGCCCGTCGTGCTATCGGAGAGCGAGATTCGTCAGGTGCTAGCTCACCTGCGCGGGGTTCCCCGTCTCTGCGCCACCCTCCTGTATGGGAGTGGCCTCCGCCTCACGGAATGCCTTTCGCTGCGCGTAAAGGACATCGATTTCCACCGCGCCGAGATCGTGGTGCGTGGTGGCAAGGGAGGCAAGGACCGGCGTGTTCCCTTGCCGATGATCCTGGTACCGGATCTGCGGAAGCACCTCGACCGAGTGCGCGAGCAGTTCCACAGGGACCTTCGGGCTGGCCTTCGCGGCGCATCACTTCCCGGCGCGTTGGGACGGCAGTCGCCGCGTGCCGACGCCGATTGGTCCTGGCAGTGGGTATTCCCCGCGGCACGCCCGTCTGTCGAAGCGGGCACCGGAACACGACGTCGCAATCATTTGCATGACACGGCGCTCCAGCGGGCATTCACGACCGCCGTTCGCGCAGCCGGGCTGGCGAAACGGGCCACCTGTCATTCCCTGCGACACTCCTTCGCGACGCATCTGCTCGAGGGCGGCGCGGACATCCGCACGGTTCAGGAGCTTCTCGGGCACACTGACCTGCGGACGACGATGATTTACACGCATGTCGTGCACCGCGGGGGGCTCGGCGTGCGCAGTCCCGCGGATCGCTTGGGGTGATGGGCGCGAACCGGGGCGCCTCACGGCGACCTGCGACGGCCCCATCGCTTTCGCGCACACTCGGCACCTCCCGACGGGAGCCGCACAATTAGGTTGCCACGCTCTCGCAGGCTATCGCGTGTATCCAATGCTGGCCACCGCAGACAACTCCAATCCCCGGCGGCAACTGCGAGTGTGCAGCGGCCTCGGACCGAGGGGTCATGCTCTGGAAAGTCTTGCACCGATTCGTCAATCGCTGCAGCATATGCTAGCAACCCATTTTTAAGTTATGCGGAGCACAAACTTTCTTTTCCATTCGCGTGAGCGCTAATCTAGCGGTGTTAAAGCGAGCCGTGCTCCGCGCCGTAACTCTCGCTCCGTCCGCAGCGGCCGCTTGGGAGGCCGCGGTGCAAGCCGTCGAGCCCAACGGATACCCTGTGCCGCCTAAGCTCCGTGCCTGGGACGCGTCAAGCGAGGTCGCCGGAGTTAGCGCGCAGTTGGCCCACGTTCTCCGTGGGGCTCCTCTCTCGCCAGATCTCACCTTTCTGTATTTCGGTCTCGTTGATCTCTGGATTCCGGAGACCGAGACTGAGGAGGTGGGATTCCATGTCGCAGGTGGTGCGGCTGATGATCCTGAGCGAGAGCTCGAGGAACCACGGCTCCCGTATTACCCCGAGGACGCGTTCCTCGAGAGTGCCCTGCTGCAGGAAATCCGGGTCGCCAGCAAAGCCCTTGGGGCTGACTATAATGTTTTC
>JAICNG010000182.1 GCA_025931335.1 Gemmatimonadaceae bacterium | reverse complement strand
TGGTACGGCGACGCCCGCTCCCACGGCGGTGATCTTCCCATCGCGGATCACGATCGTCCCCTTGGGAATCGTCCCGTTCGACGCCGTCATGATGGTCGCGTTGGTGATCGCGACCAGCCGGCCCGCCGGCGGTATGGGATACGAGAGCAACCGCGTCGTGTCTGCCGACGCGACTCGCTGCTGAGCGATCGCGGGAACGACCGCCACGGTGGCGGACAACGCCGCGAATGACACTCCGCGAATCATGCGCATTAGGTCAATCTCTCCCCTGAACGTTCCCGAATGGCCGGCCCCTGGCCCTTGGCCCCTGGCCCTGCTCTTCATGGCCGTCGCTCCCCTGTAAACGTCGCGCTGCCCATCGCACCGAGATCCGCGGTCCCCGTCATGCGGCCGCCGTCGACCGTCCCGCGGAAGACGATCGCCGTCGTCTGCCCGCTGATCGGCACCGTGATCGTGAACGTGACCCGCTGCCCCGTGACTCGGCCGTCCGTCACCTGCACCGTGCCCAGCTCCGTCGCCATCGTACCGTCGAGCGTCGCGCCGGACTGGGTCACCGTCATGGTTGCCTGGTTGTCCCCTTGAGCCGATGTCACCGTGAGGTCCCACGTTCCGGCGACGCGCGCCATTTCACCCGCGTCCTCACGCTCCCCTCCGCGTGCGCCCGCTCCACCCCCGCGCCGTCGCTCGCTCGCGGGTGGGGCGATGACCTCGTGGCGAATGCCATCGACGAACACCATCCGCACGTTCGCGCTGTCCCCGAGGATATCGCGCTCGGCGACGACGAGGTTCGCGATCTTGCCGGCCTCGATGCTCCCGAGCTGCGTCCCCACGCCTGCGACGTCGGCGGCGCGCACGGTGAGCGCCTGGAGCGCGACGTCACGCGGCAGTCCGGCGGCGATCGCCTTGCGAACGTTGGCGAGGAACTCACCCGGGCGCGCGCCGCCTGACGCGAGCGCGAATCGCACGCCGGCGGCGTGCAACGTCGCGGCATTCGACTCGAGCAGCCGGCGCACGGCGCTGTCAGTGGCGGCGCTGTCGTCGAGGGCATGCCGCTGTGTGGAGCGATACGACCACCCTGTGACCGCGGTCGAGCGCGGAAAGTCCAGCGACACGACCACGCCCTCGGCGCGCTTCAGCGCGTCGATCGCGCGAAACCCCTCCGTCGCCCCGACGATCACGAGCTTCAGGTCGAACTCATCGCCGATGCGCACCGCCCGGCGAATCTCGTTCTCCCGATTGGCGGAGAAGAACGCGGGAACCGCACCGCGTACCACCGGAACCAACGCGTCGAGGTCGGCATCGTACGACGGCCGCACCGCGCCCCGCGCTCCGGCGCGATGGCGCTCCTGGAGCGCCGCGTGGTGGCGCGCGTCGTAGAACGACTGCCGCTCGTACGCGATGACGCCGAGCAGCGTCGCCGGGTAGCGTCCGCCGAAGCCCGACCCCTGCGCCCCTTCGAAGCCCATGTGCAAGGCGACCGGGGACTTCACGATGTATCGAGTGGCCGATTCCTCGCGCAGCGGCACCAGCGCCGAGAGCCCGCGGAAGGCACCGCGCGACGGCGCGACGAGTACGGTGGTGATTCCGACATCGCGCGCGGTCCGTATGTCCGAGGCGCTCGGCCGAAGCTCGTCGGCGATGACGCGGCCGGGCTCGAGCCCCACGTTGCGCACGGGAGTGGCGCTCCCCTGCGCGGCGCCTGCTTGCTGACCGCCCTGTCCTCCACCCGCGGGCGCGCTGGGGAGGCCGAGCGTCGAGGTGAGGTCGATCAGTCCGGGGAAGACGTGCTTTCCGGCGAGATCGACGATGCGTGCATCCGCCGGCGGTCGTACGTCGGGGCCGACGGCTTCGATCAGCCCGTCGCGAATCACGATCGTGCCACGCTCGATGACGCCGCGGGCGACCGTCTCGATGCGGGCATTGGTCAGCGCCCACGTTCCCTCCTGCGCGGCGGCCAGGGAGGGCAGGGCGAGGGCGACGAGCAGGCCAGGTATCCGCATAGGTCTCCTCGAGGGGAACTTCCGAAGACGTCAGGGCTCAGACGTCAGGTGTCAGATGTCAGATACGCGCGATGGCCGTGCAGCGCTGACACCTGACATCTGATGTCTGACCCCTGACGTCTTTGGGTTTTGTCTTAGTGCACCATCGTACGCCGCGATCGCTTCAGCGACAAGGAGAGCGACCGGAGGGCGGTGACGACCTGCCACCCGGAGAGGAGCGCGACCGCCGCGAGCGCGATGCGGCTCGACTCCTCGAAGAAGATCGCCCCAAAGAGGCCGCCGCCGGCGGCGATCCACGCCAGCACGGCATCGGGACGGCGCGGCTCGGCATCGTGCCATTCCCCCCACCCGAGCGCGAGGGCGCCAAGGGCAATGATGAAGTTGCCGAAGCGCGCGGCCATGAGGCCGATCGGGTGGGTCGCGTCGAACAGCGGGGCCATGGTTGCGTCGCCGGCGGCGAACTGGGTGGCCATGTGCCACCCCGCCCCCGCCATGTACGCGATGTTGAGCCCGTTGATCGCGACGCCCACCGAGATCACCGTCAGCGCGGCAACGAGCGGAGGACGCACGAACGCGCGATCCTCGACCAGTCGCACCCACACCCCCGCGACGACGAGACCACTGCCGGCGAGCATGGCCAGGTGGAGCTCGCGCCAGTGCGCCATGTCGGCGATGG
>JAICNG010000004.1 GCA_025931335.1 Gemmatimonadaceae bacterium | reverse complement strand
GAGCACGATTCCGTTCTGGCGTCTGACGGGGGAAACGGAGCTGCCTCGCGTGATCGTGTTGCGGTCGGAGCGGGAGGGACGGTTCCCTTCGGAGTTCCACTTCTACTCGAACGAGGCGCCGGCAAGCCTGCGCCCCCGGGTCGAGATCAGCTACGTTCCTCGCGTCGACTTCTCGCTGCCCTGATGCGCTTCCATCGGCTACTCGCGCTACTCGCTCTCGCCACGCCGCTCGCGGCGCAGGGCACCCTCAGCACGCAGGGCTTCGGCTATCATCCCGGGCAGATCAGCACGCGCGCGCGTGCGACGGGGGGCGCGCTGGGCGAGTTCGACCCGACGTCGGCGCTCAATCCCGCGGCGCTCGCGTGGTGGGAGCGGTCCGGAGTCGTCCTCGAATACGCGCCTGAATTCCGCCGGGTGACCACGCCGAACACGAGCGAAACCGCCACCGTCGCGCGTTTCCCGCTGTCGGGGGCCGCGATCGCGATCGGCGGCCGCACGATCATCGGGCTCACGCTGTCGACCTTCCTCGATCGCACGTGGGAGACGGCCCAGAGCGGCCTGCACCAGTTCGCCGATGATCAGATTCCCTATGAGGTGCAGTTCCGCAGCGCGGGCGCGATCAACGACATCCGCATCGCCGGCGCGTGGACGGCGGCGGCCGCCCTGCGCGTGGGAATTGGCGCGCACGTGTTCTCCGGGTCGAACCGCCTGAACATCGTGACTCGGTTCAACGACACGCTCGGCCGCGTCGCGGATTTCGCCCAGCAATCTCGCATCAGCTACTCGGGCGCCGCCGCCAGCGCCGGCATCGATTGGCGTCCGCATCGTTCGATCGGCATCGCGGCCTCCGGGCGCCTGGGAGGAACGCTGCGTGCGGTGCGGAACGACACGACACTGGCGACGGCCGACATCCCGATGCGCGTGGGGATCGGACTGGCCTACACCGGGTTGCGTGGGGCGGTGATCGCGGCGAGCGGTGAATGGCAGGATTGGTCGAAGCTGGACGGCCTGGGGAGCGCCGAGCTCACGACGTTCGACGGATGGGACTATGGTCTGGGAGCGGAAGTCCGCGGCCCGCGCTGGTTCGGCGGCGACGTCCCGCTGCGTGTGGGCGTTAGGCGTCGCACGCTGCCCTTTGGCGCGGCCGGGGCGGAGGTGGAGGAGACGTCGGTGAGTGGAGGCTGGGGGTTCACGATCGCGAGCGGCCGGGCCGTCGCCGACTTCGGCGTGTCGCGCGCGTCGCGCACCGCCGAGGGCGGGGCGAGCGAGCGCGCGACGACGTTCAGCATCGGATTGATCGTCCGACCCTGACCCGTGGCCGATCCCGCCGGGCCTGCGCCGCTGATCCTCGTCGCTGATGACGTCCCGGCGAACGTGGAGCTGCTATGCGATCAGCTGGCGACACTCGGCTACCGCGTGGAAACGGCCACCGACGGCCCGTCCGCGGTCGAGGCATGCTTCGCGAAGAAGCCCGACCTCTGCATCCTCGACGTCTCGATGCCCGCGGGATCGCTCGGCGTCGATGACCGGTCGACCGGCTTCGAGGTGTGTCGCCGAATCAAGCGCGATCCCCGCACGGCGAGGATCCCGGTCATCTTCGTGACCGCGCTGAACGACACGACCGATCGGGTGAAGGCGATCGAGGCCGGGGGGGACGACTTCCTCACCAAGCCGCACAACCGGCAGATCCTCGGCGCGCGCCTTCGCAGCCTGTTGCGGCTCAAGTTCGCGACCGATGCCCTCGAGGAGAGCTACCGCAAGCTCCGCGAGCTGGAGAAGGTGCGCGATGACCTCATGAAGATGATTGTGCACGATCTCAAGTCGCCGCTCACGTCGGTGCTCGCGGCGCTCGAGATGGTGCTCGACGGGGATTTCGGCCAGGTCACCGACGCCCAGCGGCGGGCGCTCGGCGACGCCGAGGCGAAGTCGGAGGATCTGCTCGCGCTCATCGAAGACCTGCTCGAGGTCGCCCGCATCGAGGAGACGAGCATCCAGCTCGACGTGCAGGCCATCGCCCCGGCGGCGCTCATCACCGAAGTGCTTCACGAGTGGGAGATGCGCCTCGCGCAGGAGGAGGCCTCGGCGACGATGGACGTCGCCGACGATGCTCCGGTGTTCCACGCCGACAAGGGGCTCGTCAAGCGCGTCTTCTCCAACCTCATTCAGAACGCGCTCACGCATTCGCCGCGCAACGTGCGCATCTCGCTTCGCGGGCGGCACGACACCGCCGCGGACGGCGTCCTCTTCACCGTGGCCGACAACGGGGCGGGCATTCCGAAGGAGTATCACGAGATCATCTTCCGGAAGTTCGAGCAGGCGAAGACGCCGTCGGCGCCGCGGGTTCGCAGCTCGGGGCTCGGATTGGCGTTCTGCAAGCTCGCCGTGGAGGCGCACGGCGGGCGCATCTGGGTGCAGAGCGAAGAGGGGAAGGGCAGCCAGTTCCACTTCACCCTGCCCGTGCGCCCGCGGCGCGCCGACTGACGTGCGGGTCTACCTGCGCACGTTCGGATGCCGAGCGAATCACTACGACAGCGAAGCGGTGCGCGCGATGATCGGCGCCGCCGGCCACTCGGTGGTCGGGTCGCCTGACGACGCCGACGTGGCCGTGTTCAACAGCTGCGCGGTCACCGCGGAGGCCGAGGCGGATCTGCGACAGAGCGTCCGGCGTGCGGCCCGACGGAACGACCGCCTGCGCAGCATCGTCATGGGATGCGCGGCCGCACGCGATCGGGGAGGCATCCGGTCGCTGCCGACGGTCTCGCACACCGTGCCGGGTGCGGACCTCGCCGCGATCGCCGCGGCGCTCGAGCTTCCGGCCAGCGAGCTCGCCACCATCACCACACGCGCGCAGACCACGGCGCGAGCCGTGTTGCGCATCCAGGATGGATGCAACGAGCACTGCACCTTCTGCGCGACGACGCTCGCGCGCGGCCCGTCGCGATCGCGGGGGATCGATGTGCTGGTCGATGAAGCGCTCGCGTTGTCCGAGCGCCACGAGGAGATCGTGCTCACCGGCATCCACATCGGCAGCTGGGGAGTCGAGCGCGGGACGCCGCTGAGCGTGCTCGTCGATGCACTCGTGAGGCAGGTGCCACGCGTGCGGTTTCGGCTGTCGTCGCTCGAGGCCACCGAGGTCGATGCGCGCCTTCGAGAGCTTCTTCGTTCGGACGACGGCAGGTTGGCGCCGCATCTGCACGCACCCCTGCAGTCGGGATCAGACCGGGTCCTGCGGCGGATGGGCCGGCACTGGTACACGGCGCGCACCTACGCCGCCGCGCTGATGGCACTCGCCGAGGGTCGCGCGGTGTTCGGCCTCGGCGCCGACATCATCTGCGGCTTTCCGGGGGAGACCGACGCCGACCACCACGCAACGCTCGCGCTCGTCGGCGCGCTGCCATTCACTTACCTGCACGTTTTTCCGTTCTCGGCGCGTCCGGATACGGCCGCGACGCGGCTCGGCCCGGCCGCGCCGGCTCCTGTGATCGAGCAGCGCGCTGCGGAGCTTCGAGACGCTGCGGCGAAGAAGGCGGCCGCCTATCGAGCGCGGAGGGCGGGCGGGCGGGCCGACGTGGTCGTCACACGGGGAGGCGCCCGCTGCGAGGGCGTCACCGAAGACTTCCTGACGGTTCCCCTGACGGCACCCGTGCCTCGCGGAACGCGTGTTCGCGTCGGTCTCACCGACGACGGGCCCGTTCTGCGGGCGAGGCCCGAAGCTGTCTCGGCGGTGGCATCGAGTTATCTTTCGGCACGATGACCACCCCGCCGCGCGGCACCGTCTACGTCGAGACGTACGGGTGCCAGATGAACGTCAGCGACTCCGAGCTCATGCTCGGTTCCCTCGCCTCGATCGGCTACGCACCGGTCGATGCGCCTGACGGCGCGGACGTCATCCTCGTCAACACGTGCGCGATTCGCGACCACGCCGAGCAGCGCGTGATCGGCCGCCTGGGGGAGCTCAAGCGGCACATGAAATCCGACACGGTGTTGGGGGTAACTGGCTGCATGGCCCAGCGCCTGGGCCCGCGGCTGCTCGATCGCGCCAGGCACGTCGATCTCGTCATCGGCCCGGACGGGTATCGCGCGCTCCCGTCGCTCATCGAGGGGGCGCGCGCCGGCCGTCGGGCGAGTGCCGTCGACTTCGACCTCGAAGAGCATTACGAGGATGTCGCGCCTCGGCGCTTCGATCGTGTGCGCGCATGGATCCCGGTTCAGCGCGGCTGCGACTACAAGTGCACTTACTGCATCGTGCCGACCACGCGCGGGCCCGAGCGCAGCCGGCGGCTGGCCGACGTGATCCGCGAGACGGAGCGGGTCGTCGCCGACGGCATCACCGAGGTCACGCTTCTCGGGCAGACGGTCAACTCCTATCACGACGGCACGCACGACTTCGCCGACTTGCTCCGCGCGGTGGGGACGGTGCCCGGGATTCGTCGCCTGCGCTTCACGAGTCCGCATCCGAACGACTTCTCCGATCGCGTCATCGACGCGATGGCCGAGGTGGAGACGGTGTGCGAGCACGTCCACCTTCCCATGCAGTCGGGGTCCACGCGCACGCTGAAGCGAATGTTGCGACGGTATACGCGCGAGGAGTACTTCGACTGCGCGCGTCGGCTGCGGGCGGCGATCCCCGGCGTCTCACTCACCACGGACGTGATCGTTGGGTTTCCCGGCGAGACGGACGGTGATTTCGAGGAAACGCTGACGGCGGTGCAGGAGCTTGCCTTCGACGACGCCTTCACCTTCAAGTTCTCCCCGCGCGAGGGAACGCCCGCCACGCGGATGCCGCCCGATCTGACCGTGCCTGACGAGGTCGCCTCCGACCGGCTGGGACGGCTCATCGCGGCCGTGCGGCAGGGTGCACGGGCGCGCAACCTGTCGTTGCTGGGCACGCGGCACGAGATCCTCGTCGAGAAGGTGTCCCGGCGGGGAGAGCTGCTGCAGGCGCGGACGCGCGAGCACCGCACCGTCCTCGTCCCGGGCGACGAATCGATGATCGGCGCATACCTCACGGTCGAGCTCACGGGAACCACCGGCTCGACGTTCACCGGCGCCGTCGTCCGCGAGCGCGCGGCCCTGCCACTCGCCGTATGAAGAACCTGCTCGAGGGCGCGGTGAAAGAGGTGTACGACGAGCTCCGCGCTCGCGACGCGACATTTTGCGGCTGCGAGCAATGTCAGGACGATGTCCTCTCGTTCGCGCTCAACCATCTTCGGCCGAGATACGCCGGAGGCACCCGGGAAGGGGTGGCGGTGACTTCGGTGGACCTGCAGCGCGACCAGACGCGCGCTGAGCTCATGGTCGCCGTGCTCGACGCGATGCGTCGTGTCCGCAACAATCCTCGTCATCCCGTCGGCCGTGCCAAGCGCGGAGGTGCCGCGGGCTAGGAGGTACCGTGCCTCTCGTCGCCACCGCGGTGATCGCCTACGCCGCCGGACTCGCTCTCGGGTTCGGCGGCGTCGTGCATCTGGCGACGGCGGCCGGCGCCGTGCTCGCGATCGCTGGCGTCGTTCGCCGCGACGCCCGGCTGCTCGCGCTTGCGTTGCTCGGCGCGGCGGGTTGGCTCGTCGCGCGGAGTGCGAGCCGGGACGAGGCGCGCTGCGCACGTCGACGCGGCGAGATCAGTGCGGTGTTCCCGGACGCGCTGGCGCCCGGCGCGTTCGTACGCGGCGAAACACGCTCGATAGCCGGGATCGCCTGTACGGCGTCGATCACCGTCGCCGTGCGCCGGGGGAGCGCTCGGGCGGGAGCGGAAGCGCTCGTGCTCGGGAGCGTGAGCGAAACCCGCGGGCGCCTGTTCGTGCGCGCGGCATCCGTGCGCGCGGGCCGTCATCGCGATGCGCTCGTGTCGTTTCGCGCGCGCCTGGGACGCGGATTGGACCAGGCCTTTGGTTCCAACGCCGCGCTCGCCCGGGCCTTGCTCATCGCGGACACTCGCTCGCTCGACCCCGCGGTGCGCGATCGTTATGCAGCGGCCGGCCTGGTGCACATGCTGTCGATCTCCGGACTCCACGTCGCGATCATCGCGCTTGCGGTAGAGCTTCTGTGCCGCGCGGCGCGCCTGTCACCTCGAGCGGCGTCCATGACGACGATGGCGCTCGTCGCGCTCTACGTGGCGGTGATCGGTGCGCCGGCTCCCGCGGTCCGTTCGGCAGTGATGCTTGGCGTAACCGCCCTCTCCCGGTTGGGGCAACGCAATACGTCGCCGTGGGCGTCGCTCGCGATCGGCGGCGGCGCGCCGCTCGTCTCGCCGCGCACCGTGCACGACCTCGGCTGGCAGCTCTCGGTTCTGGGTATGGCGGGCCTCGTCGCAAGCGGCGCACTCGCACGGCGATGGATCGGAAAGGAACAGGGGAGCTGGCGCGGACAGGTGGCGGCGGCGCTGCTCGCGTCGATCGTCGCGTCACTGGTGACGGGACCGCTCGTCGCGTGGCATTTCGGCCGGCTGAGTCTCGTCGCGCCGCTCGCCAATCTCGTGGCGGCGCCCCTCGTCGCCGTGCTCCAGCCCACGCTCTTCCTCGCGCTCGTGTTCACGCCACTTCCATCGGTCGAGCGGTTCGTCGCCGACGCCGCATCGCCGATGCTGTGGGCGCTCGACGTGGTGGCCACGTCGGCCGCACGCGTTCCCTACGCCTCGGTCGACGTCTCGCCGTCCCTCGTCGCGGCCGGAATGGCGTCGGTGTGCGCGATCGCGCTGATCGTGGCGTGTGTGGCCCGACATGCGGGGCGCAGTCTGGTCGTCGGCGTGGGATCGCTGGCGGCGATGGCGTGGCTCCCGCTCGCGCCCGTGCGCATCCGCGGCGTCGAGTTGCACGTGATCGACGTCGGCCAGGGAGATGCCGTTGCATTGCGCACGCCACGCGGTCGTTGGATTCTCGTCGATGCCGGGCGCGCGTGGCGCGGCGGCGATGCCGGGCGCGCGACGGTCATTCCATACGTGCGACGCCACGGCGGGTCGGTCGCCGCCTTCGTGCTCTCGCACCCGCACGCCGATCACGCCGGCGGCGCGGCAACGCTCCTGCGCGCCCTGCGTCCGGACGTGTTCTGGGACGGCGCCTACGTCGGCACCAGTGAGACCTATCGCGACGCGCTCGGCGCAGCGGCCGCGAACGGCATTCCGTGGGAACGCGTACGACCGGGCAGTCGCCGCGTGGTCGACGAGGTCGAGCTCGAGTTTCTTGCCCCCGATTCCGCCTGGTCACGCGCGCTCGCCGATCCCAACGAGGCGAGCGTGGTCGTTCGGGCGCGGTATGGGGCGGTGCGATTCCTGCTCGTGGGCGACGCGGAGCGGGAGGAGGAGCGCTGGCTGCTCGCACGTGATTCGCTGGCCCTGCGGGCCGAGGTGCTGAAGGTCGGCCAC
This sequence comes from Gemmatimonadaceae bacterium, assembly GCA_025931335.1. GTDB lineage: Bacteria > Gemmatimonadota > Gemmatimonadetes > Gemmatimonadales > Gemmatimonadaceae > JAICNG01. The sequence continues at coordinate 60,394 of JAICNG010000004.1, read as the reverse complement.
CACGGGAGCAGCACCAGCACGACCGCCCGGTTTCTTCGCGCCGTGCAGCCCACGATCGCTCTGGTGTCGGTGGGCGCGGGCAACACCTACGGCCATCCCAGCGCACAGGTGTTGGCATCGTTGGCCGCACAGGGTGCGACGGTGCTGCGAACCGACCGCCTGGGGAGTATCGTCGTGCGAACCGATGGACGCACGCTGGAGATTCAGGCTCGAGGAGAGCGATGGGCATCATCACGCGCATCCGAGCCGCGTTGATCGGCGAGCCGGAACCGCTCGCTGACGAGCTGCTCACGCGGTATCCGGAGTTAGGGCGACTGCGGCTCCGCCGCGGCGGCCTTCCCCCGCGTGTCGGCGGGTGGGCGCTCGGGCGCGCGACCGTAGCGGCCATCACGCTGCGGCGCTGGGTGTTCCTTGCGCCCGGCGCTCCGGCGCAGCCGCCGTTGCTCTTGCACGAACTGCGGCATTTGCAGCAGTTTGAGTCCAGTCCGCTCTTTCCGATCCGATATCTGTGGGCGAGCTTTCGACACGGATACCACGACAATCCGTTCGAGGCCGACGCGCGCGAGTATTCGGCGCGCCGGCTGCGCGCCCGTGAAACCTCATCCGCTGGAGCCCGGTAGCCGTGGTGTATAACACGCCCACGTCGGTCGTCACGATCGATCGTTTCATCATCGAGCAGGAGCGGCTGCATCCCGAGGCCACGGGCGAGCTCTCCGGGATTCTCTACGATCTCGCGCTGGCCGCGAAAATCATCTCGAGCAAGGTCCGTCGCGCCGGCCTCGTCGACATCCTCGGCTCGGCCGAAGCCGAGAACGTGCAGGGAGAGATGCAGCAGAAGCTCGACGTGTTCGCGAACGAGACCATCATCAAGGCACTCGACCACGGTGGCCGGCTGTGCGCGATGGCGTCGGAGGAAGTGCCGGACATCATCCCGATCCCCGAGGGCTTTCGCTGCGGGAAGTATTGCCTGCTGTTCGACCCGCTCGACGGGTCGTCCAACATCGATGTCAACGTCCCGGTCGGGACGATCTTCTCGGTCGTTCGGAAGATCACCCGCGGCACCCGCGGCGATCTCGAGGACATGCTTCAGCCGGGGCGGCGCCAGGCCGCGGCGGGCTACGTGATCTACGGCTCGAGCACGATGCTCGTGTACACGACCGGACAGGGTGTGCACGGGTTCACCCTCGATCCATCGATCGGGGAGTTTCTGCTGTCACACCCCAACATCCGCATTCCCGATCCGGGTCGCTATCTCTCGGTGAACGACTCGTACGAGCAACACTGGGAGGAGCCGGTCAAGGCGCTCATGCGGCGCTATCGCGGTCTCGATGGAGAGCGGAAGGCGATGAGCGTGCGCTACGTGGGGTCGCTCGTGGCGGACTTTCACCGCAACCTCCTCGGTGGCGGCGTCTTCTGCTATCCGGCGAACGTGAAGAGCCCGCAGGGCAAGTTGCGTTTGCTCTACGAGGCGAGCCCCCTGGCGTTCGTCGTCGAGCAAGCGGGCGGTGCGGCGACGGACGGCACACGCCGGATTCTCGACGTCCCTCCCACCGAGCTGCATCAGCGCATTCCGCTCTACGTGGGCAGCAAGAGTGACGTCGACATCGCGAGCGCGATGCTCGGGGGCGAAAGACTGACCGGGGTAGGAGCGTGAGCGGGAGGGAACTTCCGCAGACGTCAGGGATCGGACGTCACGTGTCAGGTATCAGACACTGCAACCGCACGCGCAGCCGAAGGTTCTGACGACCGACACCTGACGTCCGACCCCGGACGTCTGCGGACGTTCTCCTACATGCCTGAGCCCATCCGCTCGCCTTCCGGAATCGAGATCGCCCCCGTCTACCGCGACGCCGACATCGACTACGAGCGCGACCTCGGCGATCCTGGTGAATTTCCCTTCACTCGCGGCGTGCAGCCCACGATGTATCGTGGACGGCTGTGGACGATGCGTCAGTACGCGGGATTCGGGACGGCGCAGGAGACCAATCGCCGGTTTCGACTGCTCCTCGACGCCGGACAGACCGGACTCTCGGTGGCGTTCGACCTCCCCACGCAGATGGGGATCGATTCCGACGCGCCTCGCGCCCAGGGCGAAGTGGGCCGGGTGGGCGTCGCGATCGACTCGGTGGAGGACATGCACACCCTGCTCGAGGGCATCCCGCTCGACAAGGTGTCGACCTCGATGACGATCAACGCGACGGCGTCGACGCTCCTCGCGATGTACATCGTCGTCGCGGAGGAGCGCGGCACACCGCGCGCCGCCCTCAGTGGCACGATCCAGAACGATATCCTCAAGGAGTACGTCGCCCGGGGCACGTACATCTATCCGCCGGCTCCGAGCCTGGCGCTCGTGACGGAGCTCTTCCGGTTCTGCGCGGCCGAGGTCCCCAGCTGGAATCCGATTTCCATCTCCGGCTATCACATTCGGGAGGCGGGCGCCACCGCGGTGCAGGAGCTGGCGTTCACGCTCGCGAACACGGTGGAATACGTGTCGCGCGCGCTCGCGGCTGGCCTGCGAATCGACGACTTCGCCCCGCGACTGTCGTTCTTTTTCGCCGCGCATAACGATCTGTTCGAGGAGATCGCGAAGTTTCGCGCGGCCCGGCGCATGTACGCGCGGCTCATGCGGGAGCGCTTTCGGGCCAACGACGCCGGCGCACGCTTGCGCTTTCACACGCAGACCGGCGGGGTGACCCTCGCCGCCCAGCAGCCGCTCAACAACGTCGTGCGCGTGACGATCCAGGCCCTCTCGGCGGTGCTCGGCGGCACGCAGTCGCTGCACACGAACGGCTACGACGAGGCCCTCGCGCTTCCCACGGCCGAAGCCGCGACGCTGGCTTTGCGCACGCAACAGGTGCTCGGCTACGAGAGCGGCGTCGCCGCGACCGCCGACCCGCTGGCGGGCAGCTACTACGTGGAGCAGCTCACGAATGCGCTCGAGCGCGACGCCATCGACCTGCTCGGTCGGGTCGACGCGATCGGTGGGGCCGAGCGCGCGATAGCGGCCGGCTTCATGCAAGAGGAGATCGCTCGCAGCGCCTACGAGCAGCAGATGCGGGTCGAGCGCGGCGAAACCGTCATCGTGGGCGTGAACCGTTTTGGCGACGGCCGGGAGCCTCCATCGATCTCGACACCCGATTACTCCGCGCTCGAGCGGGGCCAGGTGGAGCGCGTCCGCGCCGTGCGCGCGTCGCGCTCCGCAACCGCGGTCGACCGCGCGCTCGCGGCGCTACGCGACGCCTCCCACTCGTACACATCCCCGGCACCACACCGATCTCAGCTCATGCCGCTGATCATCGATGCCGTCCGCGCGCGCGCCACGGTTGGCGAGATCGCCGATGCCTTCCGCGCGTCGTGGAGCGAGTATCGACCATCATGAAGCCGGGATCGACGGGATCGACGGGAGCGAAGGCGGTCGAAGACGCCTCCCGTGGTCCGCACGCCCCCCGGTCCCGTTGATCCCTTCGATCCCCCCGACCCCTTTGCCCTTCCATGGACTGGTTCTCCGATCCTAACGCGTGGCTCGGGCTGCTGACGCTCACGGCCCTCGAGATCGTCCTCGGCATCGACAACATCATCTTCATTTCGATCCTCGCCGGAAAACTCCCCCCTGAGCAGCAGCCGAAGGCTCGCCGGCTCGGGCTGATCGGCGCGTTTGTCTCGCGATTGCTGCTTCTCTTCTCGATCGCCTGGATCGTTCGTCTCACCAACCCCCTGTTCGAGGTGTTCGGCCGCGCGGTCTCGGGGCGCGATCTCATCCTGGTGCTCGGCGGCCTGTTCCTCATTGGGAAGGCGACCCACGAGATCCACGACAAGCTCGAAGGGGAGGAAGGGCACGTCACCGCGAAGCTGCGAACGTCCATGGGCCGGGTCATCGTGCAGATCATGCTGATCGACATCGTGTTCTCGCTCGACTCGGTGATCACCGCCGTGGGGATGGTCAACCAGGTGAGCATCATGGTCGCCGCGAACGTCATCGCCCTCGGCATCATGCTGGCGGCGGCCGACATGATCGCGGGGTTCGTCGAGCGCCACCCGACGATCAAGATGCTCGCGCTCTCCTTCCTGGTCGTGATCGGCGTGAACCTCGTGGCCGAGGGAACGGGCTACCATATCCCGAAGGGCTATACGTACTTCGCGATGTTCTTCTCGATCATGGTGGAGACCTTGAACATCAGGGCGCGCGCGAAGTCGAAGACTCCCGTGAAGCTGCACCAGCCCATTGAGTGATTGAAGAACGGCAGAGAGGTCAGAGGTCAGAATCCAGATTTCAGAATACAGGTGGCGCTTCAGGGAGTCATTGGCTCGCTCCCCGTCGGTGTTGTCTGAATTCTGAAATCTGTATTCTGAGGTCTGACGTCTCTGCCGTTCCCAAAAGCTTGAACGCCCTCCCTGCGCTCTGTAGCTTTGGACAGGATCCCACCGACGCTAAGTATCATCGGAATGCCAACTTACGATTTCGTTTGCCCGGCCCGTCACGAGTTCGAGCGATTCTTTCGCAAGATGAGTGATGCGCCCCTCGAGATGGCGTGCCCGGAGTGTGGGGCAATCGCCATTCGAAAGGTGTCGGGGGGCGCCGGACTCGTGTTCAAGGGCTCGGGGTTCTACATCACCGATTACGGAAAGGACGGCAAGAAGCCCCAGGGTCAGCTGGGCAAGAAGGACGCGTCGAAGCCCGGCGAATCGACCTCGTCGGATGCCGGCGGGGGGTCGAAGGCGGAGCCGACCAAAGACGCGGGGACGAGCAGCGAGGCGTCCACGCCCAAGCCGTCCTCGCCTGGAAGCTCGGGCGGCGAATGAACAGCGAGACCACCGACTGCATTCGTGCCGAGCTGGTGCGCGCGGCACGCGATCTGGGCGCGCCCCCGGCGATTGACCCGGTGCTGGAGCGACCTCGAGACCCCGCGCACGGGGAGTGGGCGACCAACCTCGCCATGACGCTGGCGCGACCACTCCAGCGCAAGCCACGCGAGATCGCGCAGCAGCTCGTCGAACGGCTCGACGTCACCTCCTGTGGCGTAACGCACGTGGAGATCGCCGGACCGGGGTTCATCAATTTTCGCCTCGATCCCGCGCACACGGCCCGCGGATTGGCCGTGATCCTCCGCGCCGGCGAACGCTACGGTCACTCCGAGGAAGGCGCGGGCCGGCAGGTGAACATCGAGTTCGTGTCGGCCAATCCCACCGGGCCGTTGCACGTGGGGCACGGCCGGCAGGCGGCGTTAGGCGACGCGATTGCCTCCCTCCTCGAGGCCACGGGCTGGACGGTGTCCCGCGAGTTCTACTACAACGATGCCGGCGTGCAGATCACGAACCTCGCGCTGTCGGTGATCGCGCGAATGCGCGAGCTGGCAGGTGAGCCGGCGGACATTCCGGAGGGGGGATATCACGGGGAGTACATTCGTGAGATCGCCGAGCGATTCGTCGCGACGCGCGGCGGCCACGCCCGCGCCGTGCTCGCCAGCGGTGACGTGGGCTCGGGCGGTGCCCTGTTCGAGGAGATCCGGCGCTTCGCGGTCGCGGAGCTTCGCGCCGAGCAGGATCGCGACCTCCAGGCGTTCGGAGTGCGCTTCGACACCTATTTCCTCGAGTCGTCGCTCTACACCGATGGGCGCGTCGATGACACGGTGCGGGCGCTGGGCGCCACCGGGCGCACCTACGAGCACGAGGGCGCGCTGTGGCTTCGCACCACCGAGTTCTCGGACGACAAGGACCGCGTGATGCGCAAGCGCGATGGCACGTACACCTATTTCGTGCCCGATGTCGCGTACCACGTCACCAAATGGGACCGCGGCTTTCACCGCGCCATCAACGTGCAGGGTGCCGACCACCACAGCACGGTGACGCGCGTGCGCGCCGGCCTTCAGGCGCTGGACATGGACATCCCGCCTCGGTACCCGGAGTACGTGCTCCACCAGATGGTGACGGTGATGCGGGCCGGTGAGGAGGTCAAGATCTCCAAGCGCGCCGGCAGCTACGTCACGGTGCGTGACCTCGTCGACTGGGTGGGGCGTGACGCGGTGCGCTACTTCTTTCTCATGCGTCGAGGCGACTCGCAGCTCGTCTTCGACGTCGACCTCGCGCGCACGCAGTCGGAGGAGAACCCCGTCTATTACATCCAGATGGCGCACGCGCGCATGTCGGGCATTTTTCGCGTGGGCGGCATCGATCCGGCGAGCATCGATCCCGGCACGTCGGTCGACACCCTCGTCGAGCCGGAGGAACAGGCGCTCATCAAGCGCCTCCTGGACTTCCCGGCGATCATCTCTGGCGCCGCCGAGGCGCTCGAGCCGCAGCGCGTCGCGACGTACCTGCACGACACGGCGGGCGAGGTTCATCTCTGGTACCACAAGCACCACGTGCTGAACGAGCCCGCGCCGATCATGAATGCGCGCCTCGTCCTCGCGCGCGCCGCGCAGATCGTCCTCCGCAACGGCCTCGCGATCCTCGGCATCACGGCGCCGGAGCGAATGTGACGAAGCCAAGGGGTCCAGGGGATCAACGCGGTCAGCGGGGTCGAGGGCCGGTTTCGCGGATCTCGACCGCGCGCCCGTCGATCCCTTCGTTCCCCTTGATCCCCTCGATCCCGTAGGCCCTCATGACTGTCCTCGTCGTCGGCTCCGTCGCTCTCGACTCCGTCGAAACGCCCTTCGGCAAGGCGGACAACGTCCTCGGTGGGTCCGCGAACTTCTTCGCCGCATCCGCCAGCCACCTGACCTCGGTGCAGCTGGTGGGCGTCGTGGGGTCCGACTACCCGATGGACGACCTCCAGGTGCTCGCAAAGCGCGGCGTCGATCTCACCGGTCTCGAGCAGGCCGAGGGAACATCGTTCCGCTGGCGCGGCCGGTACCGTCACGACCTGAATTCCGCCGAGACGCTCGAGACGCACCTCGGGGTGTTCTCTCACTTTCGGCCGAAGATTCCCGCGCAATTCCGCGACGCCCCGTTCGTGTTTCTCGCCAACATCGATCCGCGCCTGCAGCTCGAGGTGCTCGACCAGGTGCGAAAGCCGCGACTCGTCGCGTGCGACACGATGAACTTCTGGATCGAGAGTCGCCGCCCCGAGCTGCTCGAGCTGCTCACGCGCGTGGACCTGATCACGCTCAACGACGGCGAAGCGCGACAGCTCACGGAAACGTCGAACCTCGTGAAGGCGGCGCGGTGGATTCTGGCGCGCGGGCCAAAGCACGTCATCATCAAGAAGGGCGAGCACGGCGCGTTCATGTTCACGGAGAAGACGGTATTCTTCGCGCCGGCCTACCCGCTCGAAGATGTGTTCGATCCCACCGGAGCAGGGGACGCGTTCGCGGGCGGTTTCATGGGCTACCTCGCGCGCACCGGTGATTTGAGCGAGCCGAGCCTGAAGCGCGCGGTCGTCTATGGGTCGGCGATGGGATCGTTCGCGGTCGAGCGCTTCTCGATTCAACGGTTTCACGAGCTCTCGCGCGAGGAGATTCGGGAGCGCGTGAAGGAGTTCTACCGCCTCGTCTCATTCGAGGAGGACATGCTGTCGTGAGCCGGCCGGTGGACTACAGATCGGCTGGTGTCGACATCGACGCGGCCGACAGCGCCAAGGAGCGGCTGCGGGCGCTCGTCGAATCGACGTTCACCGCGGGCACGCGCGGCCGCTTCGGCGGGTTCGGCGGCATGTTCCGCGTCCCGACCGACGTGCCCTCGCCGGTGCTCGTCGCCAGCGCGGATGGGGTCGGCACGAAGATCAAGGTGGCGATCGAAGCGCAGCGCCACGACTCGATCGGCCATGACCTCGTGAACCACTGCGTCAACGACATTCTCGTGCAGGGGGCGCGACCGCTCTTTTTCCTCGACTATGTCGCGTTCGGACGGCTCGATCCCGACGTCGCCGAGGCGATCGTGAGCGGGGTGGCCGCGGGCTGCCGGGAGAATGGGTGCGCATTGCTCGGGGGGGAGACGGCCGAGATGCCGGGCGTCTACACGCCCCCCGATTACGACCTGGCTGGGTTCATCGTCGGTTATGTGGACGAGGGCCGCATTCTGGGCGCGGACCGCGTGCGTGAGCACGACGTGCTCATCGCGCTCGCGAGCTCGGGGCTACACACCAATGGCTATTCGCTGGCGCGGCTACTCGTCGCGCAGCGGCTGAAGCTGGGGCCGGGGGACCCTTTCCCTGGCGCCGAGGGTACGGTGGCCGACGTACTGCTGGCGGTCCACCGGTCGTATTTGCGGCCGCTGGTGCCTGTGCTCCACGTCACACACGCGATGGCGCACATCACCGGCGGCGGGCTGCCTGGAAACGTGGGTCGGGCGCTGCCCGACGGGTGTGACGCCGTGATCGATACCTCGTCGTGGGTGGTGCCTAACCAATTCCAGGTGTTGCAGCGGGCGGGGGATGTCTCGCGGGAGGAGATGTTCCGCACGTTCAACATGGGGGTGGGGATGGTGGTGATCACCGCGGCGTCGTCGGTGGACGCGGTGATCTCGAGTGCGCGGGCGGCCGGCGTCACGGCGTGGATCGCCGGGCGGGTCGTGCGCGGCAGTGGCAGGGTGATCCTCGAATGAAGGAGTCGAAGATGAACACACGGACACTCACGGCGGGCGTGCTGCTCGCGTGTGCAATGGCGCCGGCAGCGATGGCGCAGAGCGGGATCGATGCCCGGTGCACGGATCCGGCGCTCGTCGGGTCGAGCAACGAGGGGCAGGACGCCTGTCAGAAGGCGCTCGACCTCCTGAACTACATGACCCCGCAGCTGGGCACGTTGATCGCCGGCGGCAACGCGACCATCGGCCAGGGCGGCTCGCTAGGTGGCCTGGGCCATTTCGCGCTGAGCGTGCGCGCGAATGCCATGCGCGCGAGCCTGCCCGACATCGATGGCGCCGGGGTCAACTACGGCGCCGCGCAGCGGAGCAACTACGTGACCGAGGGGCAGTGGGCCGCGCTCCCCGTGGTCGATGCCGCGTTCGGCGTCTTCAAGGGGATCCCGTTGCCGTTGACCAACATCCTCGGCATCGACGCACTCGTCAACGTGTCGTACCTCCCGGAGCTCGAGCACGATCCGCTCTCGCTCACCACGCCCGACGGCTCGTTCAAGTTCGGGTACGGCGCGCGCGTCGGGCTGCTCCAGGAATCGCTCGTGCTCCCCGGCATCTCGGTGACGTACATGAAGCGCGACTTGCCGCGGACGACGCTCATCGCCTCGTGGGAGGGCGGTGCCCTCACCAGCGCCGACACCGCGCGGCTCCAGAACTTCGACATCGGGACCACGTCGTGGCGCGTCACGGCGAGCAAGTCGCTGCTCGCGTTTTCGCTCGTGCTCGGTGTGGGACAGGATCGGTACGAGGCGTCGGCCGACGCGTTCTACTCGGTGAACGAGCCGTTGGCGCGCTTCGAAGGCGGACCAGTTCGTTATGCGTTCGATGTCACCCGCACGAACGTCTTTCTCGACCTGACCACCAACCTCGGCCTGATGAAGCTCGTCGCGACGGTGGGTGGCGTGTCGGGGGGCGACATTCCGACGTACAACAACTTCGATACGGAAGCGGACGCTTCGCGGATCTACGGTTCGCTCGGGGTTCGTATCGGCCTCTGAGAATGCCCGTGGCGGAGCACCCGGCGAATGCCCTCTGGGCGGCGCGCGATCGCGCGTTCATGCGCCGGGCGCTCCTGTTGGCACGCCGCGGATGGGGACGCACGGCGCCCAACCCGATGGTGGGCGCCGTTGTCGTTCGTGATGACAAGATCATCGGAGAAGGGTGGCACGCCGAGTACGGCGGCCCGCACGCGGAGGTGATGGCCCTCGACGGGGCGAAGGAGCGCGCGCGCGGAAGCACGCTCTACGTCACCCTCGAGCCCTGCGCGCACACGGGCAAGACGCCGCCCTGCGCCGAGGCGATCGTTCGCGCTGGCGTCTCGCGCGTGGTCTGCGCCGTCCGCGATCCGAGCCCCGTGGCCGCGGGCGGCGGCGATCGCCTCGAGGCGGCCGGCGTCGACGTCGCCTTCGGCCTCGAGGAGACCGATGCGCTGGAGCTGAACGCCGCCTTTTTTCACGCGGTCTCGTCCACGCGCCGCCCATTCGTCACGCTCAAGCTCGCGGTCTCGATCGACGGCGCGATCGCTGACGCGGCGGGGCGGTCGCGCTGGCTCACGGGCAGCGCGGCGCGACGGTACGTTCACCACCTCCGGGCGGGACACGACGCGGTCGCCGTCGGCGCCGGGACCGCGATCGCCGACGATCCGTCCCTCACGGTGCGAAGCGCCCGCCGACCGCGCGTACCGCCCGCCCGCATCGTGTTCGACCGTCGGGCGCGCCTGCCGCTGGACTCGGCCCTCGTGCGCGGTGCGCGAGACCTGCCGACTGTGGTGGTCGTGGCCGACGCCTCCTCCGATCGAGCGCGCTCACTCGCCAGCGCCGGCGTGCGGCTCGTCGAGGCGACGCGCCTCGAGGACGCGTTGGGCGATCTTCGCTCGCTCGAGATTCGGTCCATGCTCGTCGAAGGCGGTGCAGAGCTCGCAGGCGCGCTCATGGCGCACGCTCTCGTGGACCGGATGATTATCTTTCAGGCACCGGTCGTGCTCGGCGCGGGAGCACGGAGTGCGTTCGCCCACGTGCCCGCGCACGCGCTTCCCGACGCGCCGCGGTGGCGCGTCGTTGGTCGGCGCACGCTCGGGCAGGATCTCATGACGGTGTACGCTCCTGGAGCGGCTTGACATGTTCACCGGACTCGTGGATGACGTAGGCGTCATCGAGCGCGTGTCGCGAACGGCGGCGGGCCGTCGTTTTCGCATCGCCTGCGCGTACGAGGGCGTGGCCGTGGGGGAAAGCGTCGCCGTGAATGGCGCCTGCCTCACGATCCTCGAGCACGGGCCGCGATGGCTCGAGGTCGCCGCGGTGGAACCCACCCTCGCGCGCACGACCATGGGCGAATGGCGCGAGGGTCGCCGGGTGAACCTCGAGCGTGCGATGCGCGCCGACGGCCGTTTTGGAGGCCACCTCGTGTTGGGTCACGTCGATGGCGTAGCGCGCGTTCAGCAGGTCGGGCGGGTGGGCGACGCGACCACGGTCGATCTCGCGCTCGAGGCCGACCTGGGAGACCTGATGGTGCCACACGGCTCGCTCACCGTCGACGGCGTGAGCCTGACCGTCAATGAGCTTCCCACAGGCGGTACGGTGCAGGTATCGTTGATCGAGCATACGTTGCGTCACACCACGCTCGGTTCGCTCACGATGGGCGACCGGGTGCATGTCGAAGCCGACATCATCGGCAAGTACGTGCGCCGTCTTCTCGAAGCGCAGGCCGATTTCCGCCTCCCCCGCACCTAACCATGGCGTTCGCGACGGTCGAAGAAGCGATCGAGGAAATGCGCGCAGGGCGCATGGTCATCGTCGCCGACGACGAGGACCGCGAGAACGAGGGCGATCTCATCTGCGCGGCCCAGCGCGTGACGGCCGATCACGTCAACTTCATGCTCAAGCATGCGCGCGGCATGATTTGCGTTGCGCTCACGCCGGAGCGGGTGGATCAGCTGGGCCTCGCGCCGATGAGTGACGTGAACACCGAAGAACAGCGCACCGCGTTCACCGTCAGCGTGGATGCCGCGCCGCGATTCGGCGTCACCACCGGCATCAGCGCGCAGGATCGTGCCAAGACGATTCAGGTGCTGGTCGATCCGGCGACGATTCCCGCCGATCTGCGTCGGCCCGGTCACGTCTTCCCGCTGCGGGCCCGTGAGGGCGGCGTTCTGCAGCGCGTGGGACACACCGAGACCGCCGTCGACCTCGCGCGCCTTGCGGGACTCTATCCCGGGGGGGTCATCTGCGAGATTCTCGACGACGACGGCACCGCGGCCCGGCGTCCCGAGCTCGAGAAGTTCGCCAAGCGACATGGACTCAAGTCGATCACCGTCGCCGACCTCGTCGCCTATCGGCTGCGCACCGAGCGACTCGTCCATCGCATCGCCGATGCGCGGCTGCCCACCGAGTACGGAGAGTGGCGCGTGATCGGCTACCGCAACGACGTCGACGATCGCGAGCACATCGCGCTCGTGTTCGGAGACGTGAAGGATGGCGAGGGCGTTCTCGTCCGCATGCACTCCAAGTGCCTCACGGGGGATGTGTTCGGCTCGCTGCGGTGCGACTGCGGGTGGCAGCTCCACTCGGCGATGTCGACCATTCACGAGCGGGGCCGCGGCGTCGTCGTCTATCTCGATCAGGAAGGCCGCGGGATCGGACTGCTGAACAAGCTCAAGGCGTACGAGCTCCAGGACACCGGCGCCGACACCGTCGAGGCGAACGAGCGCCTCGGATTCAAGCCCGACCTTCGCAACTACGGCATTGGCGCGCAGATTCTGCTCGATCTCGGGCTCAAGTCCATTCGGCCGATGACGAACAACCCGCGCAAGCTCGTCGGCCTGGAGGGATACGGCCTCAGTGTCGAGGAGCGCGTTCCCATCGTGCCGCCGGCGACGTCCGAGAATCAGGGCTACCTCGACGCCAAGCGGGACAAGCTCGGCCACCTGTTCGCACACTGAATGGCTGAGTTCGCCGGCACGCCCGCGGGCGCGGGGCGTCGCATCGCGGTGCTCGCGTCCCGCTTCAACGAATCCGTCACCCGGAAGCTCGCCGACGGCGCCGTGGACGCGCTCGTCAGGCATGGGCTCGCGAGCGAGAACATCGACTTGGTCTGGGTCCCCGGGGCGTGGGAGCTTCCCGCCGCCGCGCGCCGACTGCTCGCCTCCGAACGATACGATGCGCTCGTGGTCGTCGGCGCCGTGATTCGTGGCGAGACACCACACTTCGAGTACATCGCGGCCGAGGCGTCGCGCGGGCTCGCGCAGGCGAGCGCCGACTACGATGTCCCGATCGGATTCGGGCTCCTCACGACCGACACCACGCAGCAGGCCGAGGCGCGCGCCGGTGGCGATCATGGGAACAAGGGATGGGACGCCGCGATCGCGGCGCTCGAGATGGCCGATCTGTTCGACCGGCTCGATGCCGCGCCTGAGGGCTGAGACGCGCGCGCGGGCGCGCGCCCTCCAGGCGCTGTACGCATGGGACCTCCGCGACGCCGAGCCGCTCGACCGCATCGCCAACCAGGTGTGGGACGACCTGGCGATCGCGCCTGACGAGCGCGCGTTCGCGGGCCGCATCGTGCGGACGATCATCGCCGAGGGGAAGGCGATCGACGACGCGCTGCGCGATGTCACCACCAACTGGCGGCTCGAGCGCCTCGGGGCCGTCGAGCGCGCGGTGCTGCGGATTGCGGCCGCCGAGCTGTTGCGTGGCGACCCGCCTCCGCGCGTGACCATTCAGGAAGCGGTGCGCCTCGCCGAGCGCTACGGCAGCGAGCAGAGCGCGCGGTTCGTCAACGGGGTGCTCGATGCGCTCGCGCGGAAGATGGGGCGGCTGTGACGACGAAGGTGCTCGAGGGTGTTGCACCTCGAGCACCTTGAGCACGTCGAGGACCTCGAGCACCTCCTCATGCGAATCCACATCATCAACTGGCAGGACCGCGAGAACCCGCAGGCCGGGGGGGCCGAAGCGCATCTCCATGAGATCTTCGGCAGGCTGGCCCGGCGCGGACACCAGGTGACACTGCTGTGCTCCGGGTTCGCCGGCGCGCCGAGCCGGACGACGGTCGATGGCATGGACGTGCATCGCGTGGGCACGCGCTATTCGTTTCCCCTCGCGGCGTGGCCGTATTGGCAGCGCGTCCTCGCGTCCCAGCGACCCGACGTCCTCATCGAGGACATCAACAAGGTGCCCCTCCTCACGCCCTGGTGGGGTGCTCGGCATACGGTCGCGCTCGTGCATCACCTGTTCGGCGCGACTGCCTTCTCGGAGGTATCGGTGCCCGTAGCCACCGCGGTGTGGGCCTCCGAGCGGCCCCTCGGGTGGTTCTATCGCGGCGTCCCCTTCGAGGCGGTGTCGGAGAGCACGCGCCTCGACCTCGTGTCGCGCGGCATTCCCCCGGCCGCGATCACGGTCATCCACAACGGCGTCGACACCTCTGCGCTCACCCCCGATCCGGCGGGGAGGTCTGCGGTGCCCCGGTTCGGCTACCTGGGGCGGCTCAAGCGATACAAGCAGGTCGACCTCATCGTGCAGGCGTTCGCCCGTCTGGCACACCCGCGGGCCACGCTCGACATCGCCGGCACGGGGGACGATCGCCCGCGGCTCGAGCAGCTCGCGCGCTCGCTTGACCTCGGCGACCGCGTGCGGTTTCTTGGGTTTGTGACCGAGACGGAGAAGCTCGCGCTCTTGCGGGCGGCGTGGGCGATGGCGTTCACATCATCGAAGGAAGGGTGGGGGATCACGAATCTCGAGGCCGCCGCATGCGGAACGCCGGTGATCGCATCCGATTCTCCAGGGTTGCGTGATTCCGTTCGCCACGGCGAAACGGGCTACCTCGTCCCGCATGGCGACGTGACCGCCCTCGCGACCGCGATGCGCGCCATCGCCGACGCGCCGGACCTCGTCGCCACTCTCGGGCAGGCCGGGCGCGCCTTCGCGGAGACCTTCACCTGGGATCGGGCAGCGCGCGAGACCGAAGCGCACCTCGCGCGCGTCACTGGGCAGGAGGCTGCACCGTGGACCTGATTTTCCATTCGCACAATGCCGTGATCTCGGAGCGATTGCGCTCGCGCGCGGAGTCGATCATCCACAAGCTGGAAGTGCGGAGCAGACGCGCGGTGCGCGCAGTCGTGCGCTTCGAGCAGGACGGGCCGACCAGACGCGTGGAGATCGTGATGCACGCGTCGCGCAGGCGACCGCTCATCTCGAACGGGTACGCGCGTACCTATGGCCCCGCGCTCTCCGAGGCCGTCCACAACTTGCAGGCCCAGCTGGCGCGATCGAAGCGCACGCCCAAGGCGCGCGCGCGCGTTCCCGCCAAGCCGTGAAGCGACAGCCCTTCACCGTGGGACGGATGCTCGAGCAGCTGCGCGATACGCTGCAGCTCGAGCTCATCGGCGACGACGCCGGCCTCGCGCGCGAGATCACCAGCGCCGAGGTGTCGAGCCCCGGACTCGTGCTCGCCGGATACACGGCGCGATTCCCGCACGATCGCGTGCAAGTCCTCGGCGAGACCGAGATCTCGTATCTCACCTCGCTCGATGGCCCGCGTCGCCGCGAGGTGCTCGAGAAATTCCTGTCGTTTCCCATCCCCTGCATCTTCGTGACGAAGGGCCAGCGCCTCCCACCCGAGCTCACGCAGCTGGCCGGGAAGGCGGGCATTCCGATCCTGCGCTCGAGGCTCAAGACCGCCGAGTTCTACACGCGGATCAAGCCGATCATCGCCGAGGAGTTCGCGCCGCTCACGACGATCCACGGATCGCTCGCCGACGTGTTCGGCGTCGGCCTGTTGTTCATCGGAAAGAGCGGGATCGGGAAATCGGAGTGCGTGCTCGATCTCGTCGAGCGCGGCCACCGCCTCGTCGCCGACGATCTCGTGATCACGACGCGCCGGGGCAACGACATTCTCATCGGGCGCGGGCACGACCTCGCCCGGCACCACATGGAGATTCGCGGGGTCGGTCTCATCGACGTACAGGCGATCTTCGGGATTCGTGCCGTGCGTCAGCAGAAGCGCATCGAGGTGGTGGTGCAGCTCGAGGAGTGGGACAAGTCGACGAGTGTGGACCGGACGGGCCTCGATGGGGCGACGACGACGATTCTGGGTGTGGAGCTTCCGAAGGTGCTCATCCCGCTGAACCCCGGGAAAAACATCACCGTCGTGGCGGAAGTCGTCGCGATGAACCACCTCCTGCGCTACAGCGGCGTGAACACCGCCGAGGCCTTCAATCAGCGCCTGATGAAGCGCATGCAGGCCACGGAACCGGCCGCGATCCGTCAGTACCTCCAGGAAGATGATGAGTGAAGGCGACCCGGTCGCGATCATCGCAGCGCACGGGGACCTGGCCGCGGGGTTCGTGAGCGCGGTGCAACAGATCACCGGCCGTGGTGATCTCTTTCTCCCCATGACGAACACGGGCCTCGGCGCGGCGGACATCGAGCGCGCGATTCTCGAGCTGGTCGACGGACGCCGGATTGGGGTCATCTTCACCGACCTTCCCGCCGGCAGCTGCACCATCGCCGCGCGGTGCGTGCAGGCGGCGCGCCCTCATGTCGTGCTCGTCACCGGCGCCAGCTTGCCGCTGCTCCTCGATTTCATGTCGCACGAAGAGCTCGCGCCGGCGGAGGCCGCCGCTCATGCCGTCGATCGAGCGGTGCGCTCGATCACCGCGGTGTCGGGGGCGAAGCGTGGCCATTGAGCTCTTTCGCATCGACGACCGCCTCATTCACGGCCAGGTCGTCGTCGGGTGGGGACAGCCGCTCAATCTCGGATTCATCGCCCTCGTCGATGACGAGGTGGCGGGGAGCGAGTGGGAGCAGGAGCTCTACCGGATGGGCGTTCCGCCCGAGATGGACGTGTACTTCGCCACGCCCGACGACGCGAGCCGCCAGCTCGAGGCGTGGCAGGCCGATCAGCGCCCCGGAGTCCTCCTCACCGGCGACATCGATACGATGCGGCGGTTGATCGAGCTCAGTCCGTCGATCACGGCCGTCAACCTCGGAGGCATTCACCACCGCGCCGGCCGCACGCTCAAGCTCCGGTACGTGTATCTCTCCCCGCAGGAGGAGGAGGCGTTGCGCGCCCTCGAGCGGAAGGGCGTCGCGGTGTCGGCGCAGGACGTTCCGTCGGCGCGCGCGGTCCCGCTCGAGGATGTCCTGCGCGGGGAGGCCGACCGATGACCCCGGACCAGCTGCTCCTGATCGCGCTCCTCGGCGCGATCATCGGGCTCGACGTCGTCTCCTTCCCGCAGGCGATGATCTCGCGTCCCATCGCGGCCGCGACGATCACGGGATTGGTGCTCGGCGATCCGGCGGGGGGTCTGCTCGTCGGCGCAACGCTGGAGCTGATCGCGCTCGAGACTCTGCCGGTGGGGGCGTCTCGCTATCCGGAATGGGGCTCTGCTTCGGTCGTGGGAGGCGCGCTGTTCGCGCTGCGACCGGTGCACACGGCGGGCTCGCTCACGCTAGCGGTGCTTGCCGCCCTCGCCACGGCCTGGGTTGGTGGATGGACGATGTACGTCATCCGCCGGTTCAACGGTGCGATCGCGCGCCGGTGGATTCCCACCCTGGGGCTCGGCTCCGGTCGCGCGGTGATCGCGATACAGACCGCGGGTATCGCCGCGGATTTCGCGCGCGCTGGGCTGCTGACGGTCCTCGCGATGCTCGCCCTCGATCCGCTCGACCGCGCGATGGCTTCGCTGTGGTCGCTCGACGCGCGGCTGTCGCGCGCGATCGTCGTGGCGGCCGCGGCCGCTGTGGCCGCGGGGGCGACCTGGAAGCTGTTCCACAACACGCCCGGTGCCCGCTGGTACTTCGCCGGTGGGCTCGTGATCGGCTTGGCTTTGCTCGCCGCCCGATGACCGCCCGGGCCGCGCCGGTCGAGACGCCATCGCTCCCCGTCCATACGTGGGTGGAGATCTTCATCCGTCAGCTCGCCGTTCAAGCCTCGTGGAATTACGAGCTGCTCCTCGGAACGGGCATCGGGTTCTGCCTCGAGCCCGCGCTGCGCCGCCTACCCGGTGGCTCCAAGGGCGAGCAGTACCGCGCCGCGATGGCGCGCCAGTCGGCGTATTTCAACGCGCATCCGTACCTCACCGCCGTCGCCGTCGGGTCGCTCGCGCGCGCCGAGCTGGAGCGCGCGCCCCCCGGGCAGATCGAGCGCTTTCGCACCGCGTTATGCGGACCGCTCGGCTCGGTGGGGGACCGGCTGGTGTGGGCGGGATGGCTGCCGTTCTGTTCGCTCGTCGCGCTCGCCGCGTTCGGCCTTGGCGCAAGTCCGGTTGCAGTCTTGCTGATTTTCCTCGGCCTGTACAACGTGGGACACATCGGATTGCGCATCTGGGGTCTGCGCGTCGGCTGGACGCACGGGATGCGCGTCGCGGCGGCATTGGCGAATCCGGTGCTGCGCCACGGGCCGACGTACATTGCGCGGGCGGGCGCGTTGCTGGCGGGAGTTGCGCTGCCCCTCGCGCTCGACCGGATCATCGACCCTGGTCGGGCACTCCTGGGAGGGGTGTTGCTCGCGACGGTGGCGGGAGCGGTGCTGCTCACGCGCCTCCACGGACGGGTCGAGGGATGGCGGATCGCGCTCGGCGCGCTCGCCGTCAGCGCGCTGTACGCCGTGGTGGCTCGATGATGATCGAACGGTCCGTGCGCATCGTGAACCGGAACGGCCTGCACGCACGCCCCGCGGCCGAGGTCGTGAAGACGGCGGCGAAATTCAAGAGTGAGATCACCATGGTGCGCGACGACCTCGAGGTGAACGGCAAGAGCATCATGGGGGTGATGATGCTTGCGGCCGAATTCGGCGCCACGCTCACGATCCGGGCACACGGTCCCGATGCGCAACAGGCCGTCGACGCGATCGCCGAGCTCATCGCCCACAAGTTCGGAGAGAAGTAGTGGAGCGCATCCTCGTCGGCATCCCCGCCTCGCCGGGTATCGTCGTCGGTCCGGCCCACGTGCTGCTCTGGGAAGTGCCTCCGGTGCGATTGCGCCTGGTGCCGCCCGAGCAGGTCGACGCGGAGATCGCGCACTTTCACGACGCGCTCGCCAAGGCGCGCGATCGCGTCGCCCACCTGCGCACGCGCGTCGAGCAGCATGTCGGGACGGAGGAGGCGCGGATCTTCGAGGCGCAGGCGCTCATCCTCCAGGACGCCGAGATCATTCAGAAGGTCGAGCTCCTCGTGACGCACGATCACTTCGCCGCCGAGAGCGCGTTCGACCTCACGATGAACCAGTGGCGCTCCGAGTTCGCGCGCAGCCCGTCGCCGATGATACGCGAGCGCGTCGGGGATCTCGTCGACGTGCACATCCGCGTGTTGTCCTTGCTTCTCGGGCTGCCGGATCACGATCCGGGCGACGTGCCGAAAGGCGGCAACGCCATTCTCGTCACGCACGACCTCACGCCAAGCCTCACCGTCCAGCTGGATCGGGAGGCGATCGCCGCCGTGGCCACCGACGCCGGCACGCGCATCTCTCACGTCGCGATTCTGGCGCGCTCGCTCGGCCTCCCCGCCGTGGTCGGTCTGCGCGATGCCACGCAACGGATCAAGGTCGGCGACCGGTTGATTCTCGATGGCGGCGCCGGCGTGCTCGCGATCAACCCGACCGATCAGGGGGTCGCCCAGTACCAGGAGCGTCAGCGCCAGCTGGCGGAGATGGAGGCGCAGGACGCGCTGATGGCTGGCGAGGAGGCGGTCACGCAGGACCAGATTCAGCTTCTGCTCCGCGCCAACGTCGACCTGCCGGAGGACGCGCCGTTCGCGGCGCAGAGCGGCGCCGATGGGGTCGGCCTCATGCGCACGGAGTTCCTCATCGTCGGCCGCGCGACGATGCCTGACGAGGAAGAGCAATACCGCGCCTACCGCAAGGTCGTCGAGGCCTTCCACGGGCATGCGGTCATCATTCGCACGTACGACATCGGCGGGGACAAGCTCCCCGTGGGTGGCTACCCCAGCGAGCCGAATCCCTTCCTGGGATGGCGCGCGATCCGGATGTGCCTCGATGAGCCGACCCTCTTCCGCGCCCAGCTGCGTGCGTTGTTGCGGGCCGCGCAGCACGGCGACGTTCGGATCATGCTCCCGCTCGTGATCACGCTCGATGAGGTGATGCGTGCGCGCGAGCTGCTCGAGGAATCCGCGCGCGAGCTGGCGGCGCGCGGCGTACCACACGGGGGGTCGGTGCCGCTTGGCGTGATGGTCGAGACGCCCGCCGCCGCCATCGCCGCCGACACGCTCGCGCCGCACGTCGACTTCTTCTCGATCGGAACCAACGACCTCACGCAGTACACGCTGGCGATCGACCGCGGCAACGCCAACCTCGCCTCACGATTCACCCCACTTCATCCGGCGGTGCTCCGCCTCATCCGCCGAATCGCCGACGTCGGCATCGAGCACGGGCTGGATGTGGGGGTCTGCGGCGAGATGGCGTCTCAACCGCTGATGGCGTACGCGCTGATCGGCCTCGGCATCCGGCAGCTGTCCGTTGCCCCACGCTCGGTGGCGCGGATGAAGCGCGTCGTCCGCCGCATCACGGTGCGCGCGGCCACCGAGGCCGCCAACGAGGCCATGGACGCGGGGACGGCGGCGAGCGCGGAAGCCCTTCTGCGCCATCGCCTTCTCGGTGAGCTGGGAGACGCCACCGAGCTCCTCGACGGCTTGCCCGTCCCCGAAGCCTCTAGTAGCATCCAAGGCTGACCCCATCGAGTCACAATTCTTGCATCGGGCGGCGCTCTCACGCCTGCCCCAAGGACGTACGTGCCAGAACGACATTTATTTACCTCCGAGTCGGTCACGGAGGGGCATCCCGACAAGATCGCGGATCAGATCTCCGACGCGATCCTCGATGCCATTCTCACCGAAGACCCCCGCGCCCGCGTCGCCTGCGAAACCATGGTGACCACGGGGCTCGCGTGCGTCGCCGGGGAGATCACCACCGATACCTACGTTCACTTTCCCGACATCGTCCGCCGCACCATCGACGAGATCGGCTACAACGACGCCACCTTCGGCTTCGACAGCAAGACCTGCGCGGTCATCTCCACCATCGACAAGCAGTCCCCTGACATCGCGATGGGGGTCGATACCGGCGGTGCCGGCGATCAGGGCATGATGTTCGGCTACGCGACCGATGAGACGCCGGAGCTGATGCCGGCGCCGATCCTGCTCGCGCACCGCCTCACGAAAGCCCTGGCCGACCGGCGAAAGAGCGGCGACATCAAGTGGCTTCGCCCCGATGGAAAGGCGCAGGTGACCGTCGCCTACGAGCGCGGGGAGCCCGTGCGTGTTGAGACAGTTGTCGTGTCCACGCAACATGCCGACACCGTCGCGCAGGACAGGATTCGCAAGGCGGTCATCGCCGAGATCATCGAGCCGTCGCTCCCGCAGGAGCTGTTCGACCGGAAGAAGACGACCTTCCACATCAATCCCACCGGGCGGTTCGTGGTCGGCGGTCCCCAAGGGGACGCGGGCCTCACCGGGCGGAAGATCATCGTCGATACGTACGGCGGCATGGGCCGCCACGGCGGCGGTGCCTTCAGTGGCAAGGATCCGTCGAAGGTGGACCGGTCCGCGTGCTACGCCGCGCGATGGGTGGCGAAGAACATCGTCGCCGCCGGCCTGGCGAAGCGCTGCGAGGTGCAGCTCGCCTACGCCATCGGCGTCGCCGAACCGGTCTCGGTCATGGTGGACACGTTCGATACCGGCGCCGTGTCGGATGAGAAGATCATGCGCGCCGTGCGCGACACTTTCGACTTGACGCCGAAGGGCATCATCGAGTCGCTCGACCTCCGGAAGCCGATCTACCGGGCCACCGCGGCGTACGGGCATTTCGGCCGCGATCCGCAGAAGCTGGGCAACGGCAAGAAGGGAATGACGCTATTCTCCTGGGAACGAACCGATCGTGCCGACGCGCTGATGCGCGCGGTGCGGTGACCGCTACCACCATATTGATGACCATGGCAACGACCACGAAAACGACGAGCGACCCCGCTGGCAGCGCGACCGCGCAGTACGACGTGAAGGATCTGTCCCTGGCTGACCAGGGCCGGCGGCGCACCGAGTGGGCGGAACGCTCGATGCCCGTGCTTCGGCAGATCAAGGCGCGCTTCGCGAAGGAGCGGCCGCTCGACGGGAAGCGCGTCTCGGCGTGTCTGCACGTCACCACCGAAACGGCGAATCTCGCCGTCACGCTCAAGGCGGGCGGGGCGGACGTCGCCCTCTGCGCCTCGAATCCACTGTCGACGCAGGATGACGTCGCGGCGCATCTCGTGCGCGACCACGGCATCAAGGTCTTCGCGATCAAGGGCGAGGACAACGAGACGTACTACGAGCACATTCGCGCCGCCATCGCGCACGAGCCCGACATCACGATGGATGACGGCGCCGACGTCGTGGGCGCGCTGCACATGATTGCGCTCAATCGCCTCGATGATCTGCCGCCGCCGGTGCGGCGCTGGGTCGAGAACTTGTCGACGGAGCGCCGTCGCGCGCTCCTCGGGAAGGTCATCGGCAGCACCGAGGAGACCACGACCGGCGTCATCCGCCTCAAGGCGATGGCGTTGGAGAAAGTGCTGCACTTTCCCGTCATCTCCGTCAACGACTCGTTCACCAAGCACCTGTTCGACAATCGCTACGGCACGGGCCAGTCGACCGTCGACGGGATCATTCGCGCGACGAACCTGCTGCTCGCCGGATCGGTCTTCGTGGTCGCCGGCTACGGGTGGTGCGGGCGTGGGGTGGCGTCGCGTGCCCGCGGTGCGGGCGCCAACGTCATCGTGACGGAGATCGATCCGCTCAAGGCGCTCGAGGCGGTGATGGATGGCTTCCGGGTGATGCCGATGGAGGAGGCGGTGCCGATCGGTGACATCTTCTGCACCCTCACCGGCAACGTCCACGTCATTCGCGAGGAGCACTTCCGCGGGATGAAGGACGGGGCCGTCGTCTGCAACTCCGGTCACTTCAACGTCGAGCTGGATCTCGATGCGCTCGCGCGTATCGCCGAGCGTCCGGCGCGCGACGTGCGGGAGTTCGTTCAGGAGTTCGTGGTGGGGGGCAGGCGCGTGTTCGTGCTCGGCGAGGGCCGGCTCATCAACCTGGCCGCGGCCGAAGGGCACCCGGCGTCGGTGATGGACATGAGCTTCGCGAACCAATCGCTGGGCGCGGAGTATCTAGTGAACAATGCGGGCACGCTCACCAAGGACGTGCATCGCGTTCCGGAGGCGGTCGATCGTGAGATCGCGCGACTCAAGCTCGAAGCCTTGGGCGCGCGGGTCGACGAGCTGACCGCCGAGCAGCGGAAGTATCTTGCGTCGTGGGACATGGGCACCTGAGGCTCGCGGCGCGGCGCTCGGGAGCGACGGATGATCGAAGTACGCGTGGACCGCCTGGGGCTCGACAGCTCCTCGAATTCGTACGTGGTGATCCTCAAGGAGAAGCAGGGGGATCGGCTTCTCCCGATCTGGATCGGGCAGCCCGAGGCGCAGTCCATCGTCATGGAGATGAACGCCGTCAAGCCGCCGCGTCCCCTCACGCACGACCTCTGCAAGTCCCTCATCCTCGGACTCGGCGGAACGCTCAAGCGCGTGCAGATCACCAAGGTGAAGGACAATACGTACTTCGCCGAGCTGCACGTTCACCGCGGCGATGACATCGTGCAGATCGATGCGCGCCCGTCGGACAGCATCGCCATCGCGCTGCGACTCGCCGCCCCGATCTTCGCGCAGGAGTCGCTGCTGACGGCCATCGCGGTCGAGGGCGGAGACGCGCTGCCGAGCGACGAGCCCGACTTGACCCCGGCGACCGACGAGATGAGCGCCGAGCAGCTCAAGGAATATCTCGAGCGAATGAAGCCGGAGGATTTCGGCAAGTTCAACCTGTGATGTTGGCGCGACAGCACAATCGCGTGTGCAAAGCGGCCGCCTGGCGCGGCCGCTTTTGCGTTGTGCTCGCGACGATGATGCTCGCGTCGGGCGCGAGCGCTCAGGAGCGACGCGTGACAGGCCGCGTGCTCCGGCCCGCGGCCGACACGATGCGCGGTGTACCGGGAGCATGGGTGGTGCTGCATCGCGTCGGGGCCGACCGCTCGGGCCCCATCGACTCGACGCGCACCAGTCGCGACGGCGGGTTCGCCATTCGCTATACGCCCCGCGGCGGTGGCGACGCGATCTACTTCGTGTCAGCCGAACACCACGGCATCGCGTACTTCTCGCCGCCGCTCGACACGGGGCGAGCGGTCGAAGAGGCGGAGCTCGCCGTGTTCGACACGACCAGCGCGCCGGTGCCGATCCACATCCGGGGCCACCACATCGTCGTCGCCGCGCCGGAGGAAAACGGCGATCGCGAGATCGTCGAGGTCTTCGAGTTGGCGAACGATTCGAGCGTCACGCGCGTCGCGGCGGGCGAGGTCCCGGTGTGGAGTACCCCGCTTCCGGACGGCGCGACCGACGTCCGCATCGGACAGGGCGACCTCTCCGAGGATGCCATTCGCACGGACGGAGGTCGCATTCGCGTCTATGCGCCCCTCGCGCCCGGGATCAAGCAGCTCTCGTACGCCTATCGACTGGACGGCGGCGCGTTTCCGTTCTCGCGGCCCGTCGAAGGGCGAGCGGGTGTCCTCGAGGTGCTACTCGAGGAGCCTGACGTCACCGCGACCGCACCCGGCCTCGAGCGCGTCGATCCCGTCACGGTGGAGTCGCGCACCTTCAACCGCTTTCTGGCCCAGGAGCTTCCACAGGCTGGCGTGTTGCGCATCGACGCGCCCCGCTGCGGCGTCGATGCGCGACGCGCGCTGGTCCTCGCGATTCTCGCCCTGACCGTCGGCGCGATGGCGCTGGTGCTCGTGCGCGCGCGTCGGCGCCCGGTGGCGGCGTCGCCGCCGGGCGAGCGGCGCACCGAGCGCCTTGCGCGCGAGATCGCGGAGCTCGATGCGCGCGTGGAGGCGGCTCCACACCTCGAGGCAGCCGAGCGGGAGACGTACGCGCGTCGTCGCGCCGAGCTGAAGCGCGAGCTTGCGAGCGCGCTTGACGAGGAACGGCGGGACGGGTAGACTCACCGGACAATCGACGTTCGCGGACGGGAGTTCCGGAAGCCGGTGCAAGTCCGGCGCGGTCCCGCCACTGTAACGGGCAGTACGCGCGCGCTCACGACGCCACTGACACGAGTCGGGAAGGCGAGCACGCGGCCCGAAGCCAGGAGACGCCTCGCGTCCGCGCCACATCTGCAGACCCTCGGGAGAAGGGGCTGGTGGCGACCGCGCGGCGTGACCGCGCGCCATCGTTCACGGGCACCGCGACTCCTGGGTCGGGTGCCCGCGCGTGCATCGACGAGCTCGGATTCTCGGAACGCTTCTCTTCGCCACCGTTGGCTGCGGCGAGCGGGGGCCGCGCCCTCCAGAGGCGCAGACGGCCGCCGCGGCGCGCGATGACTTCGGGGGCGCCGTGCCGCGGTTCGTTAGGCCCCCGCAGCGCATCGTCTCGCTCAATCCCTCTACCACCGACTTGCTGTTCGCGGTGCACGCCGGCCCGCGGGTCATCGGGCGATCCCGATGGGATGTCTACCCGGACTCGGCGCTCCGCGTCCCATCGGTCGGCGACGCGCTGCGGCCAAACGTCGAGGTGGTGCTTGGCGCGCGTCCCGACCTCGTGATCCTCTACGCGAGCGAGGACAATCGCGCGGCCTACGACCGGCTGCGCGCCGCGCGGATCGCGGTCGTCGCGCTCCGCATCGATCGCGTCGAGCAATTCGACCGCGCCGCTCGCCTGCTTGGCGAGCTCACCGGGAACGCCGAGGCCGGAGCGAGCGTCGCCGACTCCGTGCAGCGGACGCTGGTGCGTGTGCGCAACGCGACCGCGCAGCTGCCGCGCCCGCGGGTGTTCTGGCACATCTGGGATGCCCCGCTCATCACGATCGGTCGCGGCAGCTTCCTCAGCCAGCTCGTGGACATCGCCGGCGCGCGCAACGTCTACGAGGACATCGCGGCGCCGTCGCAACAAGTCACCTTCGAGGACGTCGTGCGGCGCGATCCGGAGTTCGTGCTCGTGGGACCCGAGGGATCGGCGAGGGTGACACGCGATCCGGCATGGCGCGCGATTCGAGCCGTCCGCGAGGGCCGGGTTCGCGTCGTCGACACAACGCTCGTTGGGCGCCCGTCCGTGCGTCTCGGCGAGGCGGCGGTGCACCTGGCGCGCTTGCTCCACCCGGGCATCGAGATTCGCTGATGCGCGCCACCCTGTGGCTTGGCGGTCTCGCCATCCTCGGCGCGCTGTGCGTGCTCGCCATCGCGCTCGGTCCGGTGCCCCTCGGGCTGCGTGAGGTGCGCGACGGCCTCCTCGGCGTCGGCGACGCCAACGCGATCGCGATCGTGCGGTCGATCCGGCTTCCCCGCCTGACGCTCGCGCTCATCGTGGGCGCGGCGCTCGGCATGGCTGGGGGCGCGTTGCAGGGATCGTTGCGGAACGCGCTCGCGGAGCCGTACCTCCTCGGTGTCTCCGGCGGCGCGGCCGTTGGCGCCGTGCTCGCGTTCGGCGCCGGCGTGCGGGACGCATCGACGATCCCCATCTTCGCCTGCCTCGGCGCCGGGGCGTCCGTGGGCGCGGTGCTGCTCATCGCGCGCGCCGCGGGGGGCCGCGCCGATCCTCGCGTGCTCATCATGGCGGGCGTCATCATGGGGGCGTTCGCCAACGCCGTGATCATGGTGGTGCTCGCCAACGCACCGCCGAATACGGTGCGTGGGGCGGTGTGGTGGATGATGGGTTCGGTCGCCGACGCCGGCTGGCCACAGATTCGGTGGCTCTCCGCGTACGTGCTCGTGGGCGGCGCGCTGCTCTTGTTGATGGCCCGTGACATCGATGTGCTCGCGCTCGGCGAGGAGCCTGCCGCGGCGCTGGGACTCGACGTCGATCGAAGCGCCCGCCGGATCTACCTCGCGAGCTCGCTGCTCGCCGCGGCGACGGTGGCGGCCGCCGGCCTGATCGGCTTCGTCGGGCTCATGGTGCCGCACATCGTCCGCGCGTTCGGCGTGCGCCGCCACCGGCCGATCATTGCCGGAGCCGCGCTGGTCGGGGCGGCACTTCTGGTCGCCGCAGATCTGGTCGCGCGCACCGCCGTGCCGCCCGCCGAGCTCCCGCTCGGCGCGGTGACCGCACTCCTCGGCGTGCCGTTCTTCCTCTTGCGTATCCGGAAGCTGGCATGATCCGCTTTCACGAGGTGACGGCACGCTACCCCCGGGCGACTCGTGAGGCGCTCTCGGGCGTGTCGCTCTCTGCCGCGGCGGGAACGCTGACGGCGATCGTCGGCCCGAACGGAAGCGGCAAGAGCACGCTCGTGCGCCTGCTGCTTCGCCGCATGCCGAGGCAGGCGGGCCGGATCGAGATCGCCTCACGCCCGATCGAGACGTTCGACGCACGCGACCTCGCGCGGCGCGTGGCGGTGGTGCCGCAGCGTGAGAGTGCAGTCTTTTCGCTTCCTGTGCACGAGTACGTCGCCCTCGGGCGCTATCCCCACGAAGGGCCCTGGCGAGCCGCGATGCCGCGCGATGTCGCGCTCGTCGAGCAGGCGATGGGCGATGCCGGTGTCGCGGACCTCGCGATGCGCGACATCCTCGCGCTCTCCGGCGGCGAATGGCAGCGGGCCCGGATCGCCCGGGCGCTGGCGCAGGGCGGCGATGCGCTCGTCCTCGACGAGCCCACCACCTTCCTCGATGTGGGACACGAGATGGCGATGTTCGAGCTCTTCGCGACGCTCGCGCGGAGCGGACGGACCGTGCTCGTCATCAGTCACCAGCTCAACCTCATTGCGCGATTCGCGGGGGTGATGGTGCTGCTCCACGAGGGGCGCGTGGCGGCCGCCGGCCCGCCCCACGCCGTGATGCAGGCGAGTACCCTCGAGCGAGTGTATCAGTGGCCGCTCGTCGTCACGCGCGACCCCGCCGTGGGCGCGCCCACCCTCGTGCCGCTGCGCGGAACCCGGCACTCGTCAGGCAGTCTACCCCTCGACGGTTCGGAGCCCCGGTCATGACGCGATTGCATGTCATCCCAGTCCTGTTGCTCGCCCTCCCCAGGGTCGGCCGCGCTCAGGTCCCGCAGGATACCGTCACGCTGTCGCCGGTGACGGTGACGGCCACGCGGCTTCCGATCGCCCGGGAACGCACCCCCGCGGCGATCACCGTGATCACCGGGGCGGAGCTGCGCGCGCGCGGAATCACGCGGCTCACCGACGCCCTCCGCGATGTTCCAGGCGCATCGGTCGTGCAATCGGGCTCCTTCGGATCGCAGACCGCGTTTTTTTTGCGCGGTGGCGAGAGTGACTACACGAAGGTGCTGATCGACGGCGTGCCGCTGAACGACGCCGGCGGCGCGATCGACCTCGCGCACGTCTCGGTGGCCGATGTCGACCGCATCGAGGTCGTGCGTGGGCCGGCCAGCGTGCTCTGGGGATCCGATGCGGTCACCGGTGTCATTCAGATCTTCACCAAACATGCCTCCCGGTCGCGCCTCGACCTCGCGGCGCGTGGGGGGACGTACGCGACGCGCGACGCCACCGGCAACGTCACCATCGTTCGTGGGATCACCAGCTTCGCGGCCGCCGCGTCGTCACATGAGACCGACGGCGTGCTCGACTTCAACAACGGCTATCGGAATCGTCAGGCGAGCGCCGGGTTTCGCCTCGAGCCGGCGGCCGGCGGGGCGCTCCGCGCCATGGTGAGGCACTCCGACGCCACCTATCACTATCCCACCGATTTTCTGGGGACGCCGGTGGACAGCAATCAGTACCGGCGCGAGAAGCGGCTGGTGGCCGGCCTCGAGGCGACGACGCCGCTGTCCGAACGGGCGACCCTCCGCGTGACCGCTGGAACGAACGAGCTCGATGCCGTCTCGGACAACCAGGTCGATCGACCGGGCGACTTCGCGTACCATGACGAGTCGGAGGGGTCGCGGCGCGTCGTCGATGGGCGAGTCGATGTGAGCCTCCCGCTCGACGCCACCCTTACGACCGGGGCGGAATGGACTCGGCAGCGGGAGCGGAACACCTCGAACTTCGAGGCGTCGCGAATCAACCGCGGCTACTACGTTCAGCTGCTCGCCGGACGCGGCGCTCCCTGGGTCGCGACGGTCGGCACGCGCGTCGACGACAACGAGAAGTTCGGAACGTTCGTGACCTCGCGCGCGAGCGGCGCCTGGCGCTTCGCGACGGGCACGCGCGCCCGGGCCACCGTGGGAACGGCGTTCAAGGAGCCGGCGTTCGCCGAGGTGTTCAACACGTCGTTCACGCGGGGGAATGCGGCGCTCGAGCCGGAGCGCTCGCGAAGCGTCGAGCTGAGCCTGGAGCAGGAGCTGTTCGCCGATCGCACGACGATCGCCGTGACGTGGTTCGATCAGCGATTCCGCGACCGCGTCGACTTCATCGCCTTTCCTCCCGACTCGTCCGTGTTCGGCACCTTCGCGAACATCGGCCGGGCCGCCGCCACCGGCGTCGAGCTCGAGGCGAGCGTCCGCACGTCAACGGGTCTGGCGGTCTCCGCGGCCTACACCTACCTCGACACCGAGATCACGAAGGATGATTTCGGCAGGGAAGGGCAGCGTCTCCTGCGGCGCCCCACGCACACGGCGAGCGCGACACTCTTGTACGCAGCGGGACGAGGATCGCTCGCGGTGACCGCGCATCGCGTGGGCAGCCGCCACGACGTGGGCTACGTGCGCTTGCCCTGGTACTCGACGTTCGACATTGCCGGTGAGCTTCGTGTCGCTCACCGTCGTGGCGCCGACGTCGCGCTCACCCTGCGTCTCGAGAATGCCCTCGATGCGGAGTACGAGGCGATTCTGAACTACCGGGCGCCGGGGAGAACGCTTCTTCTTGGCGGGCGAGTGGAGTTCGCGTGGTAGATCAACGGCCGCAGACGTCAGGAGTCAGACGTCAGAAGTCAGTGGTCAGAAACGTCGGTCGCGCAATGCCGTTGCCGTTTCTGCATCCTGATACCTGACGTCTGATCCCTGACGTCTGCGGACGTTGATCTATCCCCCTCTGTGCCCTCTCCGCGCCGATCCGTATTTTACGGGCATGCCCTTGCTCGTCACCGACGCGATCGTCCTCCACGCATTCGATTACTCCGAGACGTCACGCATTCTCCGCCTGGCGACCCGCGAAGCCGGGGTGCTCTCGGTGCTGGCGCGCGGGGCCCGACGGTCCACGAAGCGCTTCGGCAGCTCTCTCGACCTGTTCGCCGAAGGCACGGTCGAGGTGCAGGTGCGCGAGCAGCGCGACCTCCAGACGCTGTGTGCATTCGATCCCACCCACGCGCGTCCCGGGCTCGCCTCCGATCTGGGTCGCTTCGCGGGGGCCTCCGCGCTCGCCGAGCTGGTGCTGCGCTTCGCGACCGACGAGCGGCAGGTCTCGCTGTTCGATGCGCTCTCGCGCTCGCTCGACGAGCTGGCGCTGGCCGCGCCTGACGAGACACGCGAGGTGACCCTCGCGGGCGCGTGGCGGCTCGTCGGTGAGCTGGGGTTCGCCCCGTCGCTCGACAGCTGCAGCGCGTGTCACTCCGAGGTTGCGCTCGCCGACGCGGTTCCGTTCAGCCATACGGCGGGTGGGGTGCTGTGCGCGACGTGCGCGCGACTGCACCCATCGGGACGAACGCTCCCGGCCACCGAGCGGGCGCGACTCGGCGCGTGGATGGCCGATGAGCGCCCCGGGAAGATGTCCGATCCCGACAGCCGCGCCCACCAGCGGCTGTTGCGCGAGTTTCTACATGAGCATCTCGCGCAGGATCGCGCGCTGCGCGCGTTCGAGATGTGGGAGCACGCGCCCTGGAGTCGGGGATGATCCTCGGGACGGCTGGCCACGTCGATCACGGAAAGACGGCGCTCGTGAAGGCGTTGACCGGCGTCGACACCGATCGCCTCGAGGAGGAGAAGCGGCGCGGCATCACCATCGACCTCGGATTCGCCCCGCTTCGCCTTCGCGACGACCTCATGCTGGGCGTCGTCGATGTGCCGGGCCACGAGGCCTTCGTGCGCAACATGGTCGCCGGCGCGACCGGCATCGATCTCGCGCTGCTCGTCATCGCCGCTGACGAAGGCATCATGCCGCAGACGCGCGAGCATCTCAACATTCTGCGATTGCTCGGGGTTCGCGGGGGTGTCGTGGCGTTGTCGAAATGCGACCTCGTCGATGCCGAGTGGCTCGAGCTCGTGCGCGACGACATTCGCGCCACGTTGGCGGGCTCGCCGCTCGCCTCGGCGTCCATTGTGCCGACCTCGACGGTGTCCGGCGAAGGGATCGGCGGGCTCCGTGATGCGATCGCTGCCGCTGCCGTCGCGCTGCCGCCACGGGACGGCGACGACCTGTTCCGGATGCCGATCGATCGGGCGTTCTCGCTCAAGGGAACGGGCACCGTCGTCACCGGCACGGTCTGGAGCGGCACCCTTCGGCGCGAGGGCGTCGGCCGCGTGATGCCCCTGGGTAAGGCCGTGCGCGTTCGCGGTCTCGAATCGCACGGCCGCTCGATCCCCGCCGCCACGACGGGAATGCGCGCAGCGGTCGCACTCGCCGGTGTCGAGGTGTCGGAGCTGCGGCGCGGGCAGGTGCTGGTGGCGGATGACTCGTGGCTCCCAACGACCGTCGTGCTCGCGCACGTGGAGATGTTGCCGAGTGCGCGACGGGCGCTGGGGCCGCGGACCCAGCTCCGCTTTCACCTCGGCACCGCCGATGTCGGGGCTCGACTCGTCGCCGCGGGTGGCATCGTGCGGCCAGGGTCCACCGCCGCCGCGCGCATCGTCCTCGACGATCCGGTGATCGCGCGAGCCGGAGATCGCTTCGTCCTGCGCGGGGAAACGCCGCTCGTGACCGTAGGCGGCGGCATCATCGACGACCCGACGCCGCACGGCCGGCGCGCCCGGCCGTGGCGCGAGTCGGCGGCGAGCGTCGCCGAGCGGCTCGAGCGACATCTGGCCGACGCGGGCCCGCGCGGTGTCGCCGTCGCCTCGCTCCCCGTCCGGCTCGGGGCGCGCCCCGGTGACGCCGCCGAGCTGGCCGGCCCGGACGCGTCGTTAGGCACGCGACGGATCGGCGATCGAGTGTACTCCGTGGAGGCGGTGCGGCGGGCGCGCCAGACGCTGCTGCGCCTCGTCGACGAGCACCACGCGGGGGCCCCGCTCGAGCCGGGCGCACCCCTCCAGTCGATTCGCGCCCGGCTCGGTGCACCAGCGGACGTCACCGAGGCGATCGTCCAGGAGGCGGTCGCGGCGGGGGACCTCCAACTGCACGGGGGGCTGATCGCGCGGCGGGGCTGGGGGCCGCGCCTCAGCGATCGCCAGACACGACTGCGGGACGACCTCCTCCAGACACTGGAGCGCGCCGGGCGAGAGCCGCCCAGTGCCGGGGAGCTCGAGGCGATGCATGGACCGGACGTGGTCCCGCTTCTGCGGCTGCTCGAGCGCGAGCATCACCTCGTGGCGGTCGAGGCGGATCGCTGGTTCCACCGGGCTGCCGCGGAGGACCTGATCGGGCGTCTGCGCACGACCATGCGGCCGGGGGAGGAGCACACGCCGGCGGAGCTTCGGGAGATACTCGGATTCTCCCGGAAGTTCCTGATCCCGTTCCTGGAGTACTGCGACAGGCTCCACATCACGGAACGGCGTTCGTCGGGAAGGGTATTGTTAGGTCCGTAGTTTGCTTCAGATGCGTTTTTGGGTTGCTTGACACCGCCCGAACCGCATCCTATGTTCGCGAACACGGCAAGCGATCGTACCACCTGTTTCCAGGAGCGGGAGAGAGACCTCTTACTTCGTCAGTCTGGAGAAGGCGCATGAGGCACCGATGGGCAGCACTCTGTGTGCTCGCCCTAGGCGTACTCGCACCGACGATCGGGCAAGCCCAGGAAGCTCAACCCCCGCCGGTTCGTGAGCGCCCCGGAGTTGAACTGGGACAGAACTACCCAAACCCGTTCAACCCGACCACGACGATCCCGTTTGTCATCGGCGACCTGGCTACCTGTCAGGAGACCGGTCGGGAGCACGTGGTGTCCCTGAGGATCTACAACATTCTGGCGCAGCTCGTTGCCGTACCGATCTTGCAGGGAACGGGACAGCAGCTCTTGAACGTGCGGTTGAAGTGCGGGGCGTACACCGCCTACTGGGATGGCCACTACCTCGGCTCCTCGCGTGAAGTCGCCTCGGGCGTGTACCTCTATCGCATCGAGGTCGATGGCGAGGTCAAGGTGAAGAAGATGATCGTCAGCAAGTGACGTCTGGCGGCGCGCATGACCGCAGGAACGCGGTGACGGCTTCGGCCGTCACCGCGTTTGTTCTTGACCCCGCCCCAGGTCGGCCCGCGCCGTGTCACCCGTCAACACGCGCGTCTTGGCGTTGATGGCGCCCCAGATCGCCGAGGCGTGCGCGGGATCGTCCGCGTAGTGGCGGGCCTGGCGCTCGAGCACCTCGGGGGTGAGGCCTTGCGCCTGCAACACCGCCCGACGCAAGCTGTCGCGCGCGGCTTCGGTCAGCTGATAGTTTCGGTCTACGACGTGCAGCTCCGCCATTGCGGTGACGAAGGTCGAATCGTCCATCACCGCCGGGCGGTCGGTCCTCGCGCACGCGGCGACCGCGGCGGCGAAAACGCAATGTGTCACCATCCTTCCAATCTGCATGGCGCGCGAAGGCTAGATCGCACGCTCGCGCCGGTCAAGCGCACATGACGTCAGTCGGCGAACAGCTCGGCTCGGGATCACGTCCCGGGCGCCCGTTCCTCACCACGACCGGACGCATTCTCAGCCGCGGCCGGCTCGTGCTCGGCTCGCTGTACTGGCTCGCCTGGCTCTCGGTCTCGCGCCGCATCCCGGTTCGAACCGGCATCCAGCGGGAGGTCGAGACGCTCGGTGTCGGAGCCCTGCCGCTCGTCGTCCCCGCGTCCGTTCTCGTCGGGCTGATCGCGATCTTCCAGATCGCGTCGCAGCTGCTCGATTTCGGCGCACAGGCGATGAGCATCCGCGCCATCGCCTGGTTCACGGCGCGCGAGTTTGGACCGGTGGGGGCGGCGCTGCTCGTCGTCGCCCGCAGCGCCTCGGGCATCGCCGGAGAGCTCGCGGCGATGCGCGCGGGCGGCGAGATCGATGCACTGCGCGCCATGGGGCTCGATCCCGTGAAGTATCTCGTGGCGCCAAAGCTCGCCGCGCTGTTGATCGGCCTCCCGGCGCTGACCATCCTCTCCAACGCGCTCATCATCTTCGGCGCGTGGATCGGAAGCACGTTGTTTCTCGACTACAGCACCAACTTCTTCGTCGAGGAGTTTCGCTCGGCGTTCGAGATGCGTGACCTGATCGTCGGCCTTGGCAAGAGCGTCATCTTCGCGTTCATCATCGGATTCGTGGCCGCCGACGAGGGCCTCAACGTCGAGGGGCGCGTCGCGGCGATCAGTGAGGCCACGACGCGCGGCGTGGTGTACTCGGTGCTGGGGGTTCTCGGCGCCGACACGCTGGTCAACGTGGTGTTCTACTTCATCCCCGGCCTCGCCTAACGTGCCAGCGAATGACGTCGTGCTCGAGGTCACCGGCCTCACCGGCCCCCAGGAGTCGCCGGTGATCTTCGACATCTCGCTGACGGCGTGGCGCGCCGGGACGAGCGTCGTCCTCGGCCCCATCCACTCGGGAAAATCGATCGTCATGCGACACCTCCTGGCGCTCGAGGAGGCACGCACCGGGTCGATCGTCGTCGAGGGCGAGCGGTTCGACGCGCGCGGGGAATCGGACGCGGTGGTGCGCCGCATGCGGACGCGGTTCGGCGTTATTTTCGAGGGGGCGGCCCTGCTCTCGCGGCTCACGGTGCTCGAAAACGTCGAGCTGCCGTTGCTCGAGCATACGCACGCGACGGGTGAGGAGGCGCGGGAGGCGGCGCAGGAGTTGCTCTCCGAGGTCGGGTTGGCTGTTGCGCAGGACGCGACCCCCGGGGAGCTCGACAGGGCCGCACAACGCCGCGTCGCCCTCGCCCGTGCCCTCGCCCTGCGCCCACCCGTCCTACTACTCGATGAGCCCACGCAAGGGCTCGACGCCCATGCGGCTTCCGAGCTTGACCGGACCTTGCGACAATTGCAGGAGCGGGGCGGCTTTGGAGTCGTGATCTTCACGCGGGAAGCTCGCTACGCCTTTGGAAACGCCAAGCGTGTCTATGTCATGGCGGAGGGACGCATCGTCGACGAGGGGGATCACGGCTCCCTCGCCGACAGCGAGCATCCGGTCGTACGCGGTCTTCTCCGTCGACGGGGGTCCGAATGAGGGGCGCTGAATCACGCCTTGGCATCCTCGCCTTTCTGGGGGGAACGGCCCTGGTACTCGTAGCGATCGTGGCCTTCGCGCGCTATCCGTCGCTGTTCCATCGCGGAAGCGAATACCGCGCGGCGTTCAAGAACGTCGCCGGGTTGAACCTCGGCGATGAGGTTCGATATGGCGGATTGATCGTTGGATCGGTTACCCGCTTGAGGCTCGACCCCGAGGACCCCACGCGAATCGATGTGACCTTTCGCGTGCGGCCACAGACGCCGGTGCGCGTCGACACGTACGCCACGATCACGCAGGTGGGCCTGCTCGGGCAGCCGTACCTCAACCTCGAGGCGGGGCTGCCGACGGCAGCCGCCCTCCCGCCCCGCAGCCGTGTGCCCACGCGCGACAACCTCACCTTTCAGGACGCCATGAGTCGTCTGGCGGTCTTCCTCGATCGGGCCGACACACTCCTCCACGGCGTGGAGCGAATCGCCGCATCGAGCCCGTGGGATCGCATCGACCGGACCCTGTCGCGCGTCGACGCGCTTTTGACCAACGCCGCCGCCGGCTCGGGACGGGTGATCGACAATCTGGATCAGGCCACGCTCCAGCTCGCCGGGATGCTCACTCGAACCGAGCGGCTCATCGGCTCGCTCGACACCGCCTTCCGCGATGCGAGCCCGGGGCTGCGGCAGGCACAACGCGAGGCGCTGGCGGCCATGCGCGACCTGCGTGCCCTCATCGGCGACATGCGGGACGCCACCGGCGACGGCGATCGGCTGGGCCGCATCGTCGACAACCTCTCGGCGGCTTCCGAGGACCTCGCGCGGCTCGCCGATCGACTCGAGAAGGAGCCGACGAGCGTGCTGTCGCGACGCCAGCCTCCGAAGAAAACCGCGGGTCCGGCTGCGCAATGACCCGTTGCCTGTTGGTCCTCGCCCTCGCCGTTCTCGCCCTCGGCTGCTTCCGCGCGCGAACGGTTGCGCCGATCGAGATGTACCGCCTCATGCCAACGAGAGCGGAGACGTCGAGCGTGGCGCTCCCGGTGGTCGTCGACGACCTTCCAGAGGGCGCACTGGCCATCTCCCGCTACACCACACCGGGACTGTACGGGCAACGGGGGATCGTCTACCGCGTGGGGGAATCCGGCTACGCCGCGTATCCATCCCGCGAGTGGGCGATGCCACTCGGGGAGATGTTGGGTCGCCGGACGGCTGACCTCGTGCAGGAAAGGCCGCTATTGCGGGGCGGAGCGTTGTTCGATCCTCCCACCCGGCGCACCTTCACTCATCGGTGGCGAGGGACCGTCCGGGAGTTCGAGGAGATCGATCGCGGCAACGACGTCTTCGTGGCGGTGAACCTGGAGGCGAGCCTCATCCGCATCGAGGACGATTCCATCGTGTGGTCGGGAGCGGCGCGCGTGGAGCGGCCGGTTCCCGATGGGACCATGGAGGGGATCATCGCCGGGCTGAGCGCGGCGACCGACGAGGTGGTCTTCGCGCTGCTCGATTCGGCACGAGTGTCGATCCGGCAGAAATCAGCGAACGGTTCGACGCAGGAGCCGTAGCCCGCGCCACGCCGGCAGCGCCGGTGGGCACAGTCGGCAGCCATCCACGGAACGGCACTTGCTCGACGTTGCCTGTGTGACGCTTACGCCGCCGATAATGATGTACTTTATCAAGGTGCGAACCGATGATTAGCTCCGATCGCCTGACCGTCAAGGCTGCCGAAGCGCTCAACGAGGCGTTGTCGATTGCTCGCCGAACCGGCAACCCACTCGTCTACGACGCGCACCTTCTGCTTGCGCTGCTCCAGCAGGAGGAAGGGATCGTCGTTCCCCTCCTCCACAAGATCGGCGGCAACGTCAGTGATTTGCGCTCGCGCGTGGAGCGGGAGATTGCGCGCTACCCGAAGCAGACCGGCGCGCAGCCGACACTGTCTCGGGAGCTGCACCAGGTCATGGACAAGGCCGACGAGTTCGCGAAGTCGCTCGGCGACGAGTTCGTGTCGACGGAGCACCTCCTCGTCGCGCTGGCGGACGTCCGCGGAACGGACAGCTTCGCGGTGCTCTCGTCTGCGGGGGCCACGCGGGACGCGCTCGTCCAGGCGCTGAAAGTCGTCCGCGGCGCGCACCGCGTGACCGACCAGACTCCCGAGAACCAGTATCAGGCGCTTCAGAAGTACACCCGCGATCTCACCGACGCCGCCCGCAAGGGAAAGCTCGATCCGGTCATTGGGCGCGACGAAGAGATCCGGCGGGTGGTGCAGGTGCTGTCGCGTCGCACGAAGAACAACCCGGTGCTCATCGGCGAGCCGGGCGTCGGCAAGACGGCCATCGTGGAAGGGCTCGCGCAGCGCATCATCAACGGCGACGTGCCCGAGAGCCTCAAGAACAAGCGCCTCGTCGCGCTCGACCTCGGTGCTCTGATCGCCGGCGCAAAGTTCCGCGGCGAATTCGAGGAGCGCCTCAAGGCGGTGCTGAAGGAGATTACGTCGAACGAAGGACAGTTCGTCACCTTCATCGACGAGATGCATACGCTGGTCGGGGCCGGCGCGGCCGAGGGCGCGATGGATGCCGGCAACATGCTCAAGCCGCTGCTGGCGCGAGGCGAGCTGCGCGTGGTCGGCGCGACCACCCTCGACGAGTACCGCAAGCACATCGAGAAGGACGCCGCCCTCGAGCGCCGCTTCCAGCCGGTGTACGTCGGCGAGCCCAGCGTCGAAGATACGATCGCCATCCTCCGGGGGTTGAAGGAGCGGTACGAGACCCATCACGGCGTGCGCATCACCGATGGCGCCATCGTCGCCGCCGCCACGCTCTCCCACCGGTACATCGGCGACCGGTTCCTTCCCGACAAGGCGATCGATCTGATCGATGAGGCGGCGTCGCGGCTCCGCATCGAGATCGACTCGCTGCCGCAGGAGATCGACGAGGTGGAGCGCCGCATCGTGCAGCTCGAGATCGAGCGCCAGGCGCTGCAAAAGGAGAAGGACGCCGCCTCGGTACAGCGCCGCGGCGCGCTCGAGCGGGAGATCGCCGAGCTGAAGGAGCGCTCGGGGGCGATGAAGGCCCAGTGGCAGACCGAGAAGGAGTCGCTCCAGAAAGTGGCCAAGATCAAGCAGGAGATCGAGGAGCTGCGCATCCAGGCCGAGCAGGCGGCTCGCTCGGGCGACCTTGGCAAGGCGGCAGAGATCTCGTACGGGCGCATCCCGCAGCTCGAGACGCAGCTCCGCGAGACCGAACTACAGCTGGGGCAGCGGCAGTCCGGGGGCAAGCGGTTCCTCAAGGAGGAGGTCACCGCCGAGGACATCGCGGAGATCGTCGCCAAGTGGACGGGCATCCCCGTGACGCGGATGATGGAGAGCGAGCGCGAGCGCCTCACGAAGCTCGAGGACCACCTCGGCGAGCGCGTCGTCGGGCAGCCGGAAGGCATCCATGCCGTGGCGAACGCGGTGCGCCGCTCGCGCGCCGGCCTTCAGGATCCCAACCGGCCCATCGGCTCGTTCATCTTCCTCGGCCCCACCGGCGTCGGGAAGACCGAGACCGCGCGCGCGCTCGCCGAATTCCTCTTCGATGACGAGCACGCGATGGTGCGCATCGACATGTCGGAGTACATGGAGAAGCACGCCGTCGCGCGTCTCATTGGAGCGCCGCCCGGATACGTGGGCTACGAGGAAGGGGGACAGCTCACCGAAGCGGTGCGCCGGCGCCCGTATTCGGTGGTGCTGTTCGATGAGATCGAGAAGGCGCATCCCGACGTGTTCAACATCCTGCTCCAGATTCTCGATGACGGCCGCCTCACCGACTCGCAGGGGCGGACAGTCGACTTCCGCAACACGGTCATCATCATGACGTCGAACGTCGGGAGCTCCTTCATCCTCGAGCGCGGCACGCGCGACTGGGCGGAGGTGGAGACCGTCGTGACCTCGGAGCTGCGGCGCCAGTTCAAGCCGGAGTTTCTCAATCGCGTCGACGACATCATCATCTTCCACCCGCTCGGGATGGAGCAGCTCGACAGGATCATCGACCTGCAGCTTCGCCGGCTGGAGCAGCTGCTCGCGGAGCGGAAGATGACGATCGAGCTCACGCCGGAGGCGCGCCGTGCGATCGCCGAGGAAGGGTACGATCCATCGTTCGGGGCGCGTCCGCTCAAGCGCGCCATCCAGCGGCTGATTCAGAATCCCCTGGCGCTCGCCGTGCTCGAGGGACGGTTTGGCGAGGGCGACCACGTGGTGGTCGGGGTGGGGGCGAACGGCGAGTTGACGTTCGAGAAGGTGGGGGAAGCGGTGCCGGCGGGAGCTGGCGCCCACTAGCGGCGGGTATTCTCCCATGAGCGCGCTCGGCATCGCGTGGCGCATCTAGACGCGCACGAGCCGTTCATGCGGCAGGCGCTCGCGGCGGCTCGTGAGGCGGCGCGCCACGGGGACGTCCCCGTTGGCGCGCTGGTCGTGTCTGGGGGCGACGTCCTCGCGCTGACGGCGAATCGCACGCTGCGCGACCAGGATCCCACCGCGCACGCCGAGTTACTGGCGTTGCGCGAAGCCGCCCGCGTGCGTCGCTCATGGCGGCTCGAGGACTGTACGCTCTATGTCACGCTGGAGCCGTGCGCGATGTGCGCGGGGGCGATGGTGCTGTCGCGTCTGCGGCTGCTGGTGTTCGGCGCGTGGGACGAGAAGGCGGGAATGGCGGGTTCCGTCGGTGACATCGTTCGCCACCCGCGCCTGAACCATCGGCCGGAAGTCGTCGCTGGAGTGCTGGCGGAAGAGTGTGGAGGAGTGCTGAGGGAGTTCTTCGGAGGAATGAGGAACGAGCAGTGAGGAATGAGCAGTGGGGAATCGGATCGACGAGAAACATTCAATCGATTTCCTCACCGCTCATTCCTCGTTGCTCATGGCGAGTCTCTCGTTGACTCTCCCTCAGCCCCCAATGATATTTCGTGACCCTGGACAGGTGGCCGAGAGGCTGAAGGCGCCGGTCTCGAAAACCGGTATACGGTAACCCCGTATCGTGAGTTCGAATCTCACCCTGTCCGTGAGACCGATGAGGAATGAGGACTGAGGAGCAAGGAAAGCCATTTCCTCACTCCTCGTCGCTCATTCCTCGTTGTCGTTCCTGGATGGGTGGCCGAGTGGCTTAAGGCGCACGCCTGGAAAGCGTGTGGACGGGCAACCGTCTCGCGAGTTCGAATCTCGCCCCATCCGTTGGCACTACAATGACGAACGCGGAACGAGGAGTGAGGAATCGAATTCCTCACTCCTCGTTCCGCGTTCACGCCCCAGCTGCGCGTGACGGAAGGCCCATCGCCGCGGCGCTCCGTCAGCCCGGCATTATCGCGGCGGCGAGCCGCCGGGATCCGGCCGCACCGCGTCCGCCACCGTGCCCGCGCCGACGATGACGATCTCGACGCGCCGATTCTGCTGCCGTCCCGCCGGCGTATCGTTCGTGGCGACCGGGCGTGACTCGCCGAATCCCTCAGCCGTAATCTTGGACGCATCAACGCCGCCCGCGACCAGCTCCGTGCGGACGGAATTGGCCCGGTCGCGTGAGAGCTGAAGGTTGAAGTCGTCGCCCCCCGTCGCATCCGTGTGCCCCTCGACCAGAATCTGATGCTGTGGGTACTGGCGCAGCACCACCGCGATCCGTCCGATGCTCGCCTGCGCCCCGGCCTTGAGCGTGCTCTTGCCGACGTCGAAGAGGATGTCGCTCAGGCTGATGACGAGACCGCGCTGCGTCTGCTGGAGGTTCGTGATCTCCGCCACGAGCGAGCGGAGCTGCCCGACCGCCTCGGCCAGCCGGCGGTTGGCTTCCTCCGCGGCGTTCCGGAGCGAGTCCGCGCGCTCGCGCAGGGCCTGCATCTCCTGCTCGGAGAGCTGGCGCCTCGCCTCGAGATCGGCGCGCTGGGCTTCGCTCAGCGTGAGCAGACGCTGCAGGCGGACCTTGCCGAGGCTGTCGGCCGCGCGCTCAGCCAGGATGTGCGCGTTGTTGGCCTCCGCCGTCTGCGCGAGTCGCAGCGCGACGTGCCCGAGAGCATCCACGTCATCCTGGTCGTTCCGCGCAGTGAAAGCGGCCTCCGCTTCGACGATGGCGGTGTTCGTGCGGAGCAGGTCTGCTTCAACCCGCCGGTCGGCGCCGGACGACGTCAGTCGCTGGTGGATCCCCCGCGCCTCGGCCAGCTCGCTCGACGGCCGGGTGGTGGCGCAGGCCGCGGCGACCACCGTCGCCGCCGCGAGCATCAGATGTCGGGCATTCATCGCGCACCTCCCGGCGGCAATTCCGCGAGCGCGGCGCGCGCCCGTGCTTCCTCCCGCTGGGCCAGATCGCGCTCCGCCGTCGCGCGTGCATAACGAGCCTCGGCCTGCGCGCGCAGTGCCTCCACCTGTGCGCGGCCACGCTGAGCACGCTGCTCGAATCCGCGCGCGGCCTCGAGGGCCTGGCGCGCGGCCGTGATCGCCTCCGACGCGAGCGAGTCCGCCCCCGCCTGCTGGGCTTCGATGATCAATCGCTCGGCCTCGGCGATCGTGGGCGTACTGTTGACGTCGTTCATGAACGCCCGGCTGGGCGCGCACGCGGCAAGCAACAGTGCCCCCACCACCAGTCCTCTGTGTCGCATGTACGAATCCTCCCGAGTGGAGTGGAGTCGTCATTCTGCCGCTGCAAGGGGCGGGCCGCGGAAGGATCGGGTTGGGCTCCCCCCTTCTATCAGCGCACCGCCGCGGGCATATTCCTCCACCGATGCCTCCAAAGAATTCCGTCGTGCTCGATGCGCGCGCAGTCGATCGCGCGCTCAAGCGCATGGCCGACGAGATTGTCGAGCTCCACAACGGTACGGACGACCTCATCATCGTCGGCATCCAGCGACGCGGCGTGCAGTTGGCCGCTCGAATCGCCGACGCCATCCGTGAGCGAGAAAAGGTCGATGTGCCCAGAGGCGCGCTCGACATCACGCTCTACCGCGATGATCTCCAGACGGTGGGCCCGCGCCCGGTGGTCGGCCCCACCGATCTCCCCTGGAACCTGGAGGGCAGGCACGTCGTGATCATCGACGACGTGCTCTACACCGGGCGCACCGTACGCGCCGCGCTCGACGAGCTGGCCGACTTCGGGCGGCCGGCGAGGATCGCGCTCGCCGTGCTCGTCGACCGCGGGGGACGGGAGCTGCCGATCCACGCCGACATCGTTGGCAAGAAGATCGAGGTCGCCTCCACCGATCGGGTCGACGTGCTCGTCGAAGAGCTCGACGGCAAGGATGCCGTCGTCGTCGTGCCACGCGACGAGGGCGCATGACGAAAACGCTCGGCAAGGACCTGCTCGGACTCGAGCCTCTCTCGACGGAGCAGATTCGATTGATCCTCGATACCGCCGAGCCGTTCAAGGAAGTCAGCGAGCGTCAGATCAAGAAGGTCCCCGCGTTGCGCGGGATGACGATCGTCAACCTCTTCTTCGAAGCGTCCACGCGAACGCGGATCTCGTTCGAGTTCGCCGAGAAGCGCCTGTCGGCCGACACCGTGAATGTGGGGTCGTCTGGCTCGAGCGTGCAGAAAGGGGAGACCCTCGTCGACACCGCGCGCAATCTCGAGGCGATGCGGATCAATATGGTCGTGATCCGGCACTCCGCGTCGGGGGCGGCGCACTTCCTCGCCGACCGCATTCAATCGAACGTCATCAACGCCGGCGATGGCACCCACGAGCACCCTACCCAGGGGCTGCTCGACCTGCTGACGCTCCGCGATCACTTCGGGACGCTCGAGCGGCGGCGCGTCTGCATCGTCGGGGACGTTCTCCATTCGCGCGTTGCGCGATCGAACATCTGGGGGCTCACCAAGATGGGCGCCGAGGTCGCCGTGTGCGGCCCGCGCTCGCTGCTTCCGAAGGACATCGCCGAATTCGGCGTCATCGTCTTCAAGCGTATCGAGGAAGCGATCGAATGGGCCGAGGCGCTCAACATTCTCCGCCTCCAGCTCGAGCGAATGCAGGGCGGGTACATCCCGTCCCTTCGCGAGTACAACCGCGTCTTCGGCGTCACGCGCGAGCGTCTCGATCGGGCCGGGCGGCCCGTGCTCATCATGCATCCCGGACCGAT
The DNA here is from genome assembly GCA_025931335.1 of Gemmatimonadaceae bacterium. GTDB lineage: Bacteria > Gemmatimonadota > Gemmatimonadetes > Gemmatimonadales > Gemmatimonadaceae > JAICNG01. The sequence continues at coordinate 17,520 of JAICNG010000004.1, read as the reverse complement.
GAACCGCGGCGTGGAGATCGATTCGGACGTCGCCGACGGGGAGCATAGCGTGATTCTCGACCAGGTGACGAACGGCGTCGCCGTGCGGATGGCGGTGTTGTATCTCCTCGCCGGAGGCCGGCCCGAGCTCGCCGACGCCGCCAAAGGGGCCAGCGAGCGATGACCCGCGAGCGAACGGGATCCGCGCCGCGCGACGTCCTGCTTCGCGGCGGGCGCATCCTCGATCCCGCGCGCGGCGTCGACGAGGTGGGTGACGTGCTGCTGCGCGGGGGGTCCGTCGAGGCGCAGGGTCGGTCGCTGAGCGCCCCCGACGACGCCGAAGTGCTCGACTGTGCTGGGGCTATTATCGCGCCGGGATTCATCGATGTGCACTGCCACCTGCGGGAGCCGGGGCGGGAGGACGTCGAGACGATCGCGACCGGCGCGCGCGCGGCTGCCGCGGGCGGATTCACCGCCGTGTGCGCGATGCCGAACACCGAGCCCGTCACGGACAATCAGGCCGCCGTCGGCTTCATCCTGCGCCAGGCGATGCGCGCCGGGGCCGCGCGCGTGTATCCCATCGGCGCGATCTCGTTGGGGCAGCGTGGCGAGCAGCTCGCCGAGTTCGGGGAAATGGTCGGGGCAGGCGCGGTCGCGGTGAGTGATGATGGAAAACCGGTCGCGTCCGCGCACCTCATGCGGACGGCGCTCGAATACGCGCAGTCATTCGGCATCCCGGTGATCGATCATTGCGAGGAGCCGACGCTCGCGTCTGGCGGCGCGATGAACGAGGGCATTGTCAGCGCGCGGCTCGGCGTGAAGGGCATTCCCGCCGAAGCCGAGGAAGTGATGGTGGCGCGGAACATCCTGCTCGCGCGGCTCACCGGCGGACACGTTCACCTCGCGCACATGAGCACGCGCGGGTCCGTCGAGCTCATCCGGTGGGGAAAGGGGCTCGGCGTGACGGTGACCGCGGAGGTGACGCCCCATCACCTCACGCTCACGGAGAATGCGTGCGAAGGCTATGACACACACGCGAAGATGAACCCGCCGCTGCGCACCGCGGACGACCTGGACGCGCTGCGCGAGGGCGTGCGTGACGGCACCATCGATGTCATCGCCACCGATCACGCCCCGCACCACTACGACGCGAAAGAGCGCGAGTTCGCCGATGCACCCTTCGGCATCGTCGGGCTCGAGACGGCGCTCGGCGTGATGCTCACCGACCTCGTCCACACCGGCGTTCTCGACCTGCCGACGCTCGTCGACCGGCTGGCCTGTGCGCCTGCGCGCATATTCCACCTGGCCGGCGGATCCCTTGCGCGCGGCGCGCCGGCGCACGTCACGGTGTTCGATCCCGAGCTCGAGTGGTCGGTCGATCCGTCGACGTTCGTCTCCAAAGGGCGAAACACGCCCTATGCCGATCGATTGCTGCGTGGCCGCGCGATCGCTACCATCGTCGATGGGCACGTGATCTACCGCCTCACGAGGTGACGGCGGCGTGTCAGGGGCATCCGCAGCTCGGCGTGAGATCGTCGGCGTCTGCCGTCGGCTGTGGGAGCGCGGCCTCATCGCCGGCGCCGAGGGGAACGTCTCGGTCCGCCTCGGTCCGGATCGCATTCTGGTGACGCCAGCGGGGATGTCGAAGGTGGATGTTCGAACCGATGATCTCGTGGAAGTGCGCGCCGACGGCCATCGCGTGCGTGGAGCTCGGCGGGCCTCGAGTGAGCTCGCCGTGCATCTGCGCATCTACGAGCGGCGCCCCGACATCGGCGCCATCGTGCATGCGCATCCGCCGATCGCGACCGGGTTCGCCGTGGCGGGGGAGGGGTTTGCTTCGTGTGTACTCCCCGAGGTTATCTTTCAGGTGGGCTGGGTGCCGCTCGTTCCCTACGAAACCCCGGGGACCGAGGCGCTCGCTCGGCAATTCGATCCGTTCATTCCAGCGCACGACGCCTTTCTGATGGCGAATCACGGCGCCGTGACGGCCGGACCGACGTTGTCGATCGCTCACCAACGGATGGAAAGCCTGGAGCACACGGCGCGCATCCTGCTCACATCGCGATTGCTCGGGCGTGTGAACGAGCTCTCGGGCGAGCAGGTGGCGGCCCTCGTGGCAGCGCGCGAACGCGCAGGAATCGCCGGACCGTATCCTGGAAGTCCGGCGCCGGATGACCAGCGGAGAGACGAATGACGAATCCGCCCTCGAACACCGCGTCGAACGTCGCGTCGCTCATGGCCGAGCGCGCGCGGTTCGAGTCGTGGCTCGCCGCGCTCGAGGCGCGCCGCGATTCGACCCCCGCGCACATCTATCAACGGGTGCACGGCGACTACGCGCTCCGGCTCCAGAAGGTGGTCGACCAGCTGCTGAGCCACATGTCGGAGATCGAGGCGGCGGCGAAAACGCTGGCGGAGCGGCTGGGCGAGCTGGAGCGGGCGGAGGCGAAGCATCGGGACGAGCGATCGGAGGCGGAGCTCCGCGCCTCGGTGGGCGAGTTGGGCGCTGACGCGTACGACGAGATCCTCCGACGGACCGATGAAGCCACGGCGTCGATCGCGCTCGAGCGCACTCAGGCGAGCGTCGAGCTCACACGGCTGCGCGAAGTGCTGGCGTTGAACGCGCCGAAGACGGGCGCGACCCCGCGCGAGGCCATGACTCGTGAGGCACGCACGCCGGCGGCGCCGAGCGCTCCGGCGAAACCGACGCCCTCGCGGCCGGACACCGGGGGCGTGGGCTTCGACGAGCTGGAGTTTCTCAAGTCCGTCGTCGATTCTCGCGGACGCCCCGTCAACCCGACACCGTCGGCCGGCCAGGCGGCGAGCGAGGCGCAAAGCAATCCGTTCGGCCTCGGTCTTCCTGCCGAGCCCGCGTCCCCGCACATGCCCCGTCAGTCCACGCAGGTGCCGTCCTTCCTCAAGGACGTTCCGAGCGAGCAGGTGAAGACGCTCAAGTGCCAGGAGTGCAGCACAATGAACTATCCGACGGAGTGGTACTGCGAGCGATGCGGGGCGGAGCTCGCCGCATTGTAGCGAAAAAAAACCCGGGCTGTTCGCCCGGGTTCATTTTGTCAGCAGGGACCGATCTACTTCGACGCTTTCGCGAGCCGGCTCTTGTACCGCGCCGCCGCGTTGCGGTGAATGAGGCCCTTGCGAGCCGCGCGATCGAGCAGGCTGATCGCGCCGAGTCGAGTCTCGTTCGTGGCCTGCGGATCGGCCGCCTTCTTGAGGGCGGTGCGGAGCGCCGAGCGCTGGGCGCGGTTGCGTACCGCGGCGGCACGCGACTTCCGCATGTTCTTCTCGGCGGACTTGATATTCGGCACGACGAAACTCTCCGGAGATGCGATGGTGCGACTGCGATTTCGGAGGGCGAAAGCTAGGCCGCAGGATCCCGGATGTCAAGGCGCCACATGGCTTTGACATCATTTCACGCGGCGCGTACCTTACGCGCGGTCCGACGTGCGGGCCGCGCTCCACTCATACCGCACCCCGATTGAACCTGGAGCTGCTTCTCCTCGGCTTACCGATATTCCTGTTCTCGGTCATCGCTCATGAGTACGCGCATGGCTACGCGGCTCTGAAGCAGGGAGATCCCACGGCATACCAGCTCGGCCGCCTCACCTGGAATCCGGTCAAGCACATCGATCCGTTTCTGACACTGCTGCTGCCGGCATTGACGTACTGGGGATCGGGAGGCTCGATGATCTTTGGCGGAGCGAAGCCGATACCGGTCGTCCCCCGTAACTACCGCCACTTCAAGCGCGGCGACATCATCGTGTCGCTCGCCGGCGTGGCGGCGAACGCCGTGATCGCGCTCGCGTGCGTGGTCCTCGCCGTGGCGGCGGGTGCTCTCGGCCATGGCGCCCCAGCGACCGCGGGCCCGCTGGGGTACGTTCAGGACATGTTGCGGTTCGGCATCCTGATCAACCTCGTGCTGATCATGTTCAACCTGTTCCCGATGCCGCCGCTCGATGGCTCGCACGTCGTGAAATACCTGCTCCCGCCCCGGTGGGCGCTCCAGTATCAGCGGATCGGAGCATATGGACTGCTGATTCTCATCCTCCTGCTCTCGTTCGCACCGGTGGTGATCATGACGTGGATGGCACCGGTGCGTTTGCTGATGGGCGTGGCGACGCGCCTTATCGCGCCCTTTGATCTTGGGGAGCCCACGTGAGCGCCACGCTCGAGGCCGAAAGCACACGCACGTTCATCGTCGAGCTCGACCAGTTCTCCGGCCCGCTCGATCTCCTGCTCACGCTCATCCGCGAGGAGGAAGTCGAGATCACCGACATCCCGATCGCGCGCATCTGCGAACAGTTCCTTGCGCGCATCCACGGTCTCGAGCTGAGCGACGCCGCCGAGTATCTCGAGATGGCGGCGCGCCTGCTGCGCATCAAGGCGCAGATGCTGCTGCCGCGCTCGCAGGACGACGAGAGCTGGGAGGATCCACGCGCCGAGCTGGTGCGACGGTTGCTCGAGTACCAGCAGATGCGCGAAGTGGTTGATGTGCTCGAAGACCGCTCGGAGGAACGGCGCAACCGGTTCGCGCGCGGATGGCTGCCGGCCGAGCCGTCGGCGCCGACGAGCCCGCTCGCGCTGTCGCTTCCCGAGCTGCTGTCCGCGGTCGATCGCGTGCTGCGCGTCGCCACGCGCCCAACGCTGCACGACATCGTGCCGCGCGCCCTCGACGTCGACGGCGCCATGGCGAACATTCGCGCGGTGCTCAACATGCGGGGGATGGTGCGGTGGTGGGACGTCGTCCATCCGAACGCGGAGCCGTGGCAGATTCTGTCGGCGCTGTTGGCGCTGCTCGAGCTCGCGCGTCGCGGCGAGCTCAAGCTGGTGCAGGCGCGCCCCTTCGCCCTCGTGGAGATCTCGCGTGACGCCGCTAGCGAAGCTGCTTGAGGCGGCGCTGTTCGCGAGCGGGCGTCCCATTCCGACGGACGAGCTCGCGGCGCTCGACGACGAAGCGAGCGCGGCCGCCGTCGCGTCTGCCCTCGACGAGATTCGCGAGCACTACGACGTGGAGGGCCATGGCGTCGAGCTGGTGGAGATCGCGGGGGGATGGCAAATCCTGACGCGCGCGGAGTACACCGAGGCGATCGAGCGCGCACAGCTCGCCGCCCGACCGCACCGGCTCTCCGGCGCGGCGCTCGAGACGCTCGCGATCATCGCCTATCGGCAGCCGATCTCGCGGGCGGACATCGAGGAGATCCGCGGCGTCGCCGTGGGTGGCGTGCTGAAGTCGCTTCACGAGCGGGGATTGATCGACGTCGTCGGACGCGCCGAGGGATTGGGCCGCCCGCTCCTCTACGGAACGACGCCGCTGTTCCTCGAGCATTTCGCGCTCCGGCACCTCGAGGAGCTGCCGCGCGCCGACGAGCTCGCGATCGCGCTCCGCGTCGTCGCGTCCTCCGACGCCTCCGCGCCTAACGCGACCGAGTGAGGCGGATGCCGGCGATGCGCATCCAGCGGGCGTTGGCGCGTGCCGGCGTCGCATCGCGTCGCGGCGCCGAGGCGCTCGTCGTCGCCGGCCGCGTGACGATCAACGGGACACCGGCTCGCACCGGGCAGAGCGTCGATCCGGCACGCGACAACATTGCCGTCGACGGCCGCCCCATCGTCGCCCAAACGACCACCGCCTGGCTGGTGATGAACAAGCCGGCCGGCGTGTTGACGACCCGCTCCGACCCCCAGGGGCGCCGTACGATCTTCGATCTCGTGCCGCCGATGCCGGGGCTGACGTACGTGGGGCGCCTCGACTATCTCACCGAGGGCGTGCTGCTGCTGACGACCGATGGCGATGGGGCCCATGCCCTCACCCACCCGAGTCGCGGTGTCGAGCGCGAGTATGTCGCGACGGTGCGCGGGAATGCCCCGGCGGCGGTCCGCCTCGCGCGACGGGGCGTGATGCTCGAGGACGGCCCCGTGCAGGTCCGCGACATCGACGCGACCTCGCTCGGCGGCGGGCGGTGGGACGTTCGCGTGCTCATCGCCGAGGGACGGAATCGGGAGGTGCGGCGGCTCTGCCTCGCGTTAGGCCTGGAGGTCGACCGGCTCGTGCGCACGCGCTTCGGACCGGTCACGCTCGGCAAGCTCGCCGCTGGCGCCACGCGCAAGCTCACGTCGCGCGAGCGTGACATCCTCGACGCGCTCATCCGCGAGCCCTGAGCGCCGTGGAAATCCGCGACTCGACGGTGCTCCTCCTCGGCGGAGCGGGGCTGGTCGGCACGGCGGTCGCGCGGCGACTGGCGCCTCACCGGCCGCGTCGCCTCGTGATTACCGCGCTCACCAAGGCCGAGGCGGACGCCGGGCTTCGAGATCTCAGCGAGCTCGAGGTGCCGGTCGAGGCGAGGTGGGGCAACATCTTCCTGCCGAGTGATCTCGCCGAGCGCGCGCGCGACGACCTGATGCAGGACGCGGCGGCTCGTCGCCGCATGATCGACGACGTGCTGCGGCCCGCGAGCGCCTCGTTCGATGACAACCTGCTCTTTCAGTGGCTCACGACCATCCGCCCCGAGGCGGTGGTCGACTGCGTGAACAGCGCGACCGCGCTCGCGTATCAGGACGTGTTCGCGAGCTCTGCCCGGCTCATGGAGGCGGCGGTGCGGGGCGGGGCGAGCACGGAGGAGGTCGAGCGCCACCTACTCACCCTGCCGCTGCCGCAGCTCATCCGTCACATGCAGACCCTGTTCGAAGGGCTCCGCCGTGCCGGGACGAAGGCGTACGTGAAGATCGGAACCAGTGGCACGGGAGGAATGGGTCTCAACATCCCGTACACGCACAGCGAGGAAAAGCCCTCCCGTACCCTGATGTCGAAGTCCGCCGTCGCGGGCGCGCAGAGCCTCTTTCTCTTTCTCATGGCGCGCACCCCGGGGGCACCCGCCACGATCGAGATCAAGCCGACGGCCGTGATCGGGTGGAAGGAGATCGGCTACGGTCCGGTTCGGCGCGGGGGACGGCCGGTCGAGCTCGTCGATTGCGAAACGCCGATGCGCGTCGGCGACGCGTTCGCGCCTGACGCGCGCGGGTGGACGAAGACGGGGAAGCAGCTGGAGAGCGTCTTCATCAACGTGGGGGAGAACGGCGTCTTCGCGCGCGATGAATTCGAGACCGTCACCGCGCTCGGCCAGATGGAGCTGGTGACCCCTGAAGAGATCGCCGAGGCGGTGATCATGGAGCTCACTGGGCGTCCGACGGGGAAGGACGTCGTCGCCGCGCTGGACGGGGCGACGTTCGGGCCGACCTACCGCGGAGGGTACCTGCGATCGATGGCGATCGCCGGACTGCGCGCGCTCGAGGACCAGCACGGCGTGCGGTCGGTGGCATTCGAGATGCTCGGGCCTCCGCGCTTGACCAAGCTCCTGTTCGAGGCCTACCTCATCAGCCGCCTGCACCCTTCGGTACGCGCGCTCGCCACCGCCGACCCGGCGTGCGTGGCGCGCGATTGCGAGCGGCTCGTCCGCGAGCGGGAGCCCAACGTGCGCCGGCAGATCCTCTCCGTTGGGCTTCCGATCCTGCTCTCGGACGGGGAACACGTGCTTCGCGGCGAGAAGGTCGTGGTCCCCCCCGAAGGTCGTGGCGCGGACATCGCATTGCGGGGCTGGGTGGACCTGCGGCCGGCCAACCTCGCCCTCTGGATCAAGCGGGCGAGCGCGATCGCCGCAGTGGCGCGCGACGTTCGCACCGGCTCGAGCGCGCGATGGACCGCGATCGATCCCGATGCGCCCATCGAGCCCGCCCGCATGGCGGTGTGGGTGTTCGAGGAAGAGGACGAGGGGTACCGGATCAAGAGGTAGTCGAGGTGCTCGAGGTGCTCGAGGTGCCCGAGGTGCGACCCCTCGACCACCTCCGTCGAGCACCTGGAGCACCTCGAGCACTTCGAGCACCTAACAGAAACCACAAGGACTTTCTCACCATGGCCACCCGCACCGCCGCCCCCGCCGCCGACATGGCACTCGTTCAGGGCATCATCGCGCAAGTTGGTCGACGCGTGGTGGGGCAGGACTACATGGTCGAGCGCCTCCTCATCGGGCTCCTCACCGGCGGACACGTCCTTCTCGAAGGCGTCCCCGGCCTCGCGAAGACGCTGACGGTGAAGACGCTGGCGGAAACGATCAGCACGACCTTCCAGCGCATCCAGTTCACGCCCGACCTGCTCCCGGCCGACGTGATCGGCACGATGGTCTTCGATCAGGCGACCGGGAAGTTCAGCGCCAAGAAGGGCCCGATCTTCGCCAACATCATCCTCGCCGACGAGATCAACCGCGCACCGGCGAAAGTGCAGGCGGCGCTCCTCGAGGCCATGCAGGAGAAGCAGGTGACGATCGGCGGGACGACGCACCGGCTCGATGAGCCATTCCTCGTGCTGGCGACGCAGAATCCCATCGAACAGGAAGGGACCTATCAGCTCCCCGAAGCGCAGGTCGACCGCTTCATGCTCAAGCTGCACGTGGGGTATCCCACGCGCGACGAAGAGAAGGAGATCATGCGTCGCATGGCCAGCGGGGAGCCGATCCCGGTTCAGCACGCATCGACGCCGCAGCAGGTGCTCGACGCACGACGCCGCATCGCCGACCTCTACGTCGATGAGCGGATCATGGACTACATCGTTGACATCGTGCACGCCACCCGCAAACCCGACGAGGCCGGACTCAAGGAGCTCGCCCCCCTCATCGAGTACGGCGCCAGCCCGCGCGCCACGATCTTCCTCGCGCAGGGCGCGCGTGCGCACGCGTTCCTCCGCGGCCGGAACTTCGTGACTCCCGACGACGTGAAGGCGATCGCGCCCGACATCCTCCGGCATCGCGTGTTGACGACGTACGAAGCCGAGGCGGAGGAAGTCACGAGCGACATTATCGTGAACAAGATTCTGGGCGCGATCGAGAGCCCGTGAGCCCGAAGGGAACGAAACGGGCGGACGCCCCGCCGGCCGCGCGGGGCGACCGGCGGCGGGAAGTGTCGCGGGCGTCGGGAAGCGCCCCGGTCGCCACGGAGGCGCCCGCGCGCGCACGAACGGCGCGCTCCTCCCGTGCCGTGCCGCCGGAGGTGCTACGCCAGGTCAAGCTCCTGGAGATCCGAACGCGCGGCCTCGTGAACTCGCTGTTCACCGGCGAGTATCACTCCGTATTCAAGGGGCAGGGAATGGAGTTCGCCGAGGTGCGCGAGTACCAGCCCGGCGATGAGGTGCGCACGATCGACTGGAACGTGACGGCGCGCATGGGCCACCCCTACGTCAAGCGCTACATCGAGGAGCGTGAGCTCACGGTGATGCTAGCCATCGATCTTTCGGGCTCGGAGCGGTTCGGGACGCAGGCGCGGTTCAAGAGCGAGCTCGCGAGCGAGCTCAGTGCAGTGCTGGCGATGTCGGCGATTCGGAACAACGACCGCGTGGGCGCGCTGCTGTTTACCGATCGGGCCGAGCATGTGGTGCCGCCCGGGAAGGGGCGGCGGCACGCGCTGCGCGTCGTGCGCGACGTGCTCGCGTTCGAGCCGGTGGGACGGAAAACCGACATTGCCGCCGCGGCCGACTACCTCGCGAAGATGCTCTCGCACCACGCGATCATTTTTCTCATTTCCGACTTCATCGCGCCGAACATCGAGCGCCCGCTCAAGATCCTCGCGCAGCGCCACGACGTCGTCGCGGTGACCATGGAGGACCCGCGCGAGATCTCGCTCCCGAACGTGGGGCTCGCCCGATTCGTCGATCCCGAGAGTGGCACGACCGTCACCGTCGACACGAGCGACGAGGGCGTGCGCAAGTCGTTCGCGGAGATGGCGGGCGCGGAGCGCGCCGAGCGTCGCCGGCTCTTTCGGCGCCTCGCGATCGACGAGATCGTCGTCCGCACCGACGCGAGCTACATCGAGCCCTTGCTCAAGTTCTTTCGCGCGCGCGAGACGCGCGGCGGGCGGCGCCGGTGATCGGCATTGCCCTGATTCTCCTCGTGCAGGGGGCGACCCAGCCAGGGCCCACCATCCAGCTCGGCGTTGCGGTGCGTCCCGAGACCGTGACGGTCGGCACGCGGTTCATCGTCGCGGCACGCGTGCGCGCGCCGGAAGGCGCCACGATCGCGTGGCCTACCGCGCCTGACACGTCCGAGTCCCTGGAGATCGTCAGCTCGCGGATGCTCGACTCGGCGAGTGACTCGCTCCGCACCGAGGAGACGGCGCGGTGGCGACTGGCGGCATGGGACACTGGCACGATGACCATCGTGTTCGAGGATGCGGTGGTCACCACGCTTGACGCCGAGACCCGGGTTCCCCTGCGGGCGCGCGTGTATGTGCGGAGCGTGCTCCCCGCCGACACCGCGCTCCACGATCCGAAGCCGCCGCGCGACATCATGGCCGCCGATCCCCCCTGGTGGCGGTGGGTCGTGGTCGCGTTGCTCGCCCTCGCCGTCATCGGGCTGCTCGTCTGGTGGTACCTTCGCCGCCGCCGTCGAAAGCCTCCCCCGGTTCCGGTCGATGCCATGCAGTACGCCGAGCGCGAGTTCACCCGTGTGGAGCGGATGGGCTTGCTCGAGGCGGGGGAACGCGGACGCTTCGTCGCGCTCATGGTCGAGGTGATGCGCGACTATCTCGCGCTTCGACTCCCCGGGGCGGCCCCATCACTGACGAGCAGCGAGCTCGTCCGACATCTCCGGTCTCGGTCCGACCTCCCGGTGCAGCGGTTGGGCGCCATTCTCAGCGAGGCCGACCTCGTGAAATTCGCGCGCCGCGCCGTGACGGCCGAGCGTGCGCGCGAGATAGGCCAGGAGGCGCGCGCGATCGTGCGCGAGGTGGAGCAGGTGAGCGCGCGCGAGCGCGCGACGGCCGCGGCGGCTGGGAAGGCGGCATGATCAGAATCTTCGGTCTCGAGTTCGCCGCTCCCTGGGCGCTCATCCTGCTGCTCGCCGTCCCCGCCTGGTGGCTCTGGCGCCGCCGGCGGCACCGGCCCGCGATCGTGTTCTCGCGCACGGATGTGCTGGCGCGCGGACCACGTGCGGGGCGGGGCATCGCGCGGCTCCTCGTGGCGCTCCGCGCGCTCGCGATTGCGGCCCTCATCATCGCCCTCGCGCGTCCGCGGTCGGGCGCGCGCGCGGAGACCATAACGAGCGAGGGCATCAACATCGTCCTCGTCGTCGATCTGTCGAGCTCGATGCTGGCCGAGGATTTCCAGCCGCAGAACCGGCTCGAGGTGGCGAAGGACGTGGTGAAGCAGTTCGTCAACGGGCGTCGCAGCGATCGCATTGGGCTCGTCGCGTTCGCCGGGGAGGCGCTCACGCAAACGCCGCTCACGCTGGACTACCCGGTGATCCTCGCCGCCGTCGATCACCTCCACGCGGGATTGCTCGAGGACGGCACCGCGATCGGCACGGCGATCGCCACCGCGGCGAATCGCCTGCGCGACGCCCCCGGACGCTCCCGCGTGATGATTCTGCTCACCGACGGCGAGAACAACCGCGGCAACATCGACCCGCGTACCGCGGCGCAGGCCGCCGCCGCGTACGACATCAGGATCTACACGGTGGGCGCGGGAACGGAGGGGGTCGCACCCGTGCCCGTGGGCCGGGGGCTCACTGGGCTGCGCTACGAGAACCGCCCCGTGCGCATCGACGAGAAGCTGCTCACCGACGTGTCGCGCACCACCGGGGGACGCTACTTCCGCGCGCGCGACGCGGCGGCGCTCCAGCGCATCTACGAGCAGATCGATCGCCTCGAGCGCGTGCCGGTGACGACGCGCACGTACACGCAATACACCGAGCAGTACCGGTGGCCGCTCGCGCTCGTGCTCATCGCGATCGCGGCCGAGATGGCGCTGCTGGCCTGGCGGGGCCCGTTGCCATGATGCCCTACTTCGACATCCCGTGGGCGCTCGTGGCGGCTCCCGTACTCGCCGTCGCGGTGGCTGCGTTGCTGATGGTCGCCTTCCGCAAGCGGCGCCGCCGCCTTACCGCGTTAGGCCAGGAGGGAATCGTCGCGAGGCTCATCCCGGTCGCGGCGACGCGGTCGCCCATTCCCCGCATCATCCTGCTCTCCCTCGTCACGGTCTTCGCCGGCATCGCCTACGCCGGTCCGCGGTGGGGTACCGAGCGCGCGATCGTACGGGCGGGCGGTGCCGATATCGTCCTCGCGCTCGACGCGTCGCTCTCCATGCGCGCCACCGATGAGCGCCCCGATCGCCTGGAGCGCATGAAGCAGGAGGCCCGGCGGTTCCTCGCCGGCTCGCCCAGCGATCGATTTGGTCTCATCGCCTTCGCGGGACGGAGCTACATCCTCACTCCCCTCACGGTCGACAAGGGCGCGCTCGAGCTCTACCTCGACAATCTCGACCCCAGCGTGGTGGGCCAGGCGGGAAGCTCGCTCGCGCGCGCCATCCGACAGGGAACAGATCTCTTACTCACCTCACGTAGCGGAAGCGACCGCGCACTCGTCATCATGAGTGACGGGGAGGCCTTCGAGCCGGAGAGCGACGTCGTCGAGGCCGCCAAGCGGGCAGCGGAATCGGGAATTACGCTCGTGACGGTGGGCTTCGGGACGACGGCGGGCGCGACCATTCCCGAGCGCGGAGCGGGAGGACAGACGTTGAAGCGTGATGAGAACGGTGAGATCGTCGTGTCCCGGCACACACCGGAGCTGCTCGAGGCCGCCGCGCGCGCCGCCAACGGCGTATACATCGCCGCGGCCGCGACCGACAAGGCCGCCAACATCCGCCGCTCGCTCGCCACACTGCGCCGTCAGGGGCGCATGGCCCAGGCCGGCGCCGAGCGGCGCCCCCAGTTCCAGCTCTTCTTGCTTCCCGCGCTGCTCTGCCTGCTCGCCGATACGCTCCTCGCCGAGCGCCGCGGTGCCCGCCGGCGCGCCCCCGCCGCGGCGCGCACCGCCGCCGCCGCGCTCCTCTTCGTGCTCGCGCTGCCCAGTCCCGCCCACGCCGCCGGCACGGAGGGGGACGAGCTTTTTCGGGCGCGTCGTTATGCGGAGGCCGCCGAAGCCTATCGGCGTGAGATCGTGCGAGGGGACGGCTCGCCGCGTGTGCAGTACAACTACGGCACGGCGCTGATTCTGGCCGGCCGCGCCGACGAGGCGATCGAGTCGCTGGAGCGCGCGGCGCTGTCGACGGACCTCGAGACGCGGTACCGCGCCCTCTTCAACCTCGGCTACATCTTCCTCCAGCGGGGACGCCGGCTCGAGGGCGACGCCGCCAGACAGGCGTTCGCCGCGGCCGTCGATGCCTACAAGCGCGCGCTGCGCGCCCGCCCGGACGAGCTCGATGCCAAGTGGAACTACGAGCTGGCGCGGCATCGGGAGCAGGCATCGGGCGGCGGGGGCGGCGGTGGAGGCGAGACCTCCGAGCAGCCGCGCGAGGATCCGGCCGCCCAGCCGCGCGAAGCGATGACACGCCCCGCCGGGAGTTTGTCGGAGCGCCAGGCCGAGCAGATTCTCAACAGCGCCGCCCGTGACGAGCAGGAAGTGCAGGGGCGCAAGCAGCGGACCAACCAGCCCGACACTCCGCCGAGGGGGAAGGACTGGTGAGGCGACGGCTCCTCCTCGCGGCCGCGACGGCCGCCGCGTTCAGTCCCCATGCCGGGAACACGCAGCTGCGCGCCCGCGACTATTCGCGCGCGCCAGCGATCACTCGCAATCCGGTCCTCGACACGCTCGCACCCGTTCAGGTCCGCGCGCTCGTCCTGCCGGAAACCGTCTACGTGGGGCAGCAGGCGACCTACCAGGTCGCGGCGTTCTTCGCCCGATCGGTGCGCGACCGCGTGCGTCGTCCCGAGTTCTTCGCCCCGGAGATGCGGGGGATGCTCGCGTACGAATCGCCATCCGATCTCCCCGCGTATACCGTGTCGTCGCGCGGGAAATCGTTCGAGGCGTTCGTCTACCAGCGCGCGATCTTCCCCGTCGCCGCCGGCCGCTTCACGATCCCCTCGGCGCGCCTCACCTACGCGCTGCCGCTCACGCCGAGCTTCTTCAGTCGCGACGAGAGCTACGAAGCGCGAAGCGACAGCATCGTCGTCGTCGCGATCGATCCCCCCGCCGCGGGTCGGCCGCCGGATTACCAGGGCGCCGTCGGCTCGCTCAGTATTGCCGCCGACCTCGACACCGGGCGGGCGCGTGTTGGCGATCCGCTCATGCTGCGAGTGCGCGTGGCCGGCGTCGGCAACGTCAAGCTTCTCCCGCGTCCCGCGCTCCGCGTTCCGTGGGCAACCGTCGTTCCCGCCGATGAGCGGGTGACCGTCGCCTCCGATCGCGACACCGTGCGCGGCGCCAAGGAGTTCGATTGGGTGCTCACGCCCACGCGCCCGGGAATGCGCACCCTTCCGCCGGTGCGCTACTGGTACTTCGATCCGTGGACCGAGAGCTACCAGCTGGCGGAAGCCGCGCCCGACTCGGTGCTCATCGCGCCAGGCGCACTCGCGAGCGCCGATACGGGAACGATGGTGGTGCCGCCACTGGCGATTCGCTCCACCTTCCGTGGGCCGCTTCCCGTTCCGCCTCACGAGCGACGTGAGTTCTGGCTCCTCCTCGGGCTCGCGCCGCTCCCGGCAACCATCCGCCGCCTGACGAGTCGACGCCGGGCGCGCACGCGTCCGGACCCGGTGTTTCGCGATCTCCGTGCGCTGGCCCGGCAGCGCCGCTCGGTGTCCGCGAGCGAGCTGCGGCGCGCCCTCGTGCGCGCCCTCGCCGATCGGCTCAACGTCAGCGCCTCCACGCTCGCCTCGAACGGCGCCCTCGCCCGGGCCGCCCGGCGCGCCGGCGTCTCCGCGGGAGTCGCCAACCAGGCCGACGCGTTGCTCGCCGAGCTCGATCGAGCCGCATTCGGTGGGGCGCCCGCGGCCGTGAACGATGCGGCGACGCGCGCCTGGCGCATCTATCGGGACATCGATCGCGAAGCGCGCTCGCGCGAGTCGCTGCGTGCGGCGATCACCAGCGCGCTCCTGGGCGTCATGCTCCTCCTCGGGGCCCACACCGCCCTCGCGATTCAGGACGCGGATATCGATCCGGCCCGGCGCTTCGCCGCCGGTGTCGCGGCCTACCGAGCCGAGCGGTACTCGGATGCCGCGCGGGAGTTCGGTGCCGTGGCGACCGCCGAGCCGCGCGCGCCCGACGCCTGGATGAACTTCGGGAGCGCATCGTGGCAGGCCGCCGACACCGCTCGCGCGGTAGTAGGATGGCAGCGGGCGCTTCGCCTCGAGCCACTCGCGACCGACGCCCGGGAAGCACTGGCCCGCGTGGATCTGCCAGTGGACGAGTCGCTCGGCGACGTCCCACCGCTCCCCGTGGGACCGCTCGCGCTCATTGCCGCGTCGCTCTGGTGTCTCGCCTGGGTAGTGGTCGCGTTTCGGACCCAACGTCCCGGATCCGCCGCCGCGGCGCTCGGCGGCATCTCGCTCTCGCTCGCCCTCGCGGCGGTCGCGTTCACCGCGCATTCGGTCGTCACGGGGCGTGGGCTGGCGGTGCTCGACGCCACCGGCGCGCTGCGCACTCTTCCCGCGCTCGCGGCGGAGTACGGCGCCATGGCCCGCGTTGGCGAGGTCGCGCGCATTGAGGAACGACGGGGTGACTGGACACGGGTCTCGCTCGCCGGGGCGCGCGACGGCTGGGTCGAGCACGCATTGCTGGTGAGGCTCACGCACAATTGACCGCCCGCGGCAAGCGCGCGTAGCTTCATTCATGCCGCGCATCGCCGTTCTCCCCGACACCGTCGTCGACCAGATCGCGGCGGGGGAGGTCATCGAGCGGCCGGCGTCGGTGGTCAAGGAGCTGCTCGAGAACGCGCTCGATGCGTCGGCGCGCACCATCGAGATCGATGTCGGCGACGGCGGTCGCTCGCGAATTCGCGTTGCCGACGACGGCATCGGCATGGTGCGCGACGACGCGCTGCTCGCAATGGCGCGACACGCGACCTCCAAGATCCGGCGCACCGACGATCTCGTCGGAGTGGGGACGTTCGGCTTCCGCGGCGAGGCGCTCGCCGCGATTGCATCCGTGTGCGCCATCGAGATCGAGACGGCCGCCGCGGATGGCGCCGGCACGGTGGTGCGCGCGGAAGCGGGGGAAGTGCGCGAGGTCGGTGAGTGCACCCGCCGTCGCGGGACCACGGTAACGGTGACGCGCCTCTTCTCGAACGCGCCAACGCGCCTCTCGTTTCTTCGATCACCGCGATCGGAATGGCGCGCCACCGCGGAGGTGCTCACGAGCATCGCGCTGGCGCGGCGCGACGTGCGCGTCACCGCTGCGCACGACGGCCGGCAGGCACTGACGCTCGCGCCGGCCGCCTCCTTCCGCGCTCGCGTCGCCGCGCTCTGGGGCGGTGCCTACGCCGACGCGCTCGTCGACGTCGACGACGTCAGTGGGTCGATCCATGTGTCCGGGCTCGTCGAGCGGCCCGGCGACGTTGGCACCGCCACCCGCCGGATCTTTCTCATCGTCAACGGACGCACGGTGCGCGATCATGGCATCGTGCGCGCCGCCGAGGCCGCGTACCGCTCGACGCTCCCGGCGGGTGTACGGCCCTCGATGCTGCTCGAGCTCACCATCCCCGGTGAGGTGGTCGACGTCAACGTGCATCCAATGAAGGCAGAAGTGCGCTTTCGCGACCGCTGGATGGTCGAACGCGCCGTCGAGGCGGCGGTGCGTCGCGCCCTGGGAACACCGGCGAGCGCACCGGCGCTCGGATATCGCGCGTGGTCGTTCGGCGCGTCGAGCCACGGCGCCGTCGCGACCGCCGTCGACACGGAGGTGCTCCGGCGACCCGATGGCTCCTTCGGCCCGCTGCTCGATGATCCCGACGCGACCGCGAGGGCTGGCACGGAACGCCTGCCTGACGAGGCGACCGTGCCACCGCTCGTCCAGCTGCGCGACACCTATCTCATGTTCGAGCGAGAGGACGGGCTCGTGCTCATCGATCAGCACTCGGCGCACGAGCGCGTGCTCTTCGAGAAATTCCTGGGCACACTCGAGCGGGGCGAGGCCCCCTCGCAGCGCTTGCTCTTTCCTCTCACGCTGCACCTCGGTCCCGCGGAGGCCGATGCGTTCGAGGAGCATCAGGATCTATTCACCGCACTCGGATTCGAGGTGGAGGGCTTTGGCGGGCACACGCTCATCATTCGCGCCGTCCCAATGCCCCATCCCCGCTTCGACGCCGAGCGGTGCATTCGTGAGACCCTCGATGCGCTGGCCGGCAATCGGTTCGCGAGCGTCGCGTCACGCCACGAGCGCCTGGCCGCGACGGTCGCGTGCAAGGCGGCGATCAAGGCGGGGGACACGCTCTCGTCGGGCGAGATGCGCGCGCTCTACGCCGCGCTCGGTGACACTGAGCTGCCGGCGCACGATGTGCACGGGCGCGCGACCATCGTCCACATACCCTGGGACGAAGTCGATCGCCGGTTTGGCCGACGCTGAGCTGCGCATCATCTGCGGCCCGACGGCCGCCGGAAAGTCGGCGCTTGCGCTCACGCTGGCTGATCGCGAGCCCACGACGATCATCAGCGCCGACTCGCGGCAGATCTATCGCCGGTTCGACGTTGGCACCGCGAAGCCCACGCGCGCCGAACGTCG
>JAICNG010000073.1 GCA_025931335.1 Gemmatimonadaceae bacterium | reverse complement strand
TGGCCGAGAATGGCGCGCATGCCGAGCTCGAATCCGTCGAAGGCTCCGGGCACGCGCAAGCCGGGGTTTCGCGTCACGACGTCCGCGAGCGCCTCGCTCTCCGCCAGCTTCGCGGCGATGACGTCGGGGCGGGCATCGAGGTCGAAGACGTGGCGCAGGCGGCCCAGCACGGCCGGCAGCACCGGCGTCAGCGAATGCGTCAGCTCCACCGTCAACGCGCGCTTGTGAGGCGCATGGCGCACACCCACCCACCCCGTGTGGCCGCCGAGCTTCACCGTGCGGAAGTACGCGTCCTCGTGGACTCGCTCGACGCCCGTGAGCGCCCGCGCGCCGAGGAATCTCAGCGCGCCGTCCCAGTCGAACGGCGGGCGATAGGCAAGCTGCAAGGTGAACGATCCGCGTGACATGGGGACGGCGGACCCGCCCGTCGCGGCTCGCCTCAACCGCGTTGGTGGCATTCCATACCGCGCGCGGAACGCGTCGTTGAAGCGGCGGAGACTCGCGAATCCGCTGGCGAACGCGACGTCGGTGACGGGGAGCGTCGTCTCGGTGAGCAGCTGCTTGGCGAGCAGCAGCCGTCGCGTGAGCACCAGCTCGATCGGTGAGACGCCGAGCTCCTTGTGCACCATGCGGCGGATTTGCCGGGAGCTCCAACCAAAGCGGGCCGCGATGTCCTCCAGCCCCGCTCCGTCATCGAGCATGCCCTCCTCGATGCGGTTCACGAGCAGGCCGGTGATGCGGCGCGCGTCATCCACTGGGGCGTTCCCGGGCGCCAGCTCCGGCCGACAGCGAAGGCACGGCCGAAAGCGCGCCTTCTCGGCCGCCGCCGCGCTCCAGAAGAAGCGGCAGTTCGCGGCCTTCGGTGTCTTCGCCGTGCACACCGGGCGACAATAGATGCCTGTCGACGTCACGCCCACGTAGAACACGCCATCGAATCGTGGGTCGCGGGCGGCGAGGGCGCTGTAGAGTGCAGCGGGATGGTGCGTCATGACCTGAATCTAGGCGTCCGCCCCAGCGCGGCTAGCCATTTTCGGACATGAATCCCAACCAATCCGCGGGACCAACCGCGACGTACACCGAGTGTGCGTGGCGTCGTGAACGCTTCGTGCGCATGCTTTCTTGAACTGTCCCAGCGGAGTCATAGGTGAGCGACCAATCCGAGCGTCCGGCGGGGCCCGACCTTTCGGTCGGGGTCGCGTCCGATCTCATTGCCGAAGGCGGGCTCCTCGCCGGGCGCGTCGGTGACGACGCGGTCCTGGTGGCGCGCGTTGGCGGCCGCTGTTACGCCGTGGGTGGGAAGTGCCCGCACTATGGTGCTCCCCTCGCCGATGGACTGCTCGTTGGCGAGACGGTTCGCTGTCCCTGGCATCACGCCGCGTTCAGCGTCAGAACCGCCGCGCTCGAGCGCCCACCGGCGCTGGACGATCTCCCCTGTTGGGATGTC
Organism: Gemmatimonadaceae bacterium; assembly: GCA_025931335.1. Lineage (GTDB taxonomy): Bacteria > Gemmatimonadota > Gemmatimonadetes > Gemmatimonadales > Gemmatimonadaceae > JAICNG01. The sequence continues at coordinate 17,538 of JAICNG010000073.1, read as the reverse complement.
GAGGAGCGCGACGGGCAGGTCCGTGTCACCGACCGCGTCGTACCGACACCGGCAACCACACGGGCGAGAACACGCTCCGGCGCACCCGTTCCCGCATCGGTCGTCATCGTCGGCGCCGGTGCCGCCGGCGTCGTCGCGGGCGATACGCTTCGCCGAGAAGGGTACGAGGGCCGCATAACGATAGTCGATGGCGATCGCGATGCTCCTGTCGATCGCCCGAACCTTTCGAAGGACTACCTCGCCGGGAGCGCGCCGGAGGAATGGGTCTCGCTTCGTCCGCCCGAATTCTTTCGCGATCGCGAGATCGAAGTCCGACTCGGACGCACCGCGACCGCCCTCGACCTGTCGAGCCGCCGCGTCACGCTCGACGACGGCTCGGCGGTGTCCTTTGATTCGCTGTTGCTCGCGACGGGGGCCTCCCCGGTGCAGCTTCCCTTGCCCGCGTCCGATCGCCTTCCCCTGCGGACGCTTCGCACACTCTCCGACAGTCGAGCGATCATCAAGGACGCGGACGCTGCCGGCGCGGGCGCGGTCGCCGTCGTGGTGGGCGCGAGCTTCATCGGCCTCGAGGTCGCCGCCTCGCTGCGCGCACGAAACCTCGAGGTGCACGTCGTGGCACCGGAGGCGCGTCCGCTCGAGCGCATCCTGGGGGTCGAGCTCGCGCGCCTCGTGCAGCGCACCCACGAGGAGCACGGCGTCATCTTCCACCTCGGCAAGAAGCCCGTCTCGATCGACGGTCAGCGCGTCGTTCTCGACAGCGGCGAGTATCTCGACGCGCACCTCGCGGTCGCCGGCGTTGGCGTTCGCCCGAACGTCGGGCTCGCTCAGGCAGCCGGCCTTGCCATCGACCGCGGCGTCCTTGTCAGCGAGTACCTCGAGACGCAGGCAAGGGGCGTGTTCGCCGCTGGTGACGTCGCGCGCTACCCGGATCCGCGAACCGGAGCGCTGATTCGCATCGAACACTGGGTGGCGGCCGAGCGACAGGGACAGACCGCGGCGCGCAACATCCTCGGGGCCGGCGAGCGATTCGCGGCCGTCCCATTCTTCTGGAGTGCGCACCACGACCTGACGCTCAGGTACACCGGTCACGCGGAATCGTGGGATGCGGTCGAGATCGAGGGGGACCTCGACGCCCGCGATGCGGCCGTGTCGTTACGAGCGGGCGGCCGTACCCTGGCGATGCTGACGGTGGGACGGGATCGCGCGCTCCTCGAGGCCGAAGTTGCGTTGGAGCGAGCGGTCTAGCGCTCACGACGAGATCTCCGGAGCGCGCACCGCCCGCTACCGCGCCTGCCTTCCCTCCGCGGCTGCCTTGTCCCGGATCAGGTCGGCGAGCATCTGATCCTTGAGGCTCCCGACCACCTTCCCGCGAATGTTGAGGAGCCCGCCGCTCGGCAGGTTGTCGAAGCGGAACCGACGCAGCACGAGCAGATAGATTTCGGCCGAGCCGTTCGGGGCTGCACGATCCACGATCGTCGTCAGATCGAACGCGGCCTCGAAGTAGTGGTTGGCGTAAATCTGCTTCGCGGCGGCGAGGGTCGTGCCGGGCAGCTCGGGGGGCGAATACACCGCTAGATGTGAGACCGTCAGTGTGCGCCGCATGCGCGGCGCCGCGGTCTCCGACCAGAACAGCACGTCGCGCACGCCCTCGGCCTTCGCCCGCGGATATGTGGCGAGATACCGCGCGAGCGATGGAGCGTATCGGTACACGTACGGCGATTGCGCGAGCAGGTCCGCGAACGCGTCGCTGGCGCGGACGTTGCCGCGGTCGTCGTAGACGACCATCGCCGCGTCGCCACGAGCGCGATAGTCGGTTGCGTAGTCGAGGAGGCGCTGCCGCGCGTAGGCCGTCAGCTGGGCCCGTTGATCTCCGCTCGCCCAGTCGATTCGCTCCTGGATGCGCGTCATCTCGGTCGCGGGGAGCTTGAAATCGCACTTGCCCGGTCGGCATTTTCGCAGATCGTCGGCGTCCTGTCGCTCGAGGTTGACGGACTGCACATCAGCGAGGGTGGCAGGCTCGCTGAAGATCCCGACGCGAGTGCGGGCGGGCGTTCGCAGCGATCGCTCGAAGTCGGAGAGGTGGCGCACGTAGGCGTCACGCGATCCGCTGGCGGTGATGATGCCGAAGATCGCGACGTCGCGCGGGCTTTGTGTCTCGATGACCTTCACGACCGCCTCGCCTCGCTCGACCAGGGCGAGCTGCGTCGCGTCGAGACCGATCGCGTCGCGCAGGAATTGCGTCAGCGCCTGAGGCCGCTCCTGCGCCGATGCGGGCGCGGCGATGGCGACCAGGATGAGCAGGAGTGCTCGAGAATACGGTGGGATTCGCATACCGCGATGACTGCGCAGCACGCATGGAGGAAACACGATGTTGTCCCTGACCTGCCGACTCGCCGTCTCGCTGTTGGCCGCCGCGCTCGCACTGGGCGGGTGCCGCACCGCAACGCCGGCGGGCGGTATCGCGCCTCCGGAGAGCACGTCGGCGTCTCCCCTCCGCGTGATGACGTTCAACCTTCGCCTCGACGTGGCGAGCGATGGGCCGAACGCATGGCCTCATCGGCGCGACTGGGTGGGCGCGCTCATTCGCTTTCACGCGCCAGATGCGGTGGGCGTGCAGGAAGCGCTCGCTCACATGCTCACCGATCTCGACGCACGCCTTCCCGGCTTCGCGCGAGTGGGCGTCGGCCGCGCGGATGGTCGCGCAGGCGGGGAGTTCAGCGCGATCCTCTACCGCACCGATCGACTCGAGCTGCTCGATAGCGGAACGTTCTGGCTGTCGCCAACGCCGGAGGTGCCTGGCAGCAAGGGGTGGGATGCGGCGATCGAGCGCATCGCGACCTGGGCACGCTTCCGGGATCGGCGCACCGGATGCACGCACGTCCATCTCAATACGCACTTCGACCACATCGGTGAGCAGGCGCGCCAGGAGAGTGCTCGCCTCATCCGGCTCCGCCTCGGCACGATCGCCGGCGATCTCCCCATCATCGTGACGGGAGACCTCAACGCCGACCCGCAAAGCGTGCCCTATCGCATCTTCACGCGAGATACGATCGCGAGCGCCCCGCTCCGCGACGCGTTCGCGGCGAGCCGCGATGGCCACTACGGGCCGACGTCGACGTGGAACGCATTCCGGGCCATCGAGCCGGGGCGTCGCATCGACTACGTGCTCGTGTCGACGCGAATCCCCGTGCTGTCGCACGGAATTCTCCCCGACAGCTGGGATGGTCGCTTTCCATCCGACCACCTCCCCGTGCTGGCGGTCCTTGGTCGAGGGTGCGACTAGCGGAGGTGCTCGCCCCCGGCGCGGCTCGTTATGCGCTGCGCCATCCAGCGCTGTGCAGCGTCGAGCTCGTCCTTGGTCACCGTGTGCCCGGCATTCTGCCAGTGCACCACCACATCCGCTCCGGCGTCGCGCAGCATCGACGCGAGTCGCTCCACCTGCGCGGCGGGGGCAATCGGGTCGCTTCGTCCGGCGCCGATGAACACCGACGTCCCCTCCAGGTTCGGCAACTCCTCCGGCTCGTAAGGCACCATTGGGCTCAACAGCACCGCGCCCCGCAAGAGACCGGGCCGCCGGAACAACAGGCTCCCGGCGATGTTCGCCCCGTTCGAGAATCCCGCCGCGACGATTCCGTCGCGCTCGAGCCCGTACGTGGCCGTCGCCGCCTCGACGAAGCTGGCGAGCTCCTCCGTGCGACGCGCCAGATCTTCCTGATCGAACACGCCTTCAGCGAGGCGACGGAAAAAACGCGGCGCCCCGCCCTCCAACACCTTGCCGCGCGGGCTCAGCAATCCCGCGCCCGGAACGAGACTGCGCCCGAGTGGGAGAAGGTCGTTCTCGTCCCCACCCGTGCCATGCAGGAGGAGTAACGTCGTGCCGCCGGCGAGCTCCGATCCCGACTCGGGGGGAACGTACCGATGGACGAAGCCAAGGGCATCTCCGCTCACCTCCTCCGGCCCGTCGCTCTCCGCCAGCATCGACGCCGCGGAACCAGAGATCGGAAGGTGGATCCGCGGCAACACCGCCTCGATCTCGGCACGATGTGGCTCGTACTGCGGCGGCAGCATCAACCGTTCACCGAGGCGCTCCGTCGGCTCATCGATCGCGAACCCAGGAGGATTCGTCGCCAGCTCGTACAGGACGCCGCCCGGTTCCCGGAAATACACGGAATGGAAGTAGTTCCGGTCGATGACCGGTGTGGGATGAAGTCCCGCGTCGACGACGCGCTCGCGAACCGCGAGCTGCGTCGCATCATCCGCGACACTCCACGCCACGTGGTGCACCGTACCCGCGCCGCCGGCACCCTGCACGAATCCGCCAATCGATCGGACGTCGACGAAGGTTCCGGGCCCACCGTCGCCGGCTTCGAAGCGACGCGTGCCCCGTTCCTCGCGGACCGGACGAAAGCCAAGCGTGTCGAGCAGCACCTTCTCGGTGGGTTCGCCGTCGTCAACCCACAGTGTCACTCCATGGAAACCGTGAATCGCGTTCTCGCGCGCGATCCCCGGAGCGTCGCCCCACGCCGGCCGCGCCTCGGCACCGGCGTGAGCGACGATCTCGAGCATCAACCCGTCGTGATCCTTGAATGCAATGACCGCCTCGGAGTCCGCACCCGACGGCCCTCGCCTGGCGGGACCATCGTACTTCACGCCATGTCGCAGCAGACGCTCGATCCAGAATCCGAGGGCGGCCGGAAGCACGGCGAACGACGTCACCGCGACCTGTCCGGTCCCCTGGCGTCCGCGCCGCGCGCCGGGCCAGGGGAAGAAGGTCAGGATGCTTCCCGGATGCCCAACGTCGTCGCCGTAGTAGAAGTGATAGGTCTGCGGATCGTCGAAGTTGACCGTCCGCTTCACCAGCCTGAGCCCCAGCATGCCGGCGTAAAAGTCGAGATTGCGCTGGGGATCGCTCGCGATCGCGGTGACGTGGTGAATGCCGCGAATGTGTGTCATCGGCCCGTCCGGTTGCGGCGCACCTACAGCTTTTCTCGAACCGCGCTCAGCAGGTCGATCAGCGTCCTGAGCTGGGTCCGCCCGAGGTGATGAAACCGACGCATGTGCTCCGCGGTCACCGCAGAGTCCACCTCGTCGAGCACGCGCAGCCCCTTGGCGGTGATCCTCGTCGAAACCAATCGGCGGTCCTCGGAATCGCGCGCCCGGGCGACGAGCTTTGCGTCCTCCATCCGGTCGAGCAGGCGGGTCACGTCAGGCATGCGTGTCAGCATGCGATCGCGCAGCTCGTTCCGGCACAATCCGTCCGGCTCGGCGCCGCGCAGGATGCGAAGAACGTTGTACTGCGTGGCGGTGATCCCGTACGGCTTGAGCATCTGCTCGAACGCATCGACCAGAAGCGACGCCGTGCGCACCACGCTGAGCTGAGCTTCCTGCTCGAGGCTGGTGAACGGCTTCCGCTGACGAATGTCCTCCTGGAGGTCGGGCGTCATGGGAACGAAACTACGTGTTATAACACGCTTTGTCAAGGGGAGAATGCTTCCGCCCTAAACTCCCCTGAGCACCCCGAGCACCCCGAGCACCCCGAGCACCCTGAGCACCCTGAGCACCCTCTACAGGGCAGTCAGGCGAACATCCGTGCCCCACGGATCGGTGGCCAGGGCATCGTTCCCCTCGTGCCGAAGCTCGAATCCCGATGACGCCAGCGACTGCGCCGCCTCGGTCACGTCCTTCACCGCAGGGAGCACAACCGTCCAGTCGATGAGCCGCGCGTCGCGCTCCGTGGCCGGCAGGGCTCCGGCCGCCCAGGTGTTCGTTCCGAGGTGGTGATGATACCCGCCGGCCGACATGAACAGCGCGCTGGGATAGTCGACGTTCACCTTGTCGAGCCCCAGGCCGACGTGATAGAACGACGCCGCCGTGTCGAGGTCTCCCACGTGGAGATGCACGTGACCGATGCGCGTCCCCCGCGGTGCGCCGATCCATGGCTCGTCTTCGCCCGCGCGCACGAGATCCTTCGCGTCGAGGGGCAGCGTTGCCATGGCGATCGTCCGTCCGTCGGTGCGCCACGCGCTTCGCGGACGGTCGGCGTAGACCTCGATCCCGAGGCCGTCGGGATCGCTCAGGTAGATGGCCTCGCTCACCAGGTGGTCCGCCATGCCGGCGTACTCGCCGATGCTAGCCAGATGCGCCACAAAGCGCCCGAGGGCTGGGCGCTCAGGGAGCAGGATGGCGAAGTGAAAGAGCCCGAGCCGTCCGCGCCGCGGCACCGGCGTCGCGCCGGGGCGTTCGCGAAGCTCGACGAGCGGCGTGTCATCGCCGCGGGGGCTGAGCGTCGCCGACGAGTCCGTCGTCGCGATCGTACGCAGGCCGATCACCCGCTCGTAGTACGCGATCGACCGACTCAGATCCGCGACTTGAAGTCGGACACGACCCAAACGGAGGTCGGCGGGGAGTCGGTACGCCGGCGGCGGCACCGTAAAGCTGCCGACGCCGCTGGTGACCGAGCCCGTCACGGCGTTCGAGCGTACGGGTCGCCGACCGCGGAGGACCGGCGGCGCGCAATGGCATCGTCGACGCTCAACGCGCCCGCGCCAGCGATCACCAACGCGACGCACGCGACGCAGAGCAGAATCTCGAACTCCGCTCCGTTCGGCGCGAAGAAGCCGCCCTCGAGGCGCACGAGGAAGATCGCGACCAGCATGTCGATCGCCAGGCCGAGCGCCGCCAGGCGTGTGAGCACGCCGAGGACGAGCGCGATTCCGCCTGCGACCTCGAGTGTCGCGACGAAGGGCGCCATGATGGCTGGCGCGGGGATGCCCAGTTGGGTGAAGAAGCCCGTCGTGCCCGGGATACCCATCACGAAGAACTTCAGGTACCCATGCGCGATGAAGATCACGCCGGTGATGATCCGAACGAGGGCAATCCCCAGGCTGAGCTGGCGAGGGCTGGCGGGACCGAGGAGCGACATGATTGATTCCCGGCTGAGGGTGAGTATCCATTACACACTACACACCTCGACCCGTGTTGACTACTTCGCAGAACGAGCTGATCGTCGGCATCCAGCAGCGGCTCGCCGAGCATCTCCCTGCTGCCGATCAAAACGGTTGGATCGCCGGCCGACCGGTGACGATTACTCCGCTCGACCAGCAGACGGTGGAGCTGGTGTTTCGGGGAGTCCCACAGGTGAGCGAGGCCGAGGTCCGAGCGGTGCGCCGCGTGCTCGAGATGAGCGTCTTCTGCACGGTGGCCCCGGAAAGCGCCGACACACTTCGCGTGACGTTCCTCTGCCACCTGCCCTGATGCCGCGCGACCGCCTGGTCGCGTTCCGCCGAACCCAGCACCGCACCCCCCGACCCGGCTAAACAGACGGGATCCGCGACCGCGGCACGTTTGAGAAGTTCGGGGTATGATTGGTTTCGGGACGTCCGTGCCCTCTCCCGCCTCACGCTCGTCATCCACGGAGAGCGAGACCCGCTCCCCGTCACCACGGCGTGGGATCTCGTGACAAACCTGCCGAGGGTTCCGCTGGCGCCGATTTCTGGTGCCGGTCACCTCCCTCTCTGGAGACACCGAACCACTTCTTCACGCTGGTCGAGCCGTTCCTAGCCGGCCTCTACGGGCCACCTTTTCCCGCCTTTGGTATCCCGCCAATGAAGCGCTTCGAGCTCGTTCTCCTTTCGATCGTGATCGCGATGATCGGCTTCGTGGCCACCCAGGCGGTGAGCGCGTCGCGGATCACGGCGAGCACCGAGAGCGCCGAGCTCGAGGTGGCCACCGTCGAGCGGGCTGGCAAGGTGAACCGCACCGCACGCAAGGGCGGACTGGCCGCGGTCGTCGCCGGTGACGTTGCCCCCGCGCCCGCCCGCGATAATGAAGAGATCTGGCGACGCATCCGCGAAGGCGCGGCCGGCACGTACATCCACGAGATCCTGATCGAGCGCGACTCCTCGCTGGCCCGCTGGCCGGAGCGGCGCGTCAATCCGCTCCGCGTTTGGGTGGGAAATGGCAGCGGCCTCAGGAGCTGGGACTCCACGCACGTCCGCCGTGTTCGTGATGCGTTCAAGGAGTGGTCGCTCGCCGGAATCCCCGTGCGGTTCACCTTCGTCACGGATTCTGCGGACGCCGACATTCACGTGACCTGGACGGAGCAGTTCACCGACGCGATCAGCGGAAAGACGCTGTGGGCGCGCGACCGCCATTGGTGGATCGTCAACGGCACGATCACGATCGCGCTGCACCACAACGGCGGCGAGGTGCTCGACGGGAGTGCGATAAAGGCGATCGCACTCCACGAAGTGGGGCACCTGCTCGGGCTCGACCACACGATGGACACCACGAACATCATGACGCCGAAGGTGCGGGTGCGCGCGCTGTCCGAGGCCGACCGAGCGACGCTGAGACTCCTGTATTCGCTACCTCCTGGATCGTTGAAGTAGCCGGGAGCAACGAGGAAGGACAACGAGGAGTGAGGAATCGATTTCCTCACTCCTCATTGTTTTTCCTCGTTCGTTTTTTGCATTTGGGCTCGGCATGTCCGAGCAATACGATGTCACGATCGTCGGCGGGGGGCCGGCCGGGCTCACCGCGGCCCTCTTCCTCGCGCGCTATCTCCACTCCGTGGTCGTCGTCGACTCCCGCGACCCGCGCAACTGGGAAGCGCGAGGGATCAATGGCTATCTGGGGCTGCACGGTATTACGCCACCCGAGCTACGCGAGCGCGGGCGCGAGGAGGCGGCGCGATACGGCGCCGTGCTGGTCGACGGATGTGTGAGCACGGTCCGGCAAGAGGAAGAGGACCGGTTCCTCACGACGCTCGAGGGCGGGCGAACGCTGACATCGCACCGCCTTCTGCTCGCGATCGGGATCAAGGATGTGTGGCCGCAGGTGCCGGGGCTCGACCGCTGCTACGGCCAAACCGTTCACCACTGCCCCGATTGCGACGGGCACGAAGCGCGCGACAAACGGACGGTCGTCATCGCCTCCGGACGCAGCGCCGCCGGCATGGCACTCTCCCTAACGACGTGGACACGCGACATCGTGATCTGCACGAACGGGAAACCCGCAGGCATGGAACCGCGCGTGCGCGCGAAGCTCGACGCGCTGAGCATCCCGGTGGTCGAGGAGCCGCTCGAGGCCCTCGAGTCCGCCGGCGCCGAGGTCCGAGCGCTCGTGCTCGCCGACGGTGCGGTCGTGGAATGCGAGCGGGTCTTCTTCGCGATCGGTCACTACCCAGCGGATGACCTTGGTGTGCAGCTCGGATGCAAACGGGATGACGAGGGGCTGATCGTCGTCGACGACAAGTATCGCACGTCGGTCCGCCACGTCTTCGCGGCCGGCGACATCACGCCGGGTCCGCACCTGGCGATCGCGGCCGCCGGCGGTGGCGCGGTCGCGGCGCTGGCGATGCATGCGTCGTTGGTGCCGGGGGAGAGGAAGCTGGAGTGAGAAGCTGAAGGGGTCGAAGGGATCGAAGGGATCGAGGGGATCAACGGGGTGGAAAGGCGCGGCGGCTGCTTCGCAGCCGGCCGCGCTCATCAGATGAGCGCCGCGGTTTCACCGCGGCGCTTTCCGCCCCCTTGATCCCCTTGATCCCTTCGATCCCTCGACCCTTCAGCCTCTCACCAGTCCATCACCACGACCTTCCGCTCACGCTTCCGTAGCAGCTCCAGGCGCAGCGTGCCCTTCTCGGAGCGCTCCACAGCGCGGATGAGGGCGGGAACGGAGCGAAGCTCGCGGCCATCGACCGCGATGAGCACGTCACCCTTCCGAATCCCCGCGCGCGCGGCGGGCGTGCGAGGCCCAACGCGCAGCACCAAAAGCCCGTGCTCCGTTCCATATGGCTCGCCGAGGGTGGCGTCGAGCGGAATCAACTCCGCTCCAACCGTAAAGCCGGAGAGCGTACCCATCGGCGGCAGGGGAGCGACCGCGGCTCGAGGGCTCGCCGGAGAGGGCGGAGCCGGCGTCACGACGACGTCCGGAAACTCCTCTGACGGAACCCTCACTCCGAACGGAGCGGGCGTTCTGCTGCGGACCGTAACCCGCGGCCGCTCGACGACCTTCACGTCCACGGAGCGAGCGCGGTTGTCGCGCGTGAGACGCACCGTCACGGTGTTCCCCGGCCGCAGCACCGCGTTCATCGGGATCTTCCCCCTCCGGAGATCCTTGCCGTCGAAGGCGACGATCATGTCGCCAACCAGAATCCCGGCGCGTTCCGCCGGCGACTCGCGCTCGACCGCCTCGACCTGTGGATAGTCGTGGAACGTCCAGAGCGCATCGCCTTTGTCCGGCTTCTCCACGTGCACGCTCGCCGACCAGAGCACGCCGATATAGCCATCGATGGCCTGCGTCATATACTGGGCTGGCGGCGGGGTGGGAGCGATCACCGCCGTCCACGAGCGCTCGGAGAGCGACTGAAGCTGCGCCGCCTGCCGCGCGTACGTGCGAGTGAGTTTCTCGATCGCCTGCTGCATACGCTCATTGAGGCGCCGCGCCGTCGCGCTGTCGACCCTCGACTCCGCAGAGGCGAGCTGCCGCTGAATCAGGGCGAGCTCGCGTTGCACCCGCTCGATTTCCTGCTGATAGCGTCGAACGGCGCGCTCACGGTCCTCTGCTTCGCAGGACGTGCACTTCGTCTCCTGTGCCGCGCCCATGGCGGGAACGCCGAGCGCTCCCGTCAGAATCGTGATAGCGATTGCGCGCAGTCTAATGCGTGTCATGCTTGATATTCCTCAGAAGCCCACGAGCTGCACGTTCTCGGGAAGCCGCTCTCCGAGCTGTCGGAGCGTCGCGTCCCGCGCGCCAAGCGTGGACAGATAGTAGCGGTTCATCAACGGATCCTGCGGCGCCTGGTGCACGGCACTGAGCGCCACCCCAGCCATCTCGTCGAGCGCGGCGAGCCGAGCACGGTAGATGTCCGGATCATCAGCAGTCGGTGTGACCGTGTCCTGCCCGGCCAGATACATCATCGCCATGCGATAATCCCGTTCCGCGCGCTGGAGCACCGAGATCGCTTCGGCGGTCGAGCGGAAGGTGACGGTCGTGTCGGCGTTCGACGCGAGGCGCGTCGTTTCCGACTGCGGTTCGGCCGTGGCGGTTGCGCCGCCCATCGCCGCGGGGGCGAGGCGACCGATCCCGAATCCGCCAACGAGGAGCACGACGGCCGCGGCGGCCTGGAGCCACCACGGGGATCGAACGCCTCCGCCATGACCTCCACCGCCACGGGATCCGCTCAACGCCGTGTCGCGGAGAATCCCTTCGCTCCTCAGCGACTCAGCCAGTGTGCTCCACGAGGCAAGGGGAGCGGAGAGCGCTTCACGCTCCTGCCACGCGAGCATGAGGAGCCGCCGATGCGCCGCGATCTCGTGGGCGCACGACGAGCACGACGAAAGGTGCGCCGCCTCGGCCGCCGTCGGCTCGCCGTCGGCGAGTGCGGCCAGGCGTTCAGGATGCAGGTGCGACATGGGCTCGACTCGGTGCCGGCAGGTGATCGACCAGGTGCGCGAGCAGCCGGCGAAGCTTCGCGCGTGCCTTGAACAATTGGGACTTCGACGCTCCAGGGGTAATCCCCAGCTCGCGTGCGATGTCCTCGTGCGTGTACCCCTCCACGTCGTGCAGCATGAAAACGGTCCGTGCCCCGTCCGGGAGCTTGCGTGCCGCCTCCTCGATCGAGGCGGCGACGAACGCCCGGTCCGAGTCCATCTCGACGGACACGCTGTCCTCCTCGATGTCCATCTCCACTTTCGCCAGGCGCCGCACCTTCCGCAGCGCGTTGAGAGTTCGGTTGACGGCGATACGGTGCGCCCAGGTCCCGAACTGCGCGTCGCCGCGGTAGGTCTTGAGCGCCCGGAAGATCTGGATCCACACGTCCTGCGCGATGTCCGCGGCAAGATCCGGGTCCCCGGCGAGGCGTTTCACGACCGCGTCGATGCGCGGCGCATACTGCGACCATAGCTGTCGCAGTGCCCGCTCGTCGCCATCGATGGCGCGCCTGATCAGCAGCTGGTCCGATTCCATGCCGTCTTCTCTGCGGGATGAGTCACGAGGAGTTGGTACGAGGGTTGCCTTTTTTCGTCGACGAACGAATTTGGCGGTGCTGGAGGGGGGCGGAACGGCCGTTCATTTGTGGCATGTTGCAGGGTGACCGCAACATAGGTCGCTCGTCTCTCAAATGAGCCGGCTGCAGCGCTTTGGATTGGTGCAGCGGCTTCCCTTCGGTCGTCCGGTTAGCCCACGGAGTGCCCGCCAAAGGAACATCAGGCGGGCTTCGCTTGTATCTCACGTGAGATCAAGCGGATGGGAGTTTCTCCGACAGGGCCGCCAAGAACCGCTCGAGTCCCGTATCCTACGGAGCCACGACGTGCTGGTTTCCCTCATCGCTGCACTCGCGCTCGGCTTTGGCGACGGCCTGCCCGGAAAGCATCCGGCGGCCGTAGGCATGTCCGCCAAGCGCCTCGCGGCGATCGATCGCGTGGTGGGGCGCGGTATTCGTGCGGGCGGCTTTCCGGGCGCGTCGGTGATCGTCGGCCGTCGCGGCGCGGCGGTGTTCTCGAAGGGCTACGGGCGCCTGGGCTGGGCGAAAGACGCGTCACGCGTCGACCCGGATGCGTCGATCTACGACCTCGCGTCGCTCACCAAGGTCGTCGGCACGACGACCGCGATCATGATTCTGTACGACGAAGGCCGCGTCTCCCTCGACGCGCGCGTCGTCGATTATCTCCCTGCCTTCACGGGTGGCTGGAAGGACTCGATCACCATTCGCCAGCTGCTGACGCATCGGTCGGGGCTCCCCGCGAGCCGTGATCTCTGGAAGCTCGCGACGAATCCGCAGGAGGCGCGACTGGGCGTCATCGACGCCACCCTCCAGTGTCGTCCCGGCGTGTGCTTCGAGTACTCCGATCTCGGGATGGTCCTGCTCGGCATGGTCGTCGAGACCGTGAGCGGCGAGGGGCTCGACCGCTTCCTGAACAAGCGCGTCTTCGAGCCGCTCGGGATGACGTCGACGTTCTTCCGCCCGGTTCCGGAGCTTCGCCCGCGCATTGCGCCGACCGACGTCTCGCCGCCGCGCGGCTACCCGCTCCGCGGTGAGGTGGCGGACGAGAACGCATACGCGCTTGGCGGGATCGCCGGCCACGCCGGGCTGTTCTCGACCGCGAGCGACATCTCGGTGTTTGCTCAGATGATGCTCAACGGCGGCGAGTACAACGGCGTCCGCATCGTGTCCGATTCGACGATCGCGCTGTTCACGCGCCGCACGGCCGGGACGCGCGCGTTAGGCTGGGACACCGCCGAGGACAACGGCGGCGGCTCGGGCGCCTACCTCAGCGGTCGCTCGTACGGCCACACCGGCTACACGGGGACGTCGCTCTGGATCGACCCCGATCGCGAGCTGTTCGTGGTGTTGTTCACGAACCGCGTGCACGCGGCGCGAGCCCGTCGTCCGGCGAAGGTGATCTCGGACGTTCGTGCCGACGTGGCCGACCTCGCAGCGCTCTCGGTGACCGACGACCCGCAGCACGTGCTCGCGATGCCGCGCTCCTTCCGCGCCGACAAGGCCTCGGGATGGAATCGCCCGGTCCGCGTTCAGCGCTCGAAGTCGTCGAAGAATCGTCGTGGCGCCCGCCGTGTGACGACGAAGACGTCCGTGAAGGCGCCGGCCAAGAAGCCGGCCGCGAAGCCGACCGCGACCACCTCAGCGCGTCCGCGAGGGTAGCGAATCCGCTCGCTCGCTCCCTGACGGGTTCGACGGCGGCTACGGGCGGTCCAGCGCGAGCTGGCCGCTCGGTTTTTTTTTGGGTCTTCACGGATCTCCGGGATGCTTCGAATGCCGGGGCCACGGACACCCGAACCGCCAACTGACCCGTATAACAACACGAATTGCCCGAATTGCTCCCGGCGCCGGGCAGTACTCGGCGCGAGCACAACAACCCATCCTTGTTCGTGGGAAGCCGATCGCAAAGCGCGCGACGCGATTCGCGTAATTGGTGTTGTTATTCGGGTCAGTTCGCCGTTTCGGCTGTCCGTGGCCCTGCGCGACTCAGCGGCGGATGGGTTGTTTCGGCACGGCGGTTCGGTGATGTTCAGGTGGAACGGGACCAGGAGCGCAGATGGCCGAGATCGAGACGACCGGAACGGGGGACACCGCCGAGCCGCTCAGCGAGGAGCAAGTGAAGATGGCGCTCCGGCGAGTGAAGGACCCGGAGCTGAACCTGAACATCGTCGACCTGGGACTCGTCTATGGCGTGCGCGTCGATGGCGCGAAGGTGAACGTCGACATGAGCCTGACGTCGCCCGGTTGTCCGTCGGGCCCCGAGATCATGACGGGGGCCGAGGAGGCGGTTCGGACGATCCCTGGTGTCGAGGATGTGCAGGTGAATCTCGTCTGGACGCCGTTCTGGACTCCGGACCGCATAGAGCCCCGGATTCGGGCGTATCTGGGGATCTGACCCCAGGGCCAGGGGCCACGGGGGGGGGAACGGGCCGAGGACAGCCGCACAACCAGAGCCTAGGCCTCCTTTGGCCCCCGGCCCTTGGCCCCTGGCCCTGCCCGCAGGGCGTCCAGAAACTGGGCCCCGAGCACTCCCGCCTGCCAGCGTCGCAGGTCTTTCACTTCCGCCAGATCTTCCAGTGTGTCGGGCTTTCGGCGCGCGATCGCCTCGAGCTTGTCGCGCGAGCACAGAAAGCCCGGATCGATCGCGAGCCGCTTGGCGACGTCGTCGCGCACGCGCTTGAGCCGCGAGACGTTCTCCTCGAAATCCGCGTCGCGGTCCCAGCGCTGTCCGCGCGGAAACCTGGGCAGGTCGGCCTCGCGCACCGCGTCCCCGCGCTTGATCGCATCGAGTAGCTCGCGGCCGCGACGCTCCGCGAGCGCGCGCGGCACTCCCTTGATCTCGAGCAGCTCCGGAACCGTGCGCGGCGCGCGGCGCGCTGCCTCGAGCAGCACCTCGTTCCCCACCACCCTGAACGTCGCACGATCGAGCTCCGCCGCGACCGAGTCGCGCCACTGCACGAGCTCGCGGAGACGGGCGAGCTCGCGACGCGAGAGATCGCGTGCCCCTTTCACGCGAAAGAAGGCCGCTCCCGCCTCCTCATCTTCCCAGCGCAGCCCCTCCAGGCGCTGGAATTCCTCGAGCGCCCATTCCCACCGTTCCGCCCGTTCCAGCGCTTCACGCATGCGATCGCGCAGCTCGAGGAGGTGCATGGTGTCCTGTGCCGCGTAGTCGAGCATGCCGGACGTGAGCGGGCGCATCGACCAGTCGGCGCGCTGGTGCTTCTTGTCGAGCCGCACACCGAAGTACTTGTCGAGCAACGCCGCCAGGCCGAACGCGGTCAACCCCAGAAGCTGGGCGGCGATGCGTGTATCGAAGATGTTGCGCGTGTTCCAGCCGTAGTCCTGATGCAGCAGCCGCAGGTCGTAGTCGGCGTCGTGCAGGACCTTTTCGATGCGCTGGTCCTCGAGCAGGGCGCCGAGTCGCTCGGGGCGTCCGACGGCGAGAGGATCGACGACGGCGGTCGCGTCGCGGGTGGAGAGCTGAAGGAGGTAGATCCGGTCGACGAAGCGGTGGAAGCTGGCGCCCTCGGTGTCGAGCGCGATTTCGCGGACGCTCGAGACCGATGTCAGAAACCGATCGAGGTGCTCGGGCGCGTCGATCCAGAGGGGCTGATGAGAGCCCGCTCGCCTTGCCGGTGGCTTGTGAGCGGGGCGCGTCGATTCCGGAGCCATGAATGCGAAGTATCGCCGTGGCGCCCGCGTGAGTGAAGGGGCGCGTCTCTTGCGCGGCCGCCGGCGTGGCGCATGATCAACCGGTGGCTGAGCAACCGCTGAACCCGCGGACGGTGGTGCGGGAGGACGGGGCGATCGTCATAGACGGCGTCCCCGTTGCCCGATGGCGTGATATTCCGCTGGACGAGCAGCCGCACGTCGAGCGCGAAGTCCGCCGGTGGATCGAGCGGCTGCAGTCGGTGGCGCAAGGGGGCATTCCGCGCGAGGAGCGATTGCGCCGTGAGCGCGATGCCCTGCGTCTCGTGCCAATGCTCCTCGATGTGTTGCCGGACGCGCCCGAGGAACCGCACATCGATCTGCCGATCGCCAAGGACGTCGTGGCGTATTGGCACTTCCGGGCGCGGTGATGCGCCCTCCCCTTCCCCCGAGCAGACGAGATGACTCAGAAGACTGACGAAGGTCTCGCACCGGAACGGCGACGGCGCGTTCCCGGATGGCAGAGCCGCGATGTCCTCCGTACCGGCGCGCTGCTGGCGGGCCTGTGGATTCTCCTCAAGCTCATCTGGTTTGCCCACCCGCTGCTGCTGACGGTGTTCCTGGGCGTGCTGTTCGGACTCGCCGTCGAGGGCGGCGTGGACAAGCTTCAGCGGTTTCGCATCCCGCGCGGGGTGGCGGCCGCGTTCATCGTCGCGGCGTTCTTCGCGTTGCTCTTCGGTCTCGGTGCGTGGATGGCGCCGACACTCCGGGAGCAGGCCAGGGAGCTGCGCACCAGGCTTCCGCAGGCGATCGACAAGGTCGAGGAGTGGTTCAACCGCCGGCGCAGCGGGATGTTCGGCCTCCTCCTCGGGGGATCCGAGGTCGCACAAACTCCGGCGGCGCCGACGGCCGGCGAGACCGCCACTGCGCGCACGGACACCGTCGTCATCATGCTCGATTCGAACATGGTCGCACGGCCAGCGCAGGGAGCGGCGCCCCAGACGGCCGGTGGGGACACCGCGGTCGCAAGCGCCGCTCAGCGTCCCGACGGCCCGCTGAGCGATCGACTGGGCCGGCAGGTGAGCGGCGTCGCGCGGTATCTCTTCCCCTTCCTCTCGTCGACGTTCGCGGTGTTCGCCGGGATCATCCTGATCGTATTTCTCGCCATCTACATCGCGGCCGAGCCCGACGTGTACCACGGAGGGCTCATGCACCTCTTCCCGCACCACGCGCGAAAACGAGCGGGTGAGGTGCTGAGCGCGATGGCGACCGTGTTGCGCCGGTGGCTCGTGACCCAGCTGATCGCGATGCTCGTCATCGGCACGATCACGACCGTCGTTCTGCTGGCGCTGGACGTCAAGGCGGCGTTCGCGTTAGGCGCCCTTGCCGGCCTGCTCGAGTTCGTGCCAACGATCGGCCCCTTGCTCAGCGCCATTCCGGCGGTCGCGATGGGGTTCCTCGACTCGCCGGACAAGGCGCTCGCCGTCGCGATTGCCTATGGCGCCATCCAGTTCCTCGAGAACCATCTCCTCATTCCGCTGCTCATGAAGGGCGGCGTGAACCTTCCGCCGGCGTTGACCGTCGTCTCGCAGGCGCTGATGGCGATCTTGTTCGGATTTCTCGGGCTCATGGTCGCGGTGCCCTTGCTCGCGGCAATCATGGTCCCGGTGAAGATGCTGTACGTCGAAGGCGTCGTCGGCGATGACATGACGGTGCTCCCGGACGAGGAGGAACCGGCGACGGAGGCTCCCGCGGGCGCGGCGTGAGCGACGGCCGGCCGGCGGAGGTGATCCCGCTCGTCAGGCGGTACCCCGCCCTGGCGAGCATCCCGCGCATTGCGTTGGGCGAGTATCCCACGCCAGTGGAGTCGCTGCGGATTCCCGACCTCG
>JAICNG010000187.1 GCA_025931335.1 Gemmatimonadaceae bacterium | reverse complement strand
TCTCATGATGGAATCGCCGGACCTTTCAACGGGAACCGACGTGGCGGTGCCCACACGATCGCCGAAGATCGCGCGGGCGAGGGCACCCCGCCTGGTCGCACTGTCACGAGCGGACTGCACGAGGCTCCTGGCACGCAACTATGTCGGGCGGCTGGCGTACGCCTTCCGCGACGCGGTCGACATCGTGCCCCTCCACTACGCGTATGCGGACGGCTGGATCTACGCGCGGACGTCGCCCGGACAGAAGCTCGCCAAGCTCCGCCATAACCGCTGGGTGGCGTTCGAGGTGGACGAGATTCACGGGAGGTTCGACTGGAGCAGCGTCGTCGTGCACGGGGCGGTGTACCAGCTCGACCGCGAGGGGAGCCCGGAGAGCTGGGAGCAGGCGGTGGTGGCGCTTCAGCAAAAGTTTCCGGAGGCGTTCACCGACCAGGATCCCGTGCCGTTCCGCACGGCGATCTTCCGCATTCACGTCGACGCGGTGAGCGGCCGACGCGCGACGCCTACGGCCCGCTGAGATCGCGTTGCGCTGGCTCGGCTATCATCGAGCCTGGTCGGTTCTCAAGGTGGCGCTGGCGGCCGCTCCGCTCGCCCCGCTCGCGGCGCCGTTCGTCGGCGCGTCGCTGACCTACCCCACCGGCACGGGCGCCCGCATCGCGGCGATCCTCACGGCGGTGCTCGTGGTGACATTCCTCGCCCGCGCGATCGCACGGTCGCGACGTGAAGCGCTTGCGATGCTCGCGTTCACGGTCGTCGCCGCCGGCGTCGCGGCCCACATCGTCGCGTCGCGGCAGAACGCGTTCTTTCGCGCGGAGCTTCTCTACGAGGCCTCTGCCGGGCTGCTGGCGATGAGCGCCGTGAGCGCGGGGCTGCGGCTCGCGCGTACCCGCCAATCGGCACCGGATGGGCGGTCGGTCTCCGCCTATCGGGAGGTGTCGGACACGATGACGCGGCTGTCGGCGTGGGTGGCTCTCGCGTTCTGGGCATGCGTGGCGATCGGCGTGCACTATGTGGCGGCCGGCGTGCTATTCCTGCTGGGCGGGACGATCGCCGTCACCCTGCTGCTGCGAATCGAGCTGGCCACCGCGCCGCGGGCGCGAAGACGAGACCGGCCGTAACGCCGACGACGACCGAGATCGGAATCCGCGCTCCGACTGAACGCTCCCGCCGTTGTAAAGACACTGTGCGGATTGCTTGCGACTGAGTGCGACACCACATCACGTTTGCGGCGGTGCGCGGCTCATCCGTCACAACAGGGGGGTTCATGGCTCGCCGGACGCTCAGCGCTCTCGCTCTCTGCGCATTGGTCGCGTGCGCATCCACGCCGGAAAGCGTGCCGCTCGTGGGCAGCACGGGCGATGTCTCCGCACTCGTGGGCGAGTGGGGGGGAGAGTACGACGGCGGCACGACCGGACGATCGGGCAGCATTGTTTTCGTCTTGCGCAGCACCGCCGATACGGCGCACGGCGACGTGATGATGATTCCGCGCGCCGTCGGCCAGGCGGCAACGATGGAAGGCGGGCGCGCACCCCTCGAGCTCCGGTCCGGCCAGGTGCTGCGCATCTCGTTCGTCCGAATCGCCGGTGGCAACGTGTCGGGAACGCTCGACCCGTACACCGAGCCCGAATGCAAGTGTACGGTGCACACGACGTTCACCGGGCGACTGCGCGGAAACACCATCGAGGGCACGTTCCTGACGCGCGGCGCCGGCCTGCCGCGCGAGCAGACGGGGCGGTGGAAGGTGACGCGGCGATAGGCTCGGGGATTCGCCTACGTCGAATGGGTAGTCTCGCTGACAACCACGTCCTCCGCGTCGCCTAATCTGTGGTGGGGCCAGAAGACGATGTGTCTGGCCATGTGGGCGACGGCAGCCGCCCAGGAGGTGGCGTATGGATGGAATGACACTCTTCATGCTCGTGCTGCTGGGGATGACGGTCCCGATCGTCGCCATCGTCGTCGCGGTACTCGTGGACCTGGCCGTGATGGCCTGGATGGCCCT
>JAICNG010000143.1 GCA_025931335.1 Gemmatimonadaceae bacterium | reverse complement strand
GCCGGAGCTGCGGCAGACGAGCGCGCGCCTCGAGGCGGTGCTTCGCACGCGCTACCCGAATGCGACCGCGCGCTGGACCGGCGAAGTCGCCCTCAATGCCGACCTGCGCGAGGCGAGCGCGGCAGCGGCCGCGACCGCCGAGCGGCGCGCGCTGCCGCTGACCATGGCGGTGTTGCTGCTCGCGTTCGGCGGGCTCGCGGCGGCGGTGCTGCCGTTGATCGCGGCCGTCGTTGCCGTGGGAGTGACGCTCGGCATCGTCGCGGTGGCCGCCGCGTGGTGGCCGCTGTCGATCGTCCTCCAGAACGTCGTGTCGATGCTCGGGATCGGTCTGGGCATCGACTACGCCCTGCTCACCGTGAGCCGCTTCCGCGCGGCGCGTGCCGATGGACGATCGGTCCATGATTCGGCGGCGGAATGCGCTGCGCGCGCGGGCCCGACGGTTCTCCTGTCCGCTGGCACCGTCGCGATCGGATTCGGTGCGCTGCTGCTCATCCCACTCGATGAGGTACGCGCAATCGCGGTCGGTGGATTGCTCGTAACGGTGATCTCCGCGCTCGTCGCGGTGACGTTGGTGCCGGTCGTCCTCGCGATCGCGGGATCACGCCTGGAGCTTGGTCACCTCCATCGACGTCACGCGCGTGCCGAAGGGTGGTGGCGAGCATGGGCACGCCTGGCGGTCTCGCGTCCGCGCGTCGTGCTCGCGATCGGCGCGCTCCCCGTGTGTGCGCTGGCCTGGCAGGCCACTCGCCTCGACACGCGACTTCCTCGCGGCGATTGGCTGCCGCGCCACATGGAATCCGCGCGAGCCGTGCGCGATCTCCAGAGGATGAACCGCGGCAACATCGTTCAGGGAATTCGCGTTGTGCTGGACCTGCCGCCCGACATGCCAGTTCTCGACCATGCGGGATGGCGGGCTACGTCGCGGATGACCGCCGCGCTGTTGCGTGAGCCCGAAGTGGCACATGTGCGTTCGCTCCCGACGATTGTCCCTGGCGCAGTGCCCGGCCGGCTGCTGGAATCGCTTCTCCCGGCCGACGTGAGCGCCACCTTCGTGTCACGGGACGGGCGCGCGACGCTGCTCGAGGTCATCCCCGCCGAGGAGGCCTCGCCGAACGCGCTCGTCGACCTCGTGGTGCGGATGCGCGAGCGCGGCGCGGCCGAGATGAGCGGCGTGCCCCGCGCACGCATGCTGGTGGGCGGCATTCCGGGGTTCAACGCCGACTATCGCGGCGCCCTCACCGGCCGGTTCGTCACGCTGGCGTCGGTGGTGATCGGCGCGACGCTGCTCGTCCTCGGGGTGGCGCTGCGCTCGATCCTGATCCCCCTCAAGGCCGTCGCGCTCAATCTGCTCTCGGTCGCCGCGGCGTTCGGCGCGATGGTGCTGGTGTTCGGCGACGGCGTCGGCATTCACCTGCTCGGTCACGATGCTCCCCCCGGCGGCACGTTCCCGATGATCCCCGTGCTGGTCTTCTGCATCGTCTTCGGCCTCAGCATGGACTACGAGCTGTTCCTCGTCTCTCGCGTGGCGGAGGCTCGCCGCGCCGGCGCCAGCGACAGCGACGCCATCGTCGAGGGGGTGGCGCGCACGGGCGGCGTCATCACGAGCGCGGCCGCAATCATGATCGTCGTGTTCGGCGCGTTCATGCTCGGGGACGTGCTGCTCGTTCAGATGCTGGGCTTCGCGCTCGCGGTCGCGGTGCTCATCGATGCGACGGTCGTCCGGATGGCGATCGGCCCGGCGCTCCTGCGCCTGGCGGGACGGTGGAACTGGTGGCCGGGCGCATCATCACCCCGCCACCCGGCCGGCCTACCTGTGAGCTGCGTCTCAATTCGTGAGTGCAGGGGTGAAGGAACCGCAGAAGGCCGCAGAAGGCCGCAGAGAACTGCAACGGCGCACGCCAGCCACTCCAGCCGCAGATGAACGCAACGAACCCAAACCGTCACGGCGCGGACGAGCATGATGCAGCCTCTGCGGCCTTCTGCGGCCATCTGCGGTTCCCCGGCACTCCTTGATTCAGACGCAGTCACTAACTGGCTCGGAGTGACTCCCGCGGTGCCTGACGAGCGTCCGCTCGCGCCGACCGCACGCCGTCCGACGCCGGCGCGCGCAGCGGGAGGGTCACCGTGAACCGGGCTCCCTCGCCGGGCGCGCTGGCCACGGTCAGATCCCCTCCCAACAGTCGCGCGAGCCGCCGCGCCACGCTGAGGCCGAGGCCAGTGCCTCCCGCCTGACGAGTGGCTGACTGCTGGACCTGCCAGAACGGCTCGAAGACACGCTCGATGTTGTCGGTCGAGATCCCGATCCCCGTGTCCTCGACGACCAGGACGATTCCGCCGTCGCGCTCCGTCAGCGTGAGCTCGACGCGTCCCTGCTCGGTGAACTTCACCGCGTTGGAGAGCAGATTGAGCAGGATCTGGCGCACCTTCCCCGCGTCGGTCTCCATCGCGATCGCGTGGTTGGGAATGCGGGTCACGAACTCGAGCCCCTTCTCCCGCGCCATGGGCTCGATCAGGACGATGGTGTCCCGCACCAGACCCACCGCGTCGGCCGGGCCTGGCACCACCGCTTCGCGGCCGGCCTCCATCCGCGAGAAGGTGAGAATCTCCTCGACGATCTCGAGCAGATGGCGCGACGCGGTCCGGATGCGCTGCACGTGTCCATGCGTCTGGGGCGGGATCGCGGCCGGCACGCCCATCAGGAGCAGCTCGGCGTACCCGATGATCGCGTTCAGCGGCGTGCGCAGCTCGTGCGACATCACCGCGAGGAAGTCGCTCTTCGCGCGGCTGGCAACGAGCGCCGTCTCGTAGAGTCGCGCATTGTCGACCGCCGTCGCCGCACGACGCGCGATCTCCTGCGCGACCGCGAGCTCCTCCGCTCCATAGCGACGTCGGGACTCCGCGCTCACCAGCGTCAGCACGCCCAGCATCCGATCGCGCACCTCGATCGGGACGGACACGTACGACACCGGCGTGATGCCGTCCATCATCCGCCCCTGATCCTGGTGTTCCCCGTCGGCCGCTGGCGACTCCGGCACGACGAGCGGGACGAGCTCCGCCTCGCCGGTGCGCGCCACGTGTCCCGGACCCGACGTGGCATCGAGCGAGATGGGGTTTCGCACGCTGGCCTGGCGAACCCGCTCCGCCTTGGCGCGGTCCGCGTGCGCCACGGCGACACGCTGGAGATGGTCGTGATCGGATTCGTCGATGATGTCGACGACGCACCAGTCGGCGAGCGTGGGCACCACGATGCGCGTGAGCTCGGTGAGCGCCTGGTCTCCGTCGAGCGTCGACCCCAGCACCCGGCTCGCCTCGATGAGAAATCGCTGTAGCTCCTCGGCCCGCTTTCGATCCGAGATGTCGCGCAGATAGCCGGTGAAGCTCGCCGGCCCCGCCACCGGTACGCGGGTGATCGTCAGCTCCACCGGGAACTCGGTCCCATCGGCCCGCACGGCGCGCATCTCGATGCGCCTGCCGAGCAGACGAGCCTCACCCGTTTCGAGGTATCGCCGCAAGCCCGCGCGATGGGCCTCCCGCATCGCGGAGGGCACGATGAGCGCGGCCAGCTCGCGCCCCACCGCCTGGTCGCACGACCATCCAAACGTCCGCTCCGACGCGGGATTCCACTCCGTGATCGTGCCGGACGCATCGATCGAGATCACGCACTCGAGCGCGGAATCGATGACGGCGCGGGTGCGCGCCTCACTCTCGCGAACGGCGAGCTCCGCACGACGTCGCTCGAGAAACTGCCCCGTCTGACTGCCGACGACGTGCGCCATCTGGAGGAGATGATCGTCGGGGTAGCGTATCTCCGTCGTAAGAAACTCCATCACGCCGACGACGCCGGTCGCGTCAACCAGGGGGAACGCGAACGCGGCGTGCAGAGCTCGACGCGCGAGCATCTCCCCGCGCGGCAGCTCGACGACGTCACTGACATCGGGAATCCACAGCGGCGCCGCCGTGCTCCATGCACGACCGGGCACTCCCACCCCACGCTCGAACGTGGTCGCCCGGCTGACATCCTCGAACTCCCCGGGCTCGTGCACGCTGTGCGTCGTGACGCATCGCAGCACCTGCGCGGTGGAGTCGACCGCCCAGTACAGCCCGAGCTCCCATCCGAGATTCTCGCAGATCCCACGCAGGATGCGGGGCGCCGCCTCGGCCATCGACTGTGATTCGGCCAGCGCCTGCGTGACCGCGAACTGCGCGGCGAGGCGTCGTTCGGCTCGTTTGCGCATTCCGATGTCGACGAGCACTCCGCGAAGCTGACGCGGCCTCCCCGTCTCATCGCGCACGACGTAGACCATCTCGCGCATCCAGGTGACGCGGCCGTCGGCGCTGAGCACGCGGTATTCGCCTTCGCTGTGATCGCCCGATTCGACGACGCGGACCAGCCGTTCACGAACCTGGTCGCGATCGGCCGGGTGGACGATGCGCTCGAAGTAGCCCTCGGGCTGGAGCCACTGCTCAGCCGGCCACCCCAGCATCGTCTCGGCGCGACGATTCACGAACGTGAATGCCTGCGTGTCGACATCCGCCTCCCACACGATCGCGTCGATGCCCTCGACGAGATCGCGGTACCGGTGCTGTGCGTCGACGGCCGTGCTGCGCGCCCCGCGCTCGGCGTCCAGCAGTCGCGCTTGCGCGATGGCCGCGGCGACGCGGTCGGCGACGAGCTGCAGGAGCCGAATGTCATCCTCGGTGAAGTGCCGCGCGACCACTGTCCCAAGCTCGATCACGCCGAGGACCCGTCCTTCGACGAGCAGCGGAGCCGCAGCGAGCGAGCTGAAGCGACGGAGCGCGCGGCGCACGCCGTCGGCGGTCGCGAGGTCGTCAGCGGCCTCGGGCTGGCGGGTTCGCGCCACGCGCCCCGACATTCCTTCGCCGACGGCGAAGCGCACCCCGTGCCGCACCTCTTCCTCGAGCCCGTCGGATGCGCAGGCGACGAGCGTGGTCCCATCCGGCGAGAGCTCGAGCACCGACGCGAAGTCCGCCGCGAGATGCTTGCGAATGCGCGTCAGCAGCTCTCGCAGGAGCTCGTCGAACGACAGCGTCGCCAGCGACGGCTCGGTGACGGCGCGAAGCGCGCGGATGCGGGCGACGGCCGCGTCGGCGCGATCGTTCGCATCCCACCACTCGCGACGCAGCCACGCGGCGCGGCGATGAGTCACGGCTCCGGCCATCATCGCCACCAGGAGCGCCCCCAGCTCCGCCAGGACCGTTAGGCGGTCTGGCCCGGCGTAGTACAAGGGCACGCCGGGAATGCTCCGCGCCAGCACGATCCAGGCACCGACGACGAGCGCCCCCATCAGGCCGACCCGGAGGCCGCCGAGGGCCGAGGCCAGCGCGAGGATCGCGATGAGGCCGGCCGACGTCGCGGGCAGCTCGATGCCGCGCAGGCGAAGCCACGCGGCGATTGTGACGGCGATCACCACGAGCCCGAGGGCGGCGGCCCGCACCGAGAGGCGCGTAGCCGGCGATCCGGCGACTGGAGTGTCTGCGAGAGAGTCCTGCGTCCCGTCCCCCGGGAATGAGTGCGGCTTCGGGCGCGCTACGAGCGCTTAACCCGTAAACAGCTCTCTCTCTCGCACGAAATCTGCCAACTCGCCCCGGGATCCCACGCCAAGTTTTGTAAACACGTTGGTGAGGTGCGTGCTCACCGTGCGCGGCGAAATGTTGAGGGCTCGTCCGATCTCCTTGTTCGACTTCCGGGCCGCGACCATCCGCGCGATCTCGAGCTCGCGCGCCGTGAGGCCCTCGGTGCCGGCGAGCGACGCGCGGGAGGGTGGTCGCGCGCCGAGATCGCGGAGCTGCTGCCGCGCCAGATCGAGCTCGCGCGTCGCGCCGAGCCTAACGAACACCTCGTGCACCCGGCGCAGCTCGCGCGTCGCGCCCTCGCGATCCCCCGATTCCGCCAGGACGCGCGCGAGCTGACGGCGCACCCGTGCCGCGTCCGCCACCACCGGAACCGCCTCGAGTGCCTCCGCCGCGGTGCGCAGCAA
This sequence comes from Gemmatimonadaceae bacterium, assembly GCA_025931335.1. Lineage (GTDB taxonomy): Bacteria > Gemmatimonadota > Gemmatimonadetes > Gemmatimonadales > Gemmatimonadaceae > JAICNG01. Next base: position 161 of record JAICNG010000143.1, on the reverse strand, counting down.
CACGATCGCGCGCTCCGTTTCGCCGCGCAGCATCGCGACGAGCGCCGCGCACGCATCGGCCCACGCCAGGCCCGCGCGCTGGCCCAGGCGCTCCGAATCCCGGCGCAGTCGCGCGCCGATCTTCTCGGCGCGGCGCAGATCGCGCGCCTCGAGCGCCGACT
>JAICNG010000032.1 GCA_025931335.1 Gemmatimonadaceae bacterium | reverse complement strand
TCTCGGCGCATCGCCGAGCGTCTCGGTGAACGCGGCGTGGCGTTCGTCGATGCGCCGGTGAGCGGCGGAAAGCGCGGAGCAGAGGAGGGGACCCTCACCGTCATGTGCGGCGGAGATGCCGCGGTGGTCGAGCGCGTTCGCCCCGTGCTCGCCGCGTTCGGGAAAAACATCGTGCACTGCGGCGACGTCGGCGCGGGGGACATGGTGAAGGCCGTCAACCAGGCGCTGCTCGCCATTCACATCTGGGCCACCGGCGAAGGGCTGGCGACGCTCGCCAAGGCCGGCGTCGACACGCGCATCGCGCTCGACGTGATCAACGCGTCCAGTGGGCGCTCGAACACGAGCATGAACCTGTTTCCCGAGCGCGTGCTGTCGCGCGCGTTTCCGCGCACGTTCCGCCTGGCGCTGATCGACAAGGATCTGCGCATCGCCGCCAACATGGCGCGCGACGCCGGCGTGCCGTCGCCGTTGACGCAGCTCGCGTCGGAGCTGTTTCGCGCCGCGAGAGTGGAGCTGGGAGAAGAGGCGGACCATGTCGAGGCCGTGCGGGTCATCGAGCGCACCGCGGGCGTCGAGATCGGAACGTGAGCGTCGCGTCCGTCGAGGAGATTCGCGCGCACTTTCCCGCTCTCTCGCGCATCCACGCCGGTGAGCGCGTGGCCTATTTCGATGGACCCGGCGGCACACAGGTCCCACTCGTCGTCGCCGACGCGATGACGGAGTATCTGTTCGAGCACAACGCCAACACCGCCTGGCTGTACCCATCGAGCATCGAGACCGACGCGGTGATCGCATCGGCACGCGGCGCGATGGCGGACTTCGTGGGAGGCGCGCCCGACGAGATCGCCTTCGGCGCCAACATGACGACGCTCACCTTCCACATTGCGCGTGCCCTGGGACGCACGTTCGCCGCCGGCGACGAGATCGTCGTCACCGAGCTCGATCACCACGCCAACGTCGCGCCCTGGGTCGAGACCGCTCGGGAGCGCGCGCTCAAGGTCAACGTCGCCCCGATGCGCCCGCACGATGGGACCCTCGATCTCGATGCATTGGCCGCGCTCATCACCCCGCGAACACGCGTCGTCGCGGTCGGAGCGGCGTCGAACGCCTTGGGGACGATCACCGACGTCGCGCGCGTCTTCGCGCTCGCGCGCTCGGCCGGCGCGATCACCTTTTGCGATGCGGTGCACTACGCGCCGCACGCGTTGGTCGACGTGCGGGCGCTCGGATGTGATCTGCTCGCCTGCTCGGCGTACAAGTTCTACGGTCCGCACGTGGGATTCGTCTGGGGGCGGCGCGACCTGCTGGCGTCGCTCGACGTACCCAGGCTCGAGCCGGCGCCCGACAACGTTCCAGACCGTCTGGAGACCGGCACGCTGAACCACGAGGGGATCGCGGGCGCTGCAGCCGCGGTAGATTTTCTGGCCTCGCTGTCACGCGACAAGGGGACGCGCCGGGAGCGACTCCAGGCGACGTACACGCAGCTCCACAGTCGCGGGCGCGCCCTCTTCGCTCGCGCGTGGAAGGCGCTCACGTCCGTTCCCGGCGTCCGGCTGTACGGCCCCCCGCCCGATCGACCGCGCACGCCGACGCTGTGCTTCTCGATGGAATCCGTGCCCTCGGACGTCGTCGTGAGGCATCTCGCCGATCGCGCGGTGTTCGCGACGCATGGGGACTTCTACGCGGCCACGGTGGCGGAGCGACTCGATCACGCCCGCGACGGCCTCGTGCGCGCCGGCTGCGCGTGCTACACCACCGAAGCCGAAGTCGACCGGTTGGTCGAGGGCGTTCGCGCGATCGCGAACGCCCGGTAGCGCCTCAGGTGCCGCGTCCCTCGGCGGCGGGCGCCGAAGCGGCTGGCACCGCTGCCGGAGGCGCATCGGCGCGCTTTCGCCGTGACACGGTGGTCTTTTCCAGCCCGGGCAGGAACGACTCGTACCGCGCGCCCGGGTTCCACAGGATCCACGAGTCGTAGCCCGCATCGTAGATCGCGCGCTTCTGCTCCTCGAGCTCCCGTGCGCCGTACTTCGGGAGCATGCGCGGCAGCGAGAACGCCTGCAGCCACGCGCGGACATGCCCGGGATCGTGAATGCCGAGCTTCTCGTTGCGCTCACGCGCACGCTTGATCGCGATGTGGTTGATGCGATAGGGCTCCGCATTCGGCCGGTCGATTCCGAACGCGCCGCGCGGATAGTGCGACGGGTACGTCATCGGGAGAATGACGTCGACGAACGGCGAGAGGGACTCCCAGTGCTGCCCGATCTCGAGCGCTCCGGGCACGGTCGTCGTCAGGCCGAACACATCGATCGTGCAGCGGGCGCCGAGCGCGCGCACGCGCGGGCAGGCCGTGCGCAGAAACTCCGCCAGTGCCTGCTGCTTGCTGCGACCATTCGCCGTCGGGAAGACCTGCTTGGGCAAGCTCCGATACGGCTCCGGGAAGCGGATGTAATCGAACTGCACCTCCCCGAATCCCACGCGCGCCATCTCCTCCGCGACCCGGATGTTGTACTCCCAGATCTTCGGATCGTACGCGCTCACCCAGGCGAGCCCTTCCTTGTCGCGCCACACGCCGCCGTCCGCCTTGCGAATGGTGTGCTGCGGATTCAGTCGTGCCGCGACCGAGTCCTTGAACACCACGATGCGCGCGATCGGGATTATCCCGTGCGCCTTCATCGTGTCCACCATCGCCTTGAGGTTCGGAATCGTCCCGGCGGTGCCGGCGTTGCGCGCCACCATCGTGTCGGACGACTTGTAGTTCAGCCCGAACTCGTCCTTGATGTCGATGACGAGCGCGTTGATCTCGGTGGAGTCGGCGATCGCGATGAGCTTCTTCATGCGCTCGGGACTCTGCGCGGCCCACCGGAGCACGTAGAGGCCGCGCCCGATCGTGGTGTCGGAGCGGCGGACGGTGTCGGGCGCCGGCTGTGCCGCGGCGGACGCAGGGTCCCGCGAAGCGGCGGAAGTGGTGCGCGCGGAGGGGGTGGCGCCGGCGGTCGCCAGCTGCGACGCCCGTGCGCTGGCATTTGGCTCGCAGGCGAGTGCCGCGAGCGAAGCGAACAGGAGACTGCGCATGTGGGTGGAGTCGGGGGACGGCGTGCGGTGTCGCAATGTAAACGATCGACGGCCCAATCCGTATCGGTCGGCCGGGCCCATGGGCGTTCGCTATATTTCCGGGGCATGTCGCGTTTCGTCCCGCTCCTCGTCCTCGTGCTCGCGGCCTGTCGAACGGAGCGCGTGGCCCCTCCTGGGGCGGAGTTCCTCATTGCCGCGGGGGACTCGAGCTTCTGGGTGCGGAGCCAGAACGGCCGGCTCAAGATCCGCGGCGCCCCCCTTCAGCTCGCCCGCCTGCGCGGACGCTTTCACGAGATCTACGTCGCGGATGACGACCGCTCACACTACGAGGCCGTGATCGTCGGACAGCGCGTATTTCGCCGGGATCTTCTGACGGGTGACTCGGTGGCGATCTTCGAGGACACGACCGCGGCGTCCCTCGAGCGCTGGTATCGCGAGGAGCATCCGAACGACCCGCGCGTCTCGGCCGACGACGAGGTGAGCGAGCACCCCATCGTCGAGGCCACGGCGGAAATCGGTCTGCTCGATGCGTTCGGTCCATACCAGTCCTACGAGTACCGGGCGGACGGCGTGATTCAGGGAGGCGCCGAATGGCACGTCACGCGCCGGGGCGTTCTCGATCTGGAGAAGGGCGATCAGGCGAGCCTCGCCGGCCTGTTCGGGGACAGCATCGCGACGCGCATCGTCGCCGAAGGGAAACGACGCTTCTCGCTCGCTCTCGATTCGGTGCTCGCGTCACCCGACGCGCGCGCCCGCGCGGCAGCGGACGCGATCGCCGACTTCGAGTTCGACTCGTCGTCATTCGCGATCGTTCGCGATGGACGCGTCCCCGCCGTGCAGTTCTTCGCGCCCGGCCACGGCGCCCGCGCCGGAGGGATGATGATCAGCCTCGCGCCGATCATCGCCGACTCGGCGGCCGCCTGGTGGACGGATGTGCGTGCCACGTTGTCGGTCGCGCCGTTCGACTCGAGCCTCGATCGGTGGGAGCGCCCCGGACTGTCGGTCGTCACACGATACGACGCGACCGGGGATCGGGCGACGCTCGCTATGCTCGACTCCGCCGGCCGCGAGTGGCCGGTGGCGCGAATCTCGGCGCCCGCTTACTCGCTGCTCTGGCTGGATGCGCCGCCCCTCGATCCCGCGACGCGTCGCGCGCTCACCCGGGCATTCGATGAAGCCGCCCTCTACTCGGAGCAGTCGCGGACCGCACTGGGTCCTTCGCGTGAGCGAGCGACGCGGCTGGCATCCACCACGCGATCACCCCGTACTCCACGCCTGTGAGCCCCAAATCGAAGTCCGCCGGCCGCAAATCGACGCTCGCGCCGCGTTTCGTTCGCGAGTCGCGCCACGAAAGCTCCGAGATGATGATGCCGCAGCACGCCAACAATCTCGGACACGTCTTCGGTGGCGTGATTCTCTCGCTTCTCGATCGCGTCGCCGCCGTCGCGGCCATTCGGCATGCGCGAAAGAACTGCGTCACCGTGTCGGTGGATCGCGTCGACTTCCGCGAGCCCATCCAGCTCGGCGACCTCGTGATCCTGAAGGCGTCGGTGAACTACGTCGGGCGCTCGTCGATGGAGGTGGGCGTGCGCGTGGAGGCGGAGGATCTGGCGACGGGTGCGCGCCGGCACACGAACTCGTGCTATCTCACCTTCGTCGCGATCGATCCGGACCATCGCCCGATCGAGATTCCGCAGGTGGTGCCGGAGACGCAAGAAGAGAAACGCCGGTACGCGGCGGCTCAGGAGCGGAGGCGAAGGCGGCTCGAGGAGAGGAACTCGGAACTCAGGGGTTAGGAGTCAGGAGCCAGGGATCAGGGGGGGTCGGGGTAGAGGTGCCAGGAGGCGAGCCGTTCCCTGTCACCTTCACCATGACACCCCCTGATTCCTAACTCCTGACTCCTGATCCCGAAGATCATCGGCCCTCGAGGTCTCTCTCCCCAGGCACCTGCCGTGCGGCCCGCCCCTCACCCGGCTGTGACTGCGCCTCGTGGAATCGCTCGCCCTTGAGCTGCATCTCGGCGACGAACCCCTCGTACTCGCGCGGGCTGAGCTGATTCGCGATCCCCGGAATCAATCCTTTCACCAGCGTGATGCGCTCGGCCAGCGTCAGCTTGCTTGCGTCATCGACCAGCCGGCGCAGCACGGGGTGATTCATCCAGTCGGTCTCAGGGCTCGTCGTCATGGGTGCGTCTCGGGTGGAAGGCTTGGGGCTTGGGGGTGCTCATTCATGCGGCGGGCCGCGCTCAGCGTCGCCGAAACCAGAAGTGGCCGATGATCGCGCCGATGACGGCGCCACCGAGCGCGAGCGCCGCTGCATCATCGGGGGTCGCGAACGCGGGGCGCCCCGTGAGCAGCTCCATTGGGATGACCGATGCCAAGAGATAGGCCCACACGCAGAGGATGCCGGCGAGGTAATCGCCGGCGCGCCCGATCTTCCGCAGCGGATCGCGCACGATGACGTACGTGATGCCGGCGACCGCGCCGAGGTAAGCGCCGCCCACGATCGAGCCCGCGATGAGGAGCAACGCGTCCAACGGGGATGGTCCGTCGCTGCCCACCGCCATTCCCGCGACGCGCATGACTGTTATGAGGCCGACGGCGATCGCGCCGACCACGGCGGCGCGCAGCCACTGTGGCAACCGTTGCAGCGCGGTGCCCATGGCACGCAGCGCACGCAAGGCCTGCGGGACGGGCGGGTCGGGCATCGGGGGAAAGTTCTGCTCGACGAAGCGCGCGCGTGCGGTACAGTGCGGACACATCGCCGCATGGCGCCGCAGTGCCTCGAGATGCTGGCGTTGGGCCGGGCCACCCTGTGTCGGCGCGGCGTCCATCCAGCGGGCCACCCAGGTGCACTCGGGCAAGCCGCTCGACGCGAGCGCCGCCTGTCGCTCGGCGACGGCGGCGCGCCAGACGATCTGCATGGCGTACTCGCGGGGGATCCGCAGCGATCCCTCCTCCCACGCTCGCACGACGGGTTCAGTGAGGCCGATTTCCGCCGCGAGCTCGCCGGTCGACATGCCGAGCAGCGCGCGGGCGCGCGTCAAATCGGCGGCGGTCATCCGGTCGGCGGCGGGAGCCATGGACTGAAATATCGCTGGACGTCGCGACCTCGCATACCCCCACCGCACTTGACCAGGGCATGCGGCGTGCACACCCTGTTCACCACATGAGAACCTTCACTATCGAGCAGGCGAATCGCACGCTGCCGCTCGTGCGACGCATCGTCCAGGACGTCGTGGAGCAGTACGCGCGGTGGCAGGAGCTGGTCAAGTCACTCGACGTGCTCGCGGCGTCCCCGTCGCCCGATGCGGTTCGGATCGATCGCCTGCAGCGAGACATTCAGTCGGCCGCACGAGGCATCGACGGCTTCGTTCGAGAGCTCACCGACCTCGGCGTCGAGATGAAGGGCTTCGACATCGGGCTGGTGGACTTTCCCGGCGAGATGGGCGGACGTCCCGTCTACCTGTGCTGGCGGCTGGGGGAGCCGGAGGTCGCGCACTGGCACGAGCGTGATGCGGGCTTTGCCGGACGGCGCCCACTGGTCCCCAGCATGATGACCTAACGATGCTTACCTTTCAGGCACCCGACGGCGTGCGGTGGGGCGTCGAAGTCATGCTGCCCGGCGCGAGTCACGCGATGGTCGTCTTTCGCCATCCGAACGGGCGCACGTCGCGGCTCGATCGGTACGCGTGGCGGAACATCGACGGCCCCGAAGCGCGAAACGTGACGGCGCGGCTCGACGTGGACGAGATAATGAAAGGACTCAGCGAGAGCGACATCGCGCTGCATTTCCGGCGATCGATGCGTATCGCCGCGGCGGACAACCCGCTCGGTACGCCGGTGACGCACGCTGGGTAGAGGAGGCCGGGGATCAAAGGGAGCGGGGGATCGGGGGATCGAGGGCCGTTTTGCGCCCTCGATCCCCCGACCCCCCGATCCCTTGATCCCCTCTTGGTCTTACAGTCCCAAAGCCGCGGGGACGTTGATCCGGCCGTGGCCGTAGAAGTCATCCTTCCCTGGCTTGCCGAAGTCGACGATGTCATCCGACGTCCTGGCAAGCGTCGACTTGATCTCTTCCGGGCTCCGTCCGAGCTGCTCGACGAGGAGCGCCGCGAGGCCGGCGACGTGCGGCGACGCCATGCTCGTGCCAATGAAGCCCGACGCGTACGTCGAGTTCGGGTTGTTCGAGCACGTGTTCTTCCGATAGAACGGCGGCGGCGGGGGCGTCCCCGGCGGCGAGCCCGGCGGAACCGGCGGCTCAACGAAGGTGAGGCCGGTCTTGGAGCACGCAGCCCACACGCCCACGGCCGAGATGATCTGCCCCTGCGCGTTCTCGGCCCAGTTGCCGCCGGGAGCCGCGACGTCGATGAATTGCTGGCCAAAGTTCGTGTAGATCGCGGGGAAGTCGACGCTGGGCGAGTACGGCCCGTTCAGCGGTCCGGCGTTGGGGCCGGTCGCCGAGACGCAGATGACGTTCTTGGTCGAGCAGAACGCGCCGTAGATGCCGTTGTTGCTCGGGTGCAGTGGAAGCGCCTCGTTACCTGCGGCGACGACGATTGTTACGCCCGCAGACCGCGCGTACTTCGTCACTTCATCCAGTACTCTCGTGAACGCCCTGTAGCCGTCGCGGAGGAAGACGGCACCGAGGCTCATGTTGATCACCTCGGCTCCCGCGTCGGTCGCGTAGAGGATCCCATTCAGAATGCCGGTGAATGAGCCCAATCCGCGGGCGTTCAGAACCTTGACCGGAATCAACGTCACCCTCGAGGTCACGCCGGCGCTCACGATCGCGAGGCTGCTCACCGTCGAGGCGACGTGCGAACCGTGGCCATTCAGGTCGCTCCAGATGGGGCGGCCAGGGAAGAACGTCGCAATCAACTGGTCGTCAGTTGGCAGCACTGGGTTCGTCCCGTTCGTGGGCACGAACGAACGTGCGCGTCCCTGGTCGACGAGCCCGACAAGATCGGGATACAGGTGATCGATACCCGAGTCGAGGATGGCCACGTCGACGCCAGGCGAGCCAAGCCTCCCGGCGGCCCACGCAACGTTGGCGCCGATGGCGCGGTGGTGCCACTGTCGCGGGAAGAAAAACGCCGTGGCGGGGTTGGCCTGACTCTGCGTCTCCGCTTCCGACGCCAGCCCGGCTTCGGCCACCATCGGCTCGACCTTGTGATTCACGCCCTGGTACTCGAAGTCCGCGACGACAGCTTCGACGCTCGCATTCTGCTCGATGGCACCCGCGTTGTCGGCCGAAATCCCGGCGACGATGGCGATGCCGGCGCCCTCATGCAGCAGCTCGACGGTGCCCCCGCGAGCGGCGATGCTGCTCGCGAAGTCGGTGGGCGCGCCGCCCTTGAACAGCACGACGTAGCGCGAGGTGGCCGACGCCGACACCGCGTTCAGACTGGGTGCGCGCGCGCTGGTGAGCTCGACCGGCATCGAGTCCGAGCACGCCGCGAGTGCAGCGATACCAAGGAAAGGTACGAGACGACGCATGGGCAAAACCTCGGGACAGGAGAGGGGCGCGAACTCTGCGAGGCAGAGGCGCCGGGTGCAAGAGTGGCGCGCTTGCGACACCCGATGACGCATCGGTCGCCGCGACGGGCAGCCCCTAACGAGCCGCTCGTCCTCGTCGTCGGCGAGGGACTCGGTGAAAAGACGGGGTCGTGTCGTGGCCGGAGGGCTGTGAGCAACGACACCTGCGAGACAGATGTTTCGGGCCCCCAATCATAGTGACGCGGAGACGGGCTGTCACCCCCTGCGGCTGCCCTCGCGATCGACCGCCTCCGGTACCGTCTCGTCCTGGTAGGGCACCTCGATCTCGAGCCCGTCGCGGGCCAGCACCACCGCGTCGAACTCCTCACGTGCCTGCCGAAGAAGCTCCGATGCATCGCGCGAGTACCGCGCGGAGAAATGCGTGAGGACGAGCTGGCGGACGGCCGCATCTCGGGCGATCGCAGCCGCTTCGCGCGCGGTGGAATGCCCCGTTTCCCGGGCGCGGTCGGCTTCCTCATCGGCGAAGGTCGCCTCGTGCACCAGCACATCGGCGTGCGCCGACGCATCGATGACCGTCTGTGCCGGCCGCGTGTCGCCCGAGATCACCACCTTCCGCCCGGATCGGCGCGGACCGACGAGGACCACCGGGTCGACGACGCGACCGTCGGGGAGGGTCACCGCCTCTCCGCGATGCAGCCGTCCCCACAGCGGCCCCTCCGGCACGCCCATCTCGCGCGCGAGATCGGGATTGAAGCGTCCCCGGCGCTCCTCCTCCACCAGCGCGAAGCCTAACGCCGGGCCGCCGCCGTGATCGGCCGCGAACGGCTCGATGGCGTAGGCGTTGCGCTTGATCGTCTCGCCCGCCTGCACTTCATTCACGTCGACGCGAAAGCCCACGCGCTCCACCCCGAACTCCGACGCGCGGCGCAGGTGCCGGCTCGATCCCCGCGGTCCCCACAGACGCAGCGCTTCCGTGCGCCCCTGGAGGGCCATCGTCCGCATGAGCCCGATGACGCCGATCACATGGTCGGCATGCAGGTGGGTGAAGAAGATGTCCTCGAGCACGAACGAGATCCCGTAGCGCATCATCTGCCGCTGCGTTCCCTCGCCGCAATCGAACAGCATCGTCTCTCCCTCGCGGATGAGCGCGAGCGAGCTGACGTTCCGCTCGACGGTGGGACGCGCGGCGGATGTACCGAGGAATCGCAGGGCCAGGGACATGGGGAGAAGATACTAACGAACGAGGACCGAGGAACGAGGAAGCCTCCCTCACTCCTCATTCCTCCTTCGCCTCTCTTTCTCCTTGTAGTATGTCGTCGAGCACGTCCTCGTCGATGTTTCCGCCGCTGATCACGACGACGACCGGATCGACCACCCGCGCGGATCCGGTCAGCAGCGCCGCCACCCCGACCGCTCCCGATCCCTCCGCGGTGACCTTCTCATCGAGCGCGAGCACGCGGATCGCGTCGGCGATCTGCGATTCCTCGACCGTCACCATCTCATCGAGCGCGTGACGGCCGACGTCGAGGCCATGCTCATCGATCGCGCCCGCGAGACCGTCAGCCAGCGTGGGGACGACCGGAATGTCGACGACCCGCCCCGCGGCGAGTGATCGGGCCATCGCGTCCGTCGCGACGCTCTGCGCCCCGATGATGCGGACGCTCGGTGCCGTCGCACGAAGAAACGCGCCCATGCCGCCGACCAGACCGCCGCCGCCGACGGGAACGATCACCGACTGCACGTCCGGTAGCTGCTCGACGATCTCGAGTGCGACGGTGCCCTGGCCAGCCACGAGCGGCCCACCCACGCATGGATCGAGGTAGACCATGCCGCTGGCGTCAGCGAATGCGATGGCGCGCGCGTGCGCCTCGTCATAGTGCGCCGATTCGGCATCGATCGTCGCGCCGCACGCCCGCATGCCCTCGATCTTGACGCGCGGCGCCGTGCGCGGGACGAAGATCGTCGCGGGCACGCCGAATCGCTCGGTGGCGAGCGCGACACCACGCCCATGATTCCCGGCGCTCGCGGTGACGACGCCGCGCGCGCGCAGCTCCGACGGCAGCGAGGCAATCGCGTTGTACGCGCCCCGAATCTTGAACGAGCCGGTGAGCTGGTCGTTCTCGAGCTTGAGCCAGACGTCGTGACGCGCGCGTGCCGAGAGACGCGTCGCACGACGCAGCTCCGTCCGCCGAACCACGCCGCGCAGGCGCTCGGCCGCTCGGCGCACATCGGCGGCGGTGACGTCGGCGAACACGGCGCGGACGCTACGGTCCCGCTTCGGGGCGCGCAAGCGCGCGAATCGGACGCCTGGCGCGCCAGATGTTGCCCCAAACGGTGCTCGTCGGTCTAGTGCGTAGCGGGGTCATTTTCGGCCCACGCGCGCCGTTGCAGGTGCGCGGCAGGTGAAGCGGTGGGGGGACAACTCCGGGGGGAGTGTGGGCAGTTTGGGAAACGACGAAAGTCGTGGGATCGCCCCCCATCGCCCTTCTTCGTACGTATTGAAAACCGTTGGGAACGGAGCGCGTGAGCGTCGCTTTTCTCACGCGTGATGGGTGATTGCCCGGACCATCGAGAAGGCTCGGCGTTCGCTTGACGGGTGCCACGAAAGCTGTTATCATCCAACAGCTTGAACGCGGCCCCGCGAACGTAGCGGGGCTGTTGTCTTCAGGTGATCCGGGTGCGAGGGATCCACAGGGTTCTCCCGTACCCGCGTGCGCGGGGCTGTAGCTCAGCTGGGAGAGCGCCTGGATCGCACCCAGGAGGTCAGGGGTTCGAGCCCCCTCAGCTCCACTCTGGCATGCAACCTGAAATACTGGTTGCGCCGACACTCGACTTGGTTGCCGGTCTCCTTCGGTAGGACGTAGAGTTCCAATGAGGAGATTCGGTCAACCCACGTATGCAGGGTTGCCCGCCACCGCTCGGTAGGACGCAGAGTTCCAATGACGGTGCGCGAGGCATACCCTCGCCGGTTCGAAAAAGGCAATCGCCGCGGATCCATGTCCGCGGCGCTTTTTTTTGCGCGGAGAGGTCGAGGCAGGGAGAGATGATTGCGGAGTGCGGACTGCGGACTGGTTCACTCGCAGGCAGTTGCACGCAATCCGCCCTGCCCACAGGGCACCCGCGCAATCCCTTCAACATCCTTAGCTAGCCCTCGCAGCGATTCATCCCAGAGACGCTCCGCTTCCCTCTCGGCTCCCGCGCGGAAATCGCCGAACGCGGTGCCGCCGAGGCGGCCGAAGAAGCGCAGGATCGCGCTCTCGCGAACGGTGACGTCGATGTCGCGCCAGACGGTGGACATCGTGTCGCTCGACGCGTGCGACTCGGAGCGCACGCCGTAGCGCATCATCGCCCCCGAGCCCTCGAACGGGCGGCGAAGGGGCGACCGCAGCAGGCGGGCGACGAGCGGCGGGAACTGCCAGTCGGGCTCCTCGGTCGAGCGAAACGTCATCGCCATCTGCGCCGGGCTCGTCGACCGCGAGGTGCGAACCTGGAGATCGCGCAGTCCCACCCGAAAAGGGCCGACCTTCACCGACGCATCGACCGTCAGATGGACGACGTCGCCCACGCGCCGTGGTGGCGAGCCTAACGGTGCCAGTGAGCCGTCCTTCACCCGGAACCGGAGGACGATCGACGAGTCGCGCTTGGTGAACTCTCCCCAATGCGCCCCCAGCGAGTCGCGAGCGTTCATCCGCCACCGGATGGGCACCCAGTACTTCCGCGCGAACGGTCCGAGCGCCTTGAGGGATCGCTCGGCACGCCCCGGCCTCAAGCCCAGCCCGAGCACGACCGACGTCGCGCCATCGGCATCACGGTCCGTTCGGAGCGAGTCGATGACGAACATCCGCGAGAGGGATGATGTCGCGCGCGGAAAGACCTCGCGTGAGACGAGCCGTACAGCATCGGCATCGCTCCGTTCGGCGGCGAGAAAGACGGCCGTGAGCGCGCGGTCGAGGTCCGCGACGCTCACGGGACCGAGCGCCACCTCATCGAGCGATGTCCACCGGAACTCGTCGGCGCCGAGGATGTCGAGGCGCATGACGTGGCGCGCGTCGCCCGGAGCGCGCGGCGCGGGAGCGCCGTGATACTGAAAGAGGGTGTACCGATCCCCGCGGCGTGTACCGGCGATCTCGAGGAGCCGATAGTTTTCGCCGCGGCTCGTCCACAGGTCCTTGTCGTCGAGCAGCCGTGAAGGCGTGGTGCTGTATCGCGTGAGGCGCGGACGGCCGTTCGCGACCTCGGGCGAGAGCTCGATGGCGCCGAAGCGGTCCGCGAGGGCGCTGAGCATGGTCGCGGCCTGTCGCGCTCCGCGCTCGGGAGTGGCGCCGAGCGCGGGAACGGCATCGCGGCAGGCCAGGACCGAGAGCGCAAGCAGCAACGGCAGGAGGGCCGAGCGTGTGCGAGTCACGCCGGAATGTCTCCGCGGGACCGGGTGCGCGAAAGCCTTCGGGGTTGATCGAAGGGGTTGCCTGGGCTACGTTTAGGGTCCGCACAAAATCGTTTCTGCCCCTTGGTGTAACTGGCAACACGCCTGACTCTGGATCAGGAGAGTCCTGGTTCGAGCCCAGGAGGGGCAATGCACGAGGCTCCCGGCCCGCGTTACCTCGGTGACGCGGGCTTGTTGCTGCTCGGTGACCGGTAACGGGTGCGTGGCCTACAGGAAGATCGTCAGGGCAGAGGCGGTAGCAACGAGGGGCGCGGCGGATCACTCAGATACTCGAGCGATATGCGCTCTGCACGCACCGTCAGGACGGGGTCGCCCACGTAGTGTTCCGTCATCGTGTACCGCATCGATCCATTCGAGCGGCGGACGAAATAGCCCGAGGCGTAAGACCGTCGGCGGATCGTAATCAGCCTCCGGAGTATCGAGTCAGCGGCAGCCAGGCCGTCGCGGAACTCGCCAGGCGGTGCGAGCTCCCTTGCCGCACCAATCACTTCGAAGCTCCCCTGCCAGACGGTGCTGTCTTGCGTGTCGATCATCGGGACTTCGACGACCGCCACGGCGCCCTCGCGCCGACGTGACCCGTCGCGGTAGTCCGCTGTCTGCTTCGGAAGCTCCTTGAGCGTCGACGCGATTCCAGCCACCAGATAGTAACCGACCGCATGGGGATCCTTGCCCCAGGCCCGGCGCTCGTCGGCTGCGGAGTCCGTGAGTGCTTCAAGCTGGCTCCGAGGACGAAGCGTAGTTCGAGCAAAGAACACGATGCTGTCCCTATCGGGCAGCGATATCGTGACGCGGTAGGTGCCGGCAATTGGACTCCGAATCGCGCGAACGCGGTGATAGTCAGCCTCCCATAGGATGCTTTCGAGAATCCACGGCGTGGGGAATCGAGTTTGCTCGTCAGGATGATCTCGCCTCCACTGACGTAGCGCCGCCAATGCGCCCTCCGCGTCGCGCGTCACTTCCTCAGAAGTGGGAAGGGCGTTGTACAGGACGAGCAGCTGCTCGGCGCTGAGATGAGGATCATCGCGGGAGGGGAGCATCATATAGCCGCGTTCGAGCGCAAGCGGATATGGGTTTTCCTCCGGCGTGTGTACGTCGAACGTGGGTATCCCATCGATCCAATCCGCAGAGTCCCGGACCGCTGCTGAAAAAAACCCTCGCGTTCCGGGCGGTATCCATCGGGCTGTCTGCGACCATGGAACGGGCTGGCAGTCCGCGCCGTAGTCCCATGGAACGAGAATCACCTCGCGAACTGAATCGCCAAGGGATCGCAAGGCGCCGGGGCGTCGGGTGCCTAACCGTTCGACCCCGACGAGCTGTCCGTAGATCGCACGGTCTGCGCCGCGGCCGAAATGGCCCGCTTCAGCTCGATATTTTACGCTGCCGGGCCCGGCGGCGACCGTATCACCGCCGGCCACGCCAATAAAATGTGCGTACCGCGGACCCCGAATTCCGATGAGGTACGTCTTGCTGCACGCTCGAGCCGGCGTCGGGAGCGCGAGAGCCAGTGCTGCGCCGATGAGCATTGTCGCGCGCCCGCTCGCTCTTCGAAATGTCCCGAGTCTCGCGCGTCGCATTGCGTTACAGAGGATCGACGACATACCAAGTGATGACGTATCCCTCGCGGTTGTCCGCGCTACTACGATCCGGTCGTCACTTCCTCGTACGCCACGGTGAGCGGATCGCGCGCGCCCGGCTGGCCGAAGGCGCCCCATGCCTCGAAGCCCGCGAGTGGCTCACGCATCGCTGCGATCTCTTCGCGTGAGCGGCCAGCCCCGGTCAGCCGCTCGACGAACGCCAGGACGGCACCGAGGTAATCGCGGAACTGCAGAAGGTCGGCCGTGCTGCCGGTGACCGGAAGCCCCGTGTTCGCGTGGCCGAAGATGTAGATCGTGTCGCGCCCGTGCGCGTTCGCCACGTGCTCGAGCACACGCATCCAGTTCCGCATCGACGCACCGGCCGCGCGGTCGACGACCGGATGACGCCGGTGGAACATGAGGTCGCCCATATGGACCACGTTCGCACGCTCGAAGGTGATCACCGCGTCGCCACTCGTGTGAGCGCGCCCGTGGTGTCGCGCGACGATACGCTCGTCGCCGACCTCGGCCGACCAGTCGTGCGTGAAGGTCGTGTCAGGATAAAGCGGTTCGGGCGCGTTCTGTGGCTGCTGCTGCGCCTGCGACGCCCCGGGTGCGCGACGCAGGTGCTGGTCCGCCAGGGAGTGCGCCACCACGCGCCGCGCGCTACCGCGGAACACCGGGTTTCCGGAGGTGTGATCGCCGTGATGGTGGGTGTTGAGCAGGACATCGACCCCGTGGTTGTTCGACCGCGACTGCAGCCCAGCGAGCAGTGCCTGCGCCTCGGCCGGAAACTGGGTGTCAACGACGGCGACGCCCCTAGCGTTCACCAGCCAGCCCACGGTGCCTCCGCGCATCGTGAACGTCCCGACGTTGCGGCGCACGGCCGTGAACACGGGTTGTGCCTGCGCCCCCTTCCGTGCGAACGCGTAGACCGGCCGTCCGAGGGCAACGCCTAACGCCGCAGCGGCCGAGCTGGCGATGAAGTCGCGGCGGGTATGGGACATCGGTGCCTCCAGTGTTGGTCGGTGGGTCTGTGAAGTCCGGGAGGCGACGCACCCCCGGCCGCAGCATACGCCATTTTCGGCGCGCCTCGCAATGCAGGAGCAGTGGCCATGCCGAGTCGGACCAGGGCGAGGCATTGCACGGTGCGTTTCCACCTGGTATCTGTAGGACCCGCACCGTGGGCGACGATGTCGACCAGGTTCTCCTCCCACCTGGCATTGTCGCGTGTAGCTCGAACGCATCCCTCCTGAGGCGTCAGCCCTACTTGTGCCGCGAGTCCGTTATACGGACATTCGGCTCCGGGGACAGTGAGGGGAGGCCCATCGGGTGGCCACGTTCGCCACGACTGAAACGCCAAGGAGGGTCAATGTCGCTCGCTGGAAGGAATGCCCTGGTTACCGGCAGCTCGCGCGGCATTGGCCGCGGCATCGCGTTGAAGCTGGCGGAGCGCGGCGCCCACGTCGGAATCACGTACTACCAGAACGAGCAATCGGCGAAGGACGTGCTGAAGCAGGTGCGCGAGGTCGGCTCGGATGGATTCGTCACGCAGGTTGACGTGTGCGATGCGGACGCGATCGATCGCCTCATTCAGCGCACGAGATCGGAGTTCGGCACGCTGGACATTCTCGTGAGCAATGCGCGGAGCGAGATCCCGACGTTCTACGAGCCGCCGCTCGACATCGCGGCTGAGAAATGGGATACGGCGTGCAACTCACAAGGCAAGGCGTTTCTGCTCGAGGTGCAGAAGGCGGCGACGATCATGGGTCAGGGTGGCCGGATCATCGCCGTGACGTATGCCGACGGAAGTCGCACCGGCAGCTGGCTGCCCTGGGTGGCCATGGGATCAGCCAAGGCGGCGATGGAGTCGCTCGTTCGCTACTTCGCCGTGGCCCTCGCCAGACGCGGCATTACCGTGAACGCCGTGAGTCCCGGCTTCACGGAAGACAGCGTACTCAACTCGCTGCCGGAAGCGGTGCAGGACATGGTGCGCGAGTGGCACGGACAGGGATGGACGCCGATGGGACGGTTAGGCACGCCCGCCGACATCGGCAATGTCGTGGCGCTGCTCTGCTCGGCGGAAGCTGGCTGGATTACCGGTCAGACGATATACGCCGACGGCGGTGCATCGCTCGTGAGCGGCGGATTGCCGCCGGCGATTCAGGGATGGGAGGCATCGCCGCGAGACGAGCGCCAAGTGGCAATGCCCGCCGCGAGTGAGGCGGAGATGGTGAGATAAAGCGCGGATTGAATTTTGGAGTGGAAACGGGCAGCCGTTGCGACGCCGAAGGCTGCCCGCTCTGTATGGGCGAACGGCAGGATCGATCACGAGTGGCTTTCGGGACGACGAAGTGTCAGTCATTCATCCGTCGCCGAGCCTCGCGTCGCACGCGTCCCCGCCGGCGTCGAGCATTTTGCGCTTGTCGGCCTTTCTCGCGAGCGCCAGCGAGCCGGCGGCCGAGGCCGCACTCATCAGCGTGAAGGAGACGATGACCACGGTCGCGAGCCGAGCAACATCGATGTGGGCACTCGGCGTTCCCAGCATGAAGGGAAGCACGCCGATGGCTAGACCGGCGACGGCGCCCCAGGCACCAAATCGCCGAACCGACAATTCACTCAGATTTCGACGGCGCTCCGCAACCGCGAGCACGATGGAAAAGAGCACGCCGCCGAGGAAGCCAGGGTACGCGCCAATCACCCACCACATTTCGTCCATGGACCCATCCGGATCCACGACCATCCCTATCAGGACGGCGACCACCGCCCATGGCACGGCCCAGAGCAACCCCGTGGTCACTGCCGCGCGAATGCGCCTCAGCCACTTCTTCATGACGACTCCTTTGCGCTCGCGCGCTCGATCGTCACCGGCTCGATGTTATCACCCTCCTCCCAGTCGAGCAGGTTGTACGGGTCGATCCCCGCGCGAGCAGGCTGCTGCGGGACCGCTACCGCGATCGTCTGTCGGCCGGAAGCGATCGGATGCTTCTGCACGTACAGCGGCTTGCCAAGCACCTCCCCCGGCTCGGCAGGGGCGAAGATCCCGATCTCTACCCACTCGTTCATCGGCGCCTCACGTTCGACCTCAGCGCTGTCGGCGACGACCTTGCGCGCTTCCACCTCGAGCGTCACCTGCCAGGTGCCCGCTTCGGTCTGCGCCGCTGTGGCCCGCTTGGTGTCGAACGTCCACCAGGCATTCACCTCGAAGAGGTCGTGTAGGAGGGATCGCAGCGAGTCCGGCGTGACCGTCTGAAGCTCTCGATACAGATCGAGTGTCGTGGCGAGGGACGATGCTTTCCTCTCCACCAGACTGCGCAGCGCTCCGTTCACGTGCTTCTCGCCCACGTACTCGCTGAGTGCGTGCATCGCGTAGGGGCCTTTGCGATAGTTGGCCCAGGGATCCATCGCGCGGAGCAGCGGAAGTCCCGTGCGGATCGGCGGCCACGGGTTGGGCTGCCGCATGAAGCTCATGAAGCGGCGCAGTGCCTCCCGGCCCTTCACCTTCTTCACCAGTTGCATCGCCGAGTACCACGCGAGGCTCTCCGAGATGACGCCACCTCCCTCGGCGAACGCGGGCTTGAGCTGCCCGCCCCACCACTGGTGCCCCATCTCGTGCGCGACGATCTCGAAAATGGCGTCGAATCCTTCGCGCTCCGGGTTGAGAAGAAAGAAGCCCTCCCCTCCGGTGATGACGCCGCTTCCGTCGACACCCATGCCGAGGAAATCGCCAGGCTGCTCGACGATCTGGAGGAAGCGATACGGGTACGGACCGAACTGTTCCGAATAATAGTCCAGGCTCGCTCGTGCGCCTCGGAGCACGCGATCCATCTGCCTCGCGTGGCCGGGGTGAACGAACAGCTGGAGGTCGACGTCCTTCCATCGTTCGCGATGTACCGTGTAGTCGGCGGACGCGAACACATCCATGCCGCTGATGGGGACGTCGCTGACATAGTGGAAATAGCGGCGCCCGGCTTCGCTCCAGGTGCGACGCAGCTCGCCGGGCGCGACAGCGACCTGATCGTCGTCGGTGCCAACGATCGCTTCGAAGGTAGCCGGCGCGTTCGCCACGACGCTCGGATCGATGTCCCCAGGCGGGGGGAGAGTGACCTGCCGCGGCAGACCGTGCTTGCGCCGCTCCTCTGCGCTCCAGAGCTCGCGAAGCGGCTGGTAGCCGATGACCGGCAGCGCACCGCTTGTGAGGTAGGTGCCATTCTCGAGGATCGCTGTACCCGCTCCGCTGGTGCGGGGACCACTGTTGGTGAAGCCGCGTGGCTCGAGCCTCACGTCGAAGCTGAGCGTCAGCGAGTCGCCGGGCGGTAGCGGCTCCTCGAGCGTGTAAATCTCGTGACCGAGCTCGTCGTCCGCGACCACCTGACGGAAAGCACGATCGAACGTCACGTGGGTTTTGACATAGAACGCCGGCTCCAGATGCACGGAGTCGATGGCCACTGCGCTCCGATTCACGAGTCGGTAGCTGCCGTCGATCGTCGCTGCTCTGCGGTCGGGATGGATCTCGATGCGCAGATTCGTAGCAACCCGCACGGGTTGCGGAATCCCCTCGTACTGCCCGTAGCGCTTCTCGTAGGCGGCGCGGCGCTCAACCAGCTCATCGGCCGTGATGTACTCGTTGAGCACGTTGGTGTTGTAGAAGATGAAGCCGCCGAGCGTGAGGATGAGCGCCACCGCCACCGCGGCGGCGCCCGTGGTTCTGCCGGTGAAGCGAAGTCGCGCCGTGTGCACGCGCGTCCGGAAAGCAGGCTCCCATCCACGCGCCCAAAGCAGTGTCGCCGCCACCGCCAGCAGCGCCGCCCACGCCGCCCAATAGAGCTTGAACGTGAGCCACGGACCAACGGACCCACCGAAACCGCGCATGTCCGTGAAGGACCACCCCGGGCTCGAGCCATACACGAGCAGCTTGTGCTCGACGCCGAGCACGGAGGAGAAGACGATGAGGAAGTACACCATCAGTGCGACCAGCATCGCGACATGCTTCTGGTTCACCAGCGCGTGCACCAGGAGCACGAGCACGGCAAACAGCAGGTACTCGGGGAGCTGAAGCCCGAACAGGATCTGGAGGTACAGGCCCACCTGGAAGTCGTGGTAGCCCATGAGTGTCTGGGCGAGCATGCCAGCCGCGGTGAGGCTCACCATGAAAGCGGTGAGTACCAGGCCGAGTCCGAGAAACTTGCCGAAGAAGAAGACCCATTCCGGAACCGGCGTAGCGTCGACGTTCTCGCTGAGCCCCGCATCACGTTCCCGCCAGACCAGCTCGCCGGCGAAGTACACGATGAGGAGCGGTACGATCACCCGGTAATCAGCGAAATACGTCAGGGCGGCGGTAATGTGCTTCGCCAGGATGTACCCCGTGCGGGGAAGCATCTGAATGCCCCATATCCCCGATTCCATGTTCAGCACCAGCACGACGAACATCGGAAAGACTGCCAGCAGGAAGAGCCCGGGCGGGCTCTTCGCGATCATCCAGAAAGACGACCGCGCGATCGAGATCGCTTGGCGCACATTGGTCGTGAGGCCGAACGACTGGCGCACCGGCGGGACAGAGATCGCGATCGGCGCGGGGGCGGTGTTCGGCGCGAGGGGTTTCGCCGCGAACCGTCGCGCGAGCCGGCTCCACAGATCAGTGGCGGGTGCCCTCAGCGCAGGGCGATGCGCAAAGCGGAAGCGAAGGTAGACCAACGCGAGCGTCAGGACCGCGATGCCGACCCAGAGCAGCCGATTCAAGAGCATCGGACCCTCGAGCGTGAACATGCGGACGTTCTTCTCGACGATGGTCCAGTCGCTCATCATCTCGTTCATGATGGCCATGACGCCAATGGGGTCTGCCAGGAGCGCCAGCTTCTGCAAAGGCGAGAAATACAGGACGAACGTCACCGGGTAGGAGAAGAAAAACAGGCCCATACTGCCGGCGTAGCTCGCCATCGGGCGCCCGCTCAGCAGAGCGACGGAGAACTGGATCGCAGTCGCAATGAATGCGTTCGGCAGCGCAATCAAGCCGTAGGCCGCCAGATGTGCCGCCGGCCGAAATGGCCCGATGATCTCGGGATTCACTCCAGGTGCATAGGCGGCGAGGAGGCTGCCTACCTGCACCGCGAGCAGGATCAACGCGTTGAGGACCAAGGCCGCGAGAAAACGCCCACCCAGATACTCGGCCTTCCTGACGGGGCTCGTGTACGTGAGGGGGTACATCCCCGTGTACACGTCACGCGCAGCCGCCTCACCGGCCATGGCGGGGGCGATCAGCAGCCAGATCTGGCAGCTGAACACCGAGACCACCGCGAGGATGAATGGCGAGTTGAGAATGAAGTCCTGGGGAAGCGTGACCGGGACGACAGCCACTCTCGTATTCACGAAGGCGAACACGAGAAGAGCCGCCATGCAGAGCCACGGCCATGGACGTCGCAGCTGGTAGGCGAGCTCGAAGCGGAAGATCCCCCACAGCTTCATGACCGCACAGCCGGGTCAGTGGCGTCGACGCCCATCGGGAAGAGCGTGCGCAGCGTTATGGTCGGGGACCCCGCGTAGTCGTCACGTCCCTGACGTTGTCGTCCAGTTCGAGGTCGATAAGCAGGTGATAGGGATCGATGCCTGCGCGGGCGGGCTTTCGTGGCACCGTCACCGTGATCGTCTGATCGCCGCCGCGGACGCGATGCATCTGCACGTAGAGAGGCCCGCCTAACTCCTCGCCCTCCTCGGCGCGGGCGAAGACGCCGATCTGTACCCAGTCGCCCATTGGCACGTCGGTTTCGACGTCCGCGGTGTCCACGACGAGTTTGCCCGCGCGCACGTTGAGCGTCACCTGCCAGGCCCCTGCTCCCGTCTCCTCCGCCACAGCTCGCACCGTCTCGAGCTCCCAGAGAGTGTTCGCCGCGAAGAGATCGTGGAGGAGGTACTGGAGCGAGTCCGGGGTGACCGCTTGCAGCTCCCGGTAGAGATCGAGCGTGGTCGGCAGCGGAGGCTCTGCCGAAGGATGCGCCTCGCGCAGGCGCCGGAGTGCAGCGTTGACTCGGTCTTCGCCGATGTACTCGCTCAGTGCGTACATTGCGAACGGGCCCCTGCGGTTGACGCCGTATTCGCCGCCGCCGCGAAGGAGCGGCACCGCAGCGCGTACGGGCGGAATCGTGTACGGCTCCCGCATCCAGCTCAGGAGCCGCCGCAGGTGCTCCTGGCCGTGGGCTTCCCTCACAGCCCCCAGCGCGCGGTACCACGCCAGGGTTTC
Source organism: Gemmatimonadaceae bacterium (assembly GCA_025931335.1). GTDB lineage: Bacteria > Gemmatimonadota > Gemmatimonadetes > Gemmatimonadales > Gemmatimonadaceae > JAICNG01. The sequence continues at coordinate 13,901 of JAICNG010000032.1, read as the reverse complement.
GCTCATAACCCCCGCGCCCTCGACGCGGGCGTAGCTCACCGCGCCGCACAGGTGCCCGACCTCGTGGGCAAGCACCGCGAACACCAGATCGAAGCCGCGCGAGTCGTCCTCCGGACGCAGGAGGGCGAACCCCTCCCGATACGTGATCGTGCTGGTCTCGGCGTGCAGTCCCACCCCCTGGCCGGGAATCTCGACCAGCCTGACGTAGCTTTGTTCGTAGGGACCGTAGCGCTTGGCGCAGTAGTCCAGCGAGGCTCGAACGCTCCGAACCATCCGGTCCAGGTTTCCGCGGCTCTCCGGGTGGTGGAAGATCTGGATCGCGACGCCATTCCACCGCTCCTCATGCAGCGCGTAGTCGGCGGAGAAGAAGAAGTACTCGTTCCCGATGGGGGCGTCGGCTACGTAGTGGAAGTGGCGGCGCCCGCCCTCCGTCCACGTGCGGCGCAGCGTCCCCGGCGCGATCGCGGTCTGATCGTCGTCCGTCCCGACGACGGCCTCGAAGGCGATCCGTTCGATCCCGCTAACGACGTTGCGCGCCGCGGGGTCATCGAGCGAGGGGATTGGCGGGCGAGGAGCGAGCCCGAGCTCCCGCCGGATCTCCGCGTCGCTCAGCTCGCGGAACGGCTGATAGCCGATGGCGGGCAGCCACGCATTCGTGAAGTTGGTCCCGTTCGCTGCCACGGGGGCCTGGATACCACGGCTGGCGAAGCCGCGCGGTGCGAATCGCACCTCGAAGTGGAGCTCGAGAGAGTCGCCGGGCTGGAGCGGCGTCTCGAGCGCGTAGATCCGGTGGCCGAGCGTGTCGTCGGCGACCGCGGTGGCGGCTGGCCGGTCGAAGGTCACCGCGCCAGTCTCGACCTCCGCGGCGGTGGCGAGATGGATCGAATCGATGGCGAGACCTGTACGGTTCGCCAGCTGGTATGTACCACGGATCTCGACTGACCGCCGATCTGGATATATCTCCACGCGCAGGCTGGTCCCCGTCAGCAGCGGCTGCGGGATTCCCTCGAAGCGCCCGTAGCGCCGCTCGTACTCGGCGAGCCGCTCCATCTGTTCGTCGGTCGTTGCGCGGTCGTTCACCACGTCCGTGTCGTAGTAGATGAACCCGCCCGTCCCGAGAATGAGCGCCGCCGCCCCCGCGGCCGCCCAGGCCGTCCGCCGCGTGAAGCGGCGGCGCGCGGTCCGCAGGCGCATGCCGAGTCGCCCCTCCCGTCCCCGCACCCAGAGCAGCCTCGCCACCCCCAGGAACAGCAGGGCCCACGGGCCCCAATAGAGCTTGTACCACAGCCACGGCGTGACCGACCCGCCGAAGCCGCGCATGTCCGTGTACGACCATCCGGGAGTAGATCCATAGACGAGCAGCTCGTGGAGCTTCGTGATCTCGGTTCCGGCGAGAGAGAGAACGCAAGCGACGAGCGTCGCCACATGGCCGACGTGCTTCTGATTCACCACGACGTGGATCACGAGACCCAGCACGGCGAGGAGGAGGTAGTCGGCGAGCTGAAGCCCGAAGAGGATCTGCAGGTACGGCCCGATCTCGAGACGCGAGCTGCCCGCGCTCAACTGCGCGATCACCCCGGCCAGCATGCGGAGGGCCATGCACAGGGCCAGCACGAGAGCGAGTCCCAGGAACTTGCCCAGGAGGAGGACCCATTCCGGCACCGGCGCCGCGTCGAGGATCTCGCTCACCCCTGCTTCCCGTTCCCGCCAGACCAGCTCGCCGGACCAGAAGACGATGAGCAGGGGGATGATCAGATATGCGGGGGGAACGTCGGGGAATGTCAGGTTCCTCAGGGCGTAGTCGGTTCTGAGGGCCATCGGAACGCCCAGGTTCTGCGGGGAGTCGAGGACGGTCGCATACGCGAGGAGCCCGACGATCGCCAGCAGGACGAGCCCGATCCAACTCGTCCCGATACTCGCGAAGGACGTCCACGCGAGGGCGAGCGTCTGGCGCGCGCGGGCCGCGAGGCCGAACGTCCGCGGAGCGTGCGGGACGGAGATCGGAGCGGTCCTCAGGGTCTCCATGTCCGCGGATGTGGACGAATGCAGAACGCTTCGTCGCGCACCGCGACCCCACCACGTGCTCGCGGAAGGAGACCCAAGGCGAAACCGGACGTAGGTGAACGCGAGCGCCGAGAGAGCGAATCCGACCCACAGGAGCCTGCTCGCGAGCCAGGATCCATCCAGCCCGATCAGCTGCGTATTCACCTGAGCCGGTGTCTGTCCACCCCACCCATCCGCGACGTCGATGCCGAACAGATCCAGCAGCTGCAGCACCTCGGGCTTCAGCAGAGGGGCCAGCACCGTGGTCGCGACGAGCACGGTGACGAGGAGGAGGACCGCGCCGACGTAGCTCGCGATGGCGCGACCGCTGAGTGCCGCGAACGAGAACTGGATCGCCGTGATGACGAAGACGATCGGCAGCGCAATGAACAGGTAGACGGTGAGGTACGCCGCCGGCCGAAAGGGACCGCGGACGGCGGCGTCCACCGCGCCCGAGTAGAGTGCGATCAGCATCCCCGCCGTCACGGCGAGGAGGAGGCCCGCGTTGATGACGAAGGCAGCGAGGAAGCGCCCGCCGAGGTAGTCGGCCTTGCTGACGGGAGCGGTATGGATGAGGGGATGCAACCCGCTTTCCGCGTCCCGGGCGCCCGCGTCGCCGGCCACGTAGGCGGCCAGCAGAAGCCATATCAGGCAGTCGATGGCGGTGATCTGCGCGATGATGAGCGGCGCACTGAGGAAGTAGCCGCCGCTGCGTGCGTCGGGAACAAAGGTCTGGGTGGTTTGGATGAAGACGATGAAGAGCAGGACCGCGAAGTAGAGCCAGGTCGGGACACGCCGCAGCTGATAGGCGAGCTCGAAGCGGAAGATCTCCCCGAGCTTCATGGGGTCACCGCCGGTTCCGGCTGCTCGCGGCGCCGTCCGATCCTCCCCGCCATCGCGCTGAAGTAGACATCCTCGAGGTCCGGCTCCGCCGCCTCGAAGCCCGGGCCGGGCGCCGCGTCGCTGTGAACGCGTGCGACGGTGCGCCCCGCGAGGAGCTTCGTCGAAAGCACCGCGTGCTCCGGCTCCAGCGCGGGGAGCTCGCCCTTCGACATCACGCGACGCCAGATCCGGCCACGGAGGTCGTTCATCGCGCGCAGGGGCTCGGCTTCGAGCAGTATCTCGCCGCGGTCGATGATCGCCATGCGCGTGCAGAGCTCACTCACGTCCTCGACGATGTGCGTGGACAGGAGGACGACGCTGTTCTCCCCGATCTCGCTCAGCAGATTGAGGAACCGCACGCGCTCGGCCGGGTCGAGCCCCGCCGTGGGCTCGTCCACGATCAGGAGCTTAGGGTTGCCTAACAACGCCACGGCGACGCCGAAGCGCTGCTTCATGCCGCCGGAATATCCTCCCAGCTTCTGCTTGCGTACCTCCCACAGGTTCGTCTGGCGGAGGAGCGCCTCGACGACCTCTCTGCGCGCCCGGCGCTCGGCAATGCCCTTGAGCAACGCGAAGTGATCGAGCAGCTCCTCCGCGCTCACCTTCGGATAGACGCCGAACTCCTGCGGCAGGTAGCCTAACGTCTTCCGGATCTCGTCCTTCTGGCGCAACACGTCGAGCTCACCGAGCTGGATCGAGCCCCCGTCCGGGTCCTGGAGCGTCGCGATCATGCGCATCAGCGTCGACTTCCCCGCGCCGTTAGGCCCCAGCAGCCCGAACATACCGGGCGGGATAGTGAGGCTGACGTCATTGAGGGCGCGCACGCCGTTCGGGTACGTCTTGGAGATGTTGCGGATGCTGAGCTGCAAGGTGGGACCTCGATCGCGGGGGTGTGTAGAGTACTCTACAATGCAAAGTAGACGCCGACAAGTCCAGCGAAGTCACATAGCTCGTCGTGCTACGTCGCCGAGGGACCTCGCAGGATTGCGCCCGACCTTACTCGATCCGCACGAAGGCGAGCCCGTTATTCGGGTTCATCGGGATCACCAGCTGGTTCGCGCCGGCGTCGTAGCACATGGAGGCGGCACTGGGGATGTTCCGGGCGATGAGCTCCGCCGGCCTCCCCGGACGGATGCGAGAGACACCGCCCTGCCGCACGCTGCTCACGTACTTCGTGCCGTCCGGCATGATCACGAGACCATCGCTCCCCGCCTGTGCGGCCTGCTCGGTGCCGAGCAACCGCCCGGCAGGGGAGAAAGTCAGGACATTGGCGTTGCCGACGTTGACGACGACAATGTTGCCCCGCGGATCGAAGGCGACGCCGTTAGGCTGAAAGAGCGGCGCGCCCTGCACGAAGATCGACGCCGTGCCGTTCGGCGCGATCTTCCAGACCTGCCACGTCGCGGGATCCGGTGTGTTGCCGAGATCCCCCGACTTCGTGGCGTATATCGTCCCGTCGTCCGCGACCTCGATGTCGTTGATCCAGTCGACAGCCTGGACGCGAACCTCTCCTGCCGGCGCGCCCGTGCGCATGTCGAAGCGGCGGATGACGGCGACGCTCGGATCGCTCGGGCCAGTCCCGCCGTCACGGTCGGCGACGTACAGCATGCCATTGGCGATGTCGCTGCCGAAGGGCTCGTTCAGCACCAGTGGCGGCGTCAGGTTCGCTCGCTCGGCCGGGCTCTGCACACCAATCCACCGCGCCGTGTGCACCGATCCGTCGTGGTTGATGAGCGACACCCAGGCGTTGTTGGCCTGCACGCTCTGCGGAACGCCGCGATTCGGCACCACGATCAGCCCGCGCTCCGCGTCGTACGAGCAGCTCTCGGCGGAGTAGATGGCGCCGTAGACCTTTACGTTCGACGACATCGGCTCGAACGCCCGGTCGGCGGCCGGAGTGACGGGCAGGCCGAGAGGGCTCCCGACGAAAAACGGCTGCGGTCCCTGTTGCTGGGCGAGCGACGCGGCGGGGACGATGCCGATGACCAGCGCGACGGCGCTGACCTGTGAGATGACGCGTGTCATGTGCGCTCTCCGCAAGACGAGCCGGGGCGGGCGACGGGTATCCGGCGCGGTCCTAATGCTTGGTGAGCGTCAGGCCGCTCACCGTCGCTTCCGTGTTGTGCGCGAAGCGAATGCCGTACACGCCGTCGGTCGACTTGAGCTTCCCGGGGGCCACGACCGCGGACTTGTCATAGCTGGCGACGACGGTGCCGTTGATCGCGCACTCGACCTTGTCGTCATTTACCGTCACCGCGATCTCCTGCGTCACCGGCTCGCCCGGCCCCGCTGCCTTGTTGACGGCGGCATGCGCTTCGCCGCGGCGGCCGTTCATCTGGAACGGCTCCGGCCCGAAGCCACGGACGATGAAGTTCCCGTTGCCGTAGGCGGCGCAGTAGAGATAGCTCTGACCGTCGGTTCCCAGGTCGTTGCCGGCAACGACGATCCCGTAGGGGTGCGGGTGGTTGTTCAGCGCCATGTACTTGGCTTCGTGGAACGTCGCCTTCACGGTGTAGCTCCCCGTCGCCTTGTTGGCCGGATTCCAGTACGTCACGGCCGGGCCGGTGGTCACGTGAAGCACGTCGCCTTCCTTGGCGAGCTTCGCGTTCTCGAGCGTCTGCCCGCTCGCCGCCTCGCGAGCATCGATTTTCCCCGTCCATCCCGCGATCGTGATGCCGCCTTTCGCCACGGCGCGGGATGCATCCTGAGCGCGGGCGACGCCGGTCGTGACAATGACGGCGGTCGCCACCAACAGGGACGTGTAGACGCGACGCATAATCGTTCTCCCACGAAGTGAAGAGTGCGGTTGGAGCGAGATCGAGCTCCGAATGAACGGAGTTGCTCAGGGTGGCGCAAGCCGCCGACTCGTATCGCACGCGCCCGGCTTGACAGCCCCGCGTAAGAGTTGTATATAACCAGCTAGTTAGATAACCACAGGGTTACATTCCGCCCATGCCTACCGACCGCCTCAGCGCCACCTTCGCCGCCCTCGCGGACCCGACCCGTCGGGCGATCCTGGCCCGCCTCGCCTCTGGCGCCGCGACGGTCAAGGAGCTCTCGGCACCCTTCGACATGAGCGGCCCCGCGATCTCCAAGCACCTCCGCGTGCTCGAGCGCGCTGGTCTCGTCGCTCGCGGACGCGAAGCGCAGTGGCGACCTCGACGGCTGGAGCCGGCGCCGCTGAAGGAGGTCGCCGAATGGGCGGAGAACTACCGGCGCTTCTGGGACGCCAGCTATGCCAGGCTGGACAACTACCTACAACACATGAAAGCGCGGGAGGAAGGGCAATGATGACAGGTCCCCTGAGGAATCGACCACCGGGAACGAGAGGAAGAACATCATGGCCATGACAGACAAGGTGGGTGTCACGACGCTCACGACTCCATCCGATCGGGAGGTCGTCATTGTCCGAGTCGTCGATGCACCCCGCAAGCGCGTGTGGGATGCGTGGACGAAACCCGAGCACGTGAAGAACTGGCTGGTCGGGTTCGAGGGGTGGACGATGCCGGTTTGTGAGATCGATCTTCGCCCGGGCGGGAGGTGGCACTTCGTCTGGCGCAAATCGGACGGTGCCGAGATGGCGATGACGGGCGTGTACAAGGAAGTCGTTCCGCCCGAGCGGCTGGTCAACACGGAGCGGTGGGGACCGGAGTGGCCGGAGACGGTGAACACGCTCTCGTTCTCCGAAAGAGGAGGCAGGACGACGATCACGATCGCAATCCTGTATCCGTCGAAGGAGGCGCGGGACGCAGCGCTCAAGACGGGAATGAAGGAGGGAATGGACGTCAGCTACGAGCGTCTCGCCGAGTACCTCCGCACCATGGCGTGACCGCGCGCTCGGATATGAAGAAGCCCTGCACCGCGATCGCGGTGCAGGGCTCTTTCATCATGGGGTCGCCGTCTCCCGCCACGGGTCACGACGGCGTCGGGAGGGGAGCGGAGGGTCGAGGACCGCTCCGACTTCCGTGTACGCCTCGATGAGTGGATCGGGCCTTGGCTCGCCGACGGTGTGGTGGACCAGCCAACCCATGCCCACCGACACGCCGTTCGTGAGATAGTAGAGCAGCTGCAGGGGAATGGTCGTCAGCGCAAACCACAACCCGCGCACGCGCGCGAAGCACGCGTAGACACCGGCGCTCCCGGCGATCACGACGAGCAAGAGGACGGTAGCTGCGATGAGCCATCGCCAGTCGCGCGTTGGGAGCGCGACCGTCGCGCACGCGACGGCGCCCCACACCAGCACGGTCTTCACCTTCTCGACGCGTTTCAGGTTGAGGGTCGCCGTCCGCATCACCGATCCGCGCTGGACGAGCAGTCTCGTCCAGGGCACTCCGCGATCGAGGAGATCCGTGCGGATCACGGCGCCGAGCGTCCATCGTTTGCGGTGGGTCGCCTGGATTTCCGGGCGAAGCACGATGCGGTGGCCGAGCGAGCGAATCCGCGCCCCCAGCTCGATGTCCTCGATCTGCGGTCGTGAGTAGTGCCATTCGTCGAACATGTCCGCCTCGACGAACACGTTGCGTCGCACGGCGCCGCACCCGGCCCAGAAGGTGTCGGCATCGCCTCCGCTCCGCTGATGCACGTGGTGGTGAAGGAGATTGCGGTACTGCGAGACGAGGCCGGGCGCGGTCGGGTTGGCGTCGTACGAGCCAAACGCGGCACCGACGCTCGGGTCATCGCGGAACAGCTCGGCGAACCGGCGGAGGGTGTCGCCGTGGACGCAGACGTCGGCGTCGATGAAGACGAGAATCTCGCCGCGCGCAGCAGCCGCGGCGCGGTTTCTCGCGTACGCGGGACCAAAGGGACGTGGGCCGGGAAGCTCGATCACGCGATCGGCATAACGACGTGCCACCTCGGCGGTGGCATCGCCGCTCGCGTCGTCCACGATGATGAGCTCCCAGTCCTGTCGTGGCAGGTCGCTTCGCAGCAGCGCGGCGAGCGACCACGGGAGCGTCTCCGCCTCGTTCCGCGCCGGCATGATCACCGACAGCGCGAGGGGACGTGCGCTCACGTCACCTCCGCCTGCGGCGTGAGCCAGCGGCGTCCGAGCGACCGCGCGCGCGCGCCGCTCGGCGCTGAGCGAACGACGGGCTCCTTCACTCGCTGATGCTCGTGGTACTCGTAGTCGGTGTTCACTTCCCACAGGTCGTGCGCCGCGCCGCGCATGTTGTCGAGCGCGAGCATCGCGGTGAGCATCGAGTGGTCCTGGTTGTTGTACTTGTGCATCCCGTTACGGCCGATCGTGTGCAGGTTGGGTATGCCATCCAGCCACCGGCGTACCACGCCGAGGTGCGATCGGTACGTGGAGTCGTAGACCGGATATGCCTTGGGCGTACGCACGACGGTGCCGTCGACGACGAGCGATGGATTGGCGAGGCCAAGCTGCGCGAGCTCGTGCCGCGCGAGCGCGATCAGCTCCTCATCGCTCTGGGTCCACAGCTCGTCGCCCTCGAAGCAGAAATACTCGAGCTCCACGCAGCTGGTCTCGGGATCGGGGACCATGGCGCGGCTCCAGTTGTTCACGTTCTGAATGCGACCGACGCGGACGCCTGGCGTGTGAATGTAGATCCAGTTGTCCGGGAAGAGATGGCGCTGCCTCACGATGAGCGCGACGACGAGAAGGTCGCGATAGCTCAGCCCGTCGCCGGCGCGGCGCACCGCTCGCGGTGCCTCGGGCCGGCACGCGTGCACCAGCTCCCCGACCGGCATCGTGCTGATGAAATGGTCGGCGGGGATGCGCACGTCGCCGTGTCCGTTGCGTGCCTGGACCGCCACGACGCGCCCATCACAGCGCTCGAGCTTGATGACACGATGGCCGGTGCGAACCTCGCCGCCCATCTCGACGATGCGGTCGCGCGCCCGCTCCCACATCTGTCCGGGGCCCAGTCGCGGATAGTCGAACTCGTGGATGAGCGTCTTGATGGTCTCGGCGCGTCGCTGCAGCGTCGTCGCCGACCAGATCGCCTTCCACAGCGACAGGCCCTGAATGCGCTGGGCCGCCCACTCGGCGCGAATCTCCGAGCATGGGATTCCCCAGACCTTCTCCGTGTAGGTCTTGAAGAAGATCTCGTACAGCCGGCGTCCGAACCGATTCGATACCCATTGCTCGAGCGTCTCTTCGACCTTGCTCGGCCAGAGGTGGGCGCGCACGTAGCTCGCGAGGACCAGGATGGTGTTGAGCAGGCCGAGGCCGCGTAGCGCGTTCGTGGCCTTGAGCGGGTAGTCGAAATAGCGGCCCTTGTAGTGAATCCGGGAGAGCCGCGGCACCTTGATGAACTCGTCGCCGAGCAGCTCGCGCCAGAGCGCTTCGATGGGCGCGATCTTGGTGAAGAAGCGATGGCCGCCGATGTCGAACCGGTATCCCCGGTATTCGACGGTTCGCGCGATTCCGCCGACGACATCGTCCGCTTCCAGGACGGTCACGCGCACGCCGTCTTTGGCGAGGAGATAAGCGGCCGTCAGGCCGGCGGGCCCCGCCCCGGCGATCACGACGTGATCATCGGCGCGGAGCTGATCGACTGTACGGCAAGGCGAGCGCTCGGCGTCGAAGTCGCTCGTCTCGGCCGGCTCGGGGAGCGGCCGTGTTCCCAGGGTCACGCAAACTCCGGAGCGGGTGGGCGTGCGGTGGGTCGCGTGTGCGGCGCTGCGGGGAGAGCATTTTCCCGGCCCGCGAAGGGCGGGTCAGGAGCGGCGAGCGTCGCCGTTCAATGTGCGGCTTAAGAGCTTTGCGGGGCGCGACTTAGTTGGCACGTTGGCCCACGCGCCTCGGGGTCGGTTCGCGTCAGCGTGACCTTTGACGTCGCACCGGGAACACGCGGTGATGCTCCCTCGCAACACCTCGTGTTCAGGCTGCGGTACGGGAAGATCTTCTCGCAACGAGCCGTAACAGCGTATCACAGAGGGCACAGACACGGTCACAGGGACTCACAGAGATCCTGCAACTTCAAAGGCCTTTAGAAAAGAAGAGATTCTTCGGGAATTGGGGCTTTGCCTGACGCCTGGCTTCGGTTCGCAAGCGGCCACGGACGGCTGAACTGCCGACTGACCCGAATAACAACATGAATTACGCGCATTGCGTCCTGCGCTTCGATCACGGCTCTCCAGAACAACAATGTGCCGTTGGGCTTGCGTGCGGAGGGTTGCGCGGCGCCAGGAGCCATTCGGGCAATTCGTGTTGTCATACGGGTCTCTTGGCAGTTTCGGTTGTCCGTGGCCCTGTCACCGCGATCGTTCTCGAAAATTCCCGAAATGCCCTGTTTGAGGGGCTTCACGAATCCTAGAGCTCCGAACGCCGGGGCCACGGACAGCGGTTCGCGTTTCGGCTGTCCGGGGCCGCCTGGGACAACAGCCACGTTCGTCGCGCGCAGAACCTCGGGGCCCTCAGAAAATCTGCGGCAGAAAGCGCCCCGCGTCCTCGGAGTACTCCCGTAGAATCTCACACGCGCGCGTGTCGAGCGATGCGGCGGGAAGCACTCGGAAGACGACGGTCCTCGGTGGGAACTCGGCCACAGGCTCGAGATGATCGCAGGCGCCCGCCAGGCGCGTCGACATCTGGATCGCGGCGAACGCGACGTGATGCAGCACCGCGTACGACACGTTGTGCTGGCGAAGGAAGTCGGCGGCGCGTGCGCGGGGGACCGCGTTCATGGAATCGGCGGGGACGAGGCGGCGATTGGCGAGGTAGAACACCGTCGCTTCGTTGGCGCTCACCACGATCGCCGACGCGGGCGCATGCTCGCCGACGTATCGCGCGGCGGCGAAAAAGCTCAGCTGATCGACGTTGAAGCACGACGGCGACTCCATCGCGCTCTCGCGATCGCATTGCTGTCTGATGGCGACCCGGTCCGCGCTCCGCACGACGCCCGTGATTCCGATGACGGCGGTGAGTCCGATGACGGCGGCCGACGCGGCGCGCGGGCCCCCCCTTGCGAAGAGCGAGTGCAGGCCGGCCAGGAGCACGAGCGAAATCAGGGGAAACAACGGGATCAGGAACCGGCCGATCGCCCACGTCCATGCGAGGATCAGCGCGCCGTAGATGAGCGCGAACAGCGCGACGATTCGCCACTGGCGCCAGAAGAGCCACAGGCCGGCAGCGAGCGCGACGGCAACGATAACAAGCCACAGCAGGTTGTCGATCACCGTTCCGCTCACCGTCGGCAGCGAGAGCAGCCAGAGCAGGCTGCCGGCGTAGACCTGTCCGTTGAGGGCCAACCGTCTGCCGACAATCGCGACCGTGTTCGGCGACGTTTGGTTGCCAGGGTCCGTCGCCTCGGTGAGGTAGTCTGCCGCGAGCTCCGGCATCGCGTGCGCGCGAAGCCACAGTGACGCCGCGATGACGAGCAGCGCGAGCACTCCCCCGAACACCGCGGCCGAGCGCCAGCGTCGCTCGAACAACAGCAACGCGATGACCGCCAGGACGAGCGTCGCCCCGATCGTGCGCGTGAGGGCGGCTACCGCCGCGCACACACAGGCGAGAGCGATGCCGCGGGTCGTGAGCGGTTCCCGTGAGAGGATCCAGAGGGTGAGCGCGATGATCGCGAGAAACGCCGGCTCGCTCATCACCGTCCCGGCCGTACCCTGAAGGAACGGGCTCGTCGCGCAGATCGCGAGTGCGCCGAGTGCGACGGCTGGCGGCAGGCGCCGTCTCGCGATCGCGAACACAAGCGCGAGTGAGGCCGCGGCAAGCGCGATGTTCATCGCCGTGAAGGCATCGATCGACTCGCCGAACACGGTGGACACCACCGCCAGCAGCGCGGGAAACACCGGCGGGTATTTGGTATGAACCGGAGCCCCGACGAGGTGGATCGAGCTATAGGCGCCTTCGCGCAGTGATCGCGAGAGCAGGACGTAGGTCGCGTCATCGTTGGCGGTCGTCAGCGATGGAACGCGCTGTAGCCACGCGAGCAGCGCGAACGCGACGAGCAACACCGCCGCGATCAGCCACTGCGCACGGCTGCTCGCGAGGAAGGCGCGAACCGGCGAGATCGGCGCCGTCATGACGCACCGCGGAGAATGCGGTCGTAGATCTCCGCGCGCTTTTCCCAGGTGTGCCGATCGAGGATGTAGCGAATGGCGTGCTGCCGATCCCACGCGGTGTGCACCGACTCTTCGATCCGATCGGCCATCGCCTCCAGCGCGCCGTTCTCGACGACGTGTCCGAGCCGCGACTCGATCACGACGTTGTCGTTCGGAAACCCGGCCTCACACACGACCGGCAAGCCCGCACGGAGGTAGTGGTAGATCTTCGTGCTCTCGTTGTTGTGCATACGACCGCCGGCGGTCAGGACGATTCCGACGGCGGCAAAATGGATGTAGTCCCAGGAGGCCTCGTAAGGCACGGCGCCACAGTGCGTGACGTACCGCGCATCGAGGCTGCGTCGGTCGCCCGTGCCCACGACGTAGAGACGCGCGCCGCGCTCATGAACGAGGGCGCCGAGCCGGTTGAGCTTGGCGGCAAGCGTCTGATGCGCCTCGGGCTGACTGTTGCGATGCCGGCTATAGAAGTTGCCCGCAAAGATCACCGGCGAGCGTCCATCGCGAGAGTAGGGACTCTGTCGCGGCGGTGGTATCTTCGCGCTCACGGCTCCCGGCACGACCAGGATGTTCTGGTCCGCGCCGTGGACCCTCCGCCACAGGTCCACCGCGGGCTGGCTCAACAACGTGACGTACCGGTTTACGCGCGCGATTCGCTCCTGAGTCTGAAACATCTCCGCGCGCTGCTGCCCGTGGAAGAAGATGCCTTCCATCTCCGTCGGTCCGACGACCGACCCCAGCTTGGCGATGATGAACGGATGATCGGCGCCCCGGTGGCGCTCGAGCGTCTCGAAGCCGCTGTGAAAGAGGGTCTTCACGACATCGTAGTCGCGCCATCGAACGCGCGAGAGCGGGACAATGCGCAGGTTCGGCGCGAGCGGCTCGACGGTCCGGAACAGGCGCCGCCAAAGCTCCGCGCTCGCGATATCGACCTGGTGTCCCAGCGCGGCGAGGGCCTCGGACATCCGATACCATCGGATGAAACCCATCTCGACCTCGCGAGCCGGCCGCAGCGATCCGCTGTACACCGTGACGATGCGGCTCATGTGCGGCCGGCCGCGAGGAGCAGGCTCTCGTACCGCTCGACGATTCGCGAAAGGGCGAACGACTCCACCCGCGACGGCGCGCGCGCGGCGAGCTGCCGCCGGAGCTCGTCGTCGGTGAGGATTCGATCGAGCCCTGCCGCCAGGGCGTCGACGTCGTTGGGCGGAACCAACACGCCATACCGTCCCCGATCGAGGTACTCCGCGACGCCGGGCGAGCACTCCGTCGCGATCACGGGCCGGCCGAGTGCGAGCGCTTCGCCAATGACGTTGGGAAATGCCTCCGATCGCGACGCGAGCGCCACGACGTCGGCGCGCGCCATGTATTTCCAGGGATTCGCCCGCGCGCCGACCAGCGCAACCCGGTCGGATAGGTGGAGCTCACCGATCAGAGACTCGAGCGCTGCGCGCTGGTCGCCCTCGCCGACGATGAGGAGTCGTGCGTGGAGGGATGGACGAAGTCTCGCGAACGCTCGAATCAACAGGTCGAAGCCTTTGAGCTGCACCAGCCGGCCGGCGGCCACGATCGTCGCCCCGTCGCGAGGCACGTCATCGTCGACGCGCTCGGTAGCCAGGCGCCGTATCCGCTCGAGGTCGACGGGATTCGGCAGCACGACAATACGCTCGGCCGGTATCGAGAAATGGCGAACCAGATCCTGCTTCACCCCTTCGGACACGGCGATGATGATCTCCGCGCGCGGGAATGCATGTCTCACGAACCCCTGCATGAACCGTCGTTCCAGGGGGGAGAAGAAACGCCCGAGGTGGTCCGACAGCATCTCGTGCACGTTGATCGCGATCCGCATCCGCGGCGCGAACACCATCTTCGCGAGAAGGGCGATCGTGTGCGACCGGTTGAGAAAGGTCGAGACGATCGCGGCATTGGTCCGGCGCGCGAGG